>JAGANQ010000031.1 GCA_017624115.1 Lachnospiraceae bacterium
GGTAGAGTTCCCGTATCCATCCGGACAGGGACTTCACGTAGGTCATCCGAGACCATACACGGCTCTGGATATTATTTCCAGAACAAAGAGAATGCAGGGATATAATGTATTATATCCGATGGGATGGGATGCTTTCGGACTTCCGACAGAAAACTATGCAATCAAGAATAAGATTCATCCAAGAATCGTTACAGAAAATAATGTAAGACATTTTAAGGAGCAGTTAAAGTCGCTGGGTTATTCCTTTGACTGGAGCAGGGAAATCAATACCACAGACCCGAAGTATTACAAGTGGACACAGTGGATTTTCCTTAAGTTATTTGAAAAGGGACTTGCCTATAAGACCGAGATGCCGATTAACTGGTGTACCTCCTGTAAGGTCGGACTTGCTAACGAAGAGGTAGTAAACGGTGTCTGCGAGCGCTGCGGCGGTGAGGTGGTTCGTAAGGTTAAGAGCCAGTGGATGCTGAAAATCACAGAGTATGCAGATAAACTGATTGACGGTCTGAATGACGTTGATTATATTGAGAAGGTAACGGTATCCCCGAGAAACTGGATTGGACGTTCCGTAGGTACTGAGGTAGATTTTGCAATCGCAGGCAAGGACGAGAAGCTCCGTATCTTTACGACCAGACCAGATACCTTATTCGGTGCAACTTATATGGTTATTTCACCGGAGCATCCTTTGATTGACAAATATAAGGATGAGATTAAGAACTGGGATGCGATTATAGAATACCGCGAGATGGCGGCTAAGAAGTCTGATTTCGAGCGTACAGAGCTTGCAAAGGATAAGACTGGCGTAGTTCTGGATGGACTGACAGCGATTAACCCGGTAAATAATAAAGAGATTCCAATCTGGATTTCTGACTATGTGCTGATGACCTATGGTACAGGTGCTATCATGGCTGTTCCGGCACATGATGAGAGAGACTGGGATTTCGCAAAGAAGTTCGATTTGCCGATTATCGAAGTAGTGGCAGGCGGAAATGTACAGGAGGCTGCATTTACGGATGTAGCAACCGGCAAGCTGGTGAACTCCGGCTTCCTTGACGGCCTTGAGGTGGCTGAAGCGAAAGAAAAGATTATCGCATGGCTGTCAGAAAAAGGGATTGGTAATAAGAAGGTAAACTATAAATTAAGAGACTGGGTATTCTCCCGCCAGAGATACTGGGGAGAGCCTATTCCGATTGTAAACTGCGAGAAATGCGGTTATGTGGCGATTCCAGAGAGTGAACTGCCGCTGATGCTTCCTGAGGTAGAAAGCTATATGCCTACTGATAACGGAGAGTCACCGCTGGCAGCGATGACAGACTGGGTAAATACGACCTGCCCATGCTGCGGCGGTCCGGCAAAGAGAGAGACAGATACCATGCCCCAGTGGGCTGGCTCCTCCTGGTACTTCCTGCGTTATATCGACCCGCACAATGATAAGGAATTTGCAAGTAAGGAAGCGCTGGACTACTGGATGCCGGTAGACTGGTATAACGGTGGTATGGAGCATACTACACTGCATCTTTTGTATTCTCGTTTCTGGCACAAGTTCCTGTACGATCAGGGTCTTGTCAGCACACCGGAGCCATATCAGAAGAGAACCTCTCATGGCATGATTCTGGGCGAGAATAACGAGAAGATGTCCAAGTCACGCGGAAATGTTGTAAACCCGGATGATATTGTAAATGAATTCGGTGCAGATACACTTCGAACCTACGAGATGTTTATAGGAGCCTTTGACCTGAGTGCATCCTGGTCGAAGGAGGGCGTAAGAGGCTGCCGCCGTTTCCTTGAGCGTGTGTGGAAGCTGCAGGATATGGTTACAGCTGAAGACGGCTATTCTTCAGCACTCGAAACAAAGATGCACCAGACAATCAAAAAGGTAAGCTCTGATTTTGAAGGCATGAAGTTCAATACTGCCATTGCAGCCATGATGGGTCTGGTAAATGATATGTATAAGGCTGGCAGCGTGACAAAGGGTGAGCTTAAGACCTTATTGATTCTGTTAAATCCGGTTGCACCTCATATAACAGAGGAATTATGGCAGATTATGGGCTGTGAGGGCAGAGTATATCAGGCAGTCTGGCCTGAGTATGATGAGGCTAAGACGGTAGAGGATGAGGTTGAAATTGCAGCGCAGATTAACGGTAAGGTAAGAGCAACCCTTAAGGTTGGTATTTCTGAAGAGCAGGAGGCTGTAAAGGAAAAGGTTATGGCGCAGGATGCTGTTAAGAAGGCTCTGGAAGGCAAGACCGTTGTAAAGGAAATCTATGTTAAGGGAAGAATCTACAATATTGTTGCCAAATAGCAGGAGCGATAAAGAAGGAGAGAACCACATGAGCAGATACACGAAGGAAGATGTATTACGACTGGTAGAAGAAGAGGATGTAGAGTTTATCCGTCTTCAATTTACAGATATATTTGGTGCTTTGAAAAACGTGGCGATTACTGCCAGCCAGCTTGAAAGAGCATTAGATAATCAGTGCATGTTTGATGGCTCTGCCATCGAAGGCTTTGCGAGAGTGGAAGAGTCCGATATGTATTTACACCCGGATTTTGATACACTTGAGATATTCCCATGGCGCCCTCAGCAGGGCAAGGTAGCAAGGTTAATCTGTAATATTTACCGCCCGGATGGGGAGCCGTTTGAGGGTGATTCGAGAAATATTCTGCAGAGAGTGATAAAAGAGGCTGCGGATATGGGTTATACCTTTGATGTTGGCCCGGAATGTGAGTTCTTTTTATTTAATACAGATGATAATGGTCTGCCGACCACGCAGACCAACGACAAGGCGGGCTATTTTGATCTTGGCCCTCTGGATTTGGGAGAAAATGCGAGGCGTGACATGGTGCTCAATCTTGAGGATATGGGTTTCACTATTGAAGCTTCCCATCACGAGATTGCACATGGTCAGCATGAGATTGATGTGAGGTATGATGAGGCACTGGCTACAGCGGACAATATTATGACATTCAAGCTGACAGTAAAGTCGATTGCCAAGCGCCACGGACTGCATGCAACCTTTATGCCGAAGCCATTGCATGGAGTTCACGGTTCAGGAATGCACGTGAATATGTCATTGTCAAAGGACGGCAGAAATATTTTTGCAGATGATATAGATGCGGCAGGCTTAAGCAGGACAGCCTATCATTTTATGGCAGGCGTGCTGAAGCATGCGAAGGGTATGGCACTGATAACAAATCCGCTGGTCAATTCCTACAAGCGGCTGGTGCCAGGCTTCGAAGCCCCGGTCTATATCGCATGGTCTGCAACAAACAGAAGTCCGTTAATTCGTATCCCGGCATCACGCAAGGAGAATACACGTATTGAGCTGCGCAGCCCGGATCCATGCTGTAATCCATATCTGACACTCGCACTGTGTCTGGCAGCAGGTATTGATGGAATAAAAAATGAACTGGAACCGCCGAAGAGCGTGGATCAGAACATTTTTGAAATGACAGAGGAAGAGCGTGCAAAGCTTGGGATAGAGAAACTCCCGATGACACTCGGAGAAGCAATCGAGGAATTTGAAAAGGATGATTTTGTGAAGAATGTGCTTGGGGAGCATATCACACAGAAATATCTGCAGGAAAAGAAGGCCGAGTGGGCAGCCTACCAGGCAAGAGTGACAGACTGGGAGATAGATCAGTACCTGATGAGATTTTAGGAGATACCAGGATGTCTGCTGGAGGTGAAGCATGGTCAACGTTATTGTTGTATTTCCTAAAATAGAGGATGCAAAGGGCATCAGAAATCTGTTGGTACGGAATGGCTTTCATGTTACAGCAGTATGCACCACGGGTGCGCAGGCGCTCAATTATGCAAATTCTCTGAATGACGGAATCGTAGTATGTGGATACCGTTTTCAGGATATGATGTATGAGGAACTGAATGCCTGCCTGCCGGAATACTTTGATATGCTTCTGATTGTATCACAGAAGTATTTCAGTGAAGGTGTTGAGATGGGCGTTGTGAGTTTACCCATGCCGATAAAAACATATGATTTGCTGAATACGCTTGAGATGATGGCGGAGGGGCAGGCAAGAAAGAGAAGAAAACGCCGGGCACAGCCAAAACAGCGTAATCCTGAAGAACAGAAGATTATTGAGGATGCCAAAAGGATTCTGATGGAGCGGAATCATATGACAGAGGTGGAAGCACACAGATATATTCAAAAATGTAGTATGGATAGTGGGACGAATATGCTGGAAACAGCAGAGATGGTAATTCAGATAATGTCGTAAGGGAAAGCGGGATTATTTTTGGTAAGCCGTGTGAGGCGGCGGAAGGAGGAAACAAATGTTTCAGATTAATGAGAATTACTTAAAGTTACCAGGCAGCTATTTATTTTCCACGATTGGAAAGAAGGTAAGAGAATATTCTGCAGCCAATCCTGATAAGGAACTGATTCGTCTTGGAATAGGTGATGTGACACTGCCGCTGGCACCTGCTGTTATCAGTGCTCTGCATGATGCTGTAGACGAAATGGGAAATGCAGCAACCTTTAAGGGATATGCACCGGATTTGGGCTATGAATTTTTGCGTCAGGCGATTGCTGACAATGATTATAAGGCGCGCGGTGCGAATATCGAGACAGATGAGATTTTTATCAGCGATGGCGCCAAGAGTGATTCTGGAAATATTGGAGATATTTTCGGACCGGATAATAAGGTGGCAGTATGTGACCCGGTGTATCCAGTGTATATTGATGCGAATGCAATGTCCGGCAGAACGGGTGATTATATAGAAAGTCTTGGAAAATGGAGCAAAGTCATCTATATGCCATGTACTGAGGCGACAAATTTTGCACCGGAGCTTCCAAAGGAAACACCGGATATGATATACCTGTGCTTCCCGAACAATCCGACTGGCTCTACAATTACAAAGGACGAGCTGCAGAAATGGGTTGACTATGCTTTAAAGGTTGGAGCTGTTATCATCTATGATGCGGCTTATGAAGCATATATTTCCGAAGAAGATGTACCGCATACCATTTATGAGTGTAAGGGTGCAACTGCCTGTGCGATTGAACTGCGCAGCTTTTCCAAGAATGCCGGCTTCACTGGAACGAGACTTGGCTTTACGGTAGTTCCTAAGGAACTGAAATGTAATGGTGTTTCTCTGAATTCTCTGTGGGCAAGACGTCATGGAACGAAATTTAACGGCGCACCTTATATTGTCCAGAAGGCGGGTGCTGCTGTTTATACAGAAGAAGGTAAGAAGCAGACAAAGGAGCAGGTTGCATATTATATGAATAACGCGAGGGTAATCTATGACGGCTTGAAGTCTGCAGGATATACGGTATCCGGCGGCGTAAATGCGCCATATATCTGGCTTAAGACACCGGGTATGATGACCTCATGGGAATTCTTTGATTATCTTCTTGACAAGGCAAATGTGGTAGGTACTCCGGGCTCAGGCTTTGGACCGAGCGGAGAGGGATATTTCCGGCTGACTGCATTTGGCAGCTATGAAAATACAGTGAAGGCAATGGAGAGAATAAAGAAACTGTAGTTCTGAAAAAATTATCGCAAAAGTAGGCGAAGGCTTCTTTTGCGATAATTCTATTTTTACCTGACAACGCCGGGAATACCTTGCAATTTACCAATAAATGTTGTATTCTTATAAATAAAGAGTAGTATCTTGGTCGGACAGGAGGGATAGTTTGGAAAATTTCATTATTACGATTGCCAGAGGCTATGGCAGCGGAGGCAGAACGATAGGCATGAAGCTGGCGCAGGAGCTGGGGATATCATATTACGACAGAGAGCTGTTACGTCTGGCATCGCATGAGAGCGGCATAAATGAAGCGCTGTTTGCGGGGGCAGATGAGAAGCTGAAGAATACATTACTTTTTAAGATTGCCAAAAATGTATATACGGGGGAGGACATACCGGCAGATACGGATGATGTGATATCAAATGACAGGCTTTTCCACTATCAGGCGAAGGTACTTAAGGAATTGGCAGAAAAGGAATCTTTTGTTGTAATCGGACGCTGCGCTGATTTTATTCTCAGAGATTATCCAAGGCTGCTGAGAGTATATGTGCATGCTCCGTTTGAAGATTGTGTGGTGTCAGAAGCATCGCGTTCTTCCCTGACATTGCCGGAGATAGAGAAGTTTATCAGAGCAACGGATAAGCACAGGGCTGAATATTACCGCTATTATACAGGCAGGGAGTGGAATGATGCCCGCAATTATGATTTATGTCTCAACAGCAGTGCCATCGGCAAGGAGCGCTGTGTGGCGGTAATCCGGGATTATATGAAATTAAAATTTGACGAGACAGATAAATAGCGGGGAAGAGGAGTTCACTATGGGGAAAAAGAGAGTACGAATTAACGATTTAACAGGTGGAATGATTGTTGCGGATGATGTGTATACTTCTACAGACCAGCTTATTATAACAAAGAAGAGTATTATAAATGATAAGCTGATTTCTAAGCTGAAGGTGTACGGTGTACCGGCAATAAATGTTATTGAGGTAGAGAACAATAAGACAGCAGATGAAGATGCTGCAATTATGACACAGACTGAGAAAATTAAAAGTACAGAGGAATTTAAGGATTTTCGCAATACATTTTCAGTTGTCACAAGTGATTTGCAGAAATATCTGACACATGCAGTAGCTAACGGGATGGCACAGGAGGATTTGGATGGAGTCAGAGCAGTGACACGTGGCATTATGGAAGTGAGCATGAAGATGCCGCATATTTTTGACATGCTGCATTGTATGAGGGATTCCTCGGATGGAGTATATACCCATTCGGTCAATGTAGCAGTTATTTCTGCAGTATTGGCGAAATGGCTGAGATTTTCGGCACAGGATCAGGAACAGCTGGCGCTGGCAGGAATGCTGCATGACATTGGTAAGCTGACGATTCCGGAGAATATCCTGCTTAAGCCTTATAAGCTGACAGAAAAGGAATATGCGATTGTTAAGTCGCATGCGTTTAAGGGGTATAACCAGATAAAGGATGCCCCACTTGACAATCATATTAAGTATGGCGTGCTGATGCACCATGAGCGCTGTGACGGCTCTGGATACCCTACCGGCGTGAAAGGGGACAAGATTGACAGATATGCAAAGGTGCTGGCGATTGCGGATGTGTATGATGCAATGACAAGCAGCCGGGTATACCGGGATTCTATCTGCCCATTTGACGTAATCCATAATTTTGAAAAAGACGGTCTGCAGCTGTATGAGATTGAATATATTATGACCTTTTTAAAGAATATTGCCAATACTTATATCCATAGTCAGGTGCGGCTGAGCAATGGGGTGATTGGCGAGATTATTATGATTAATAATAATAAGCTTGCAAGACCCGTAGTTAAGGCAGGAGAGACATTTATTGATTTGTCTAAGGAGTCTGAGCTTAAGATTGATGAAATTCTGTAGTGAGTAGGAGATAACGATAGTAGTATGGCTGGGAAAATGAATAAGGAAGAAGCATCTGAGGAGAACAGCAAAGAGCTGGAGATTCTTAAGATGTATCTGGAGGAAGTGAAGGCTGTTCCGCCAGTGAAGCCGGGAGAAAAGGAGGAGCTTTTGAGTGCCTGTGCGGCTGGCAGGAAAGATGTCAGAAACCGGCTTATGGAGCTGTATCTGATGGATACGCTGCAAATTGCTTCTGAGTACAGAGACCAGGGCATGGGGCTTTCTGACTTGATTCAGGAGGCTAATATGGGACTTGTTCTGGCACTTGAGGAAATGGTGACAGAGGATTTGCAGATAAAAAAAAGAATAAGGGCAGCCGTAGAGGCTGCGCTGGATGAAGAAGGAAGGGAAGGAGCTGTCAGTGAGCATCTTGCGGAGGAAATTAACCGTCTGGATGAGGCTTCAAAGGTGCTTACAGAGAGAAACGGGCAGGCTCCGACGATAGAAGAGCTTATGGAATATCTGGGAATGCCGGAGGAAGAGCTTCGCGAATATATGAAGATATCGCTGGATGCGATTAATGCCGGACTGGCAGAGTAGAAGAGAAGCTTGTCCGTGCGAACAAAAAGGGTCTGCTGCAAACGCAACAGACCTTTTCTTTTTGGTTATCGTCCCGGGAAATTTATCCATGGACCATAGCCGGTATTCGAACTTCCGGGACCAAAGAAATTATTGTATTCATTAGCCGGGTCATATTCATCCTCGTCTTCTGGCGGGGTCGTGATGGTATCAGCAGTCGGGGGAGTAACCTGCGAATGAATTGGACAATAATTATCTTTTAATGTATCAGGCATAAGATATGTCAAATCCTCCGAGGTTCCCATAACAGGAACAGCATTCTCTGCGTTTGCTGCATCCGGTGAAACGGTAGTAGGAATATTGGCACTGTTAATATATACGTGTGGCTCCAGTGATTCAGCCGGGCAGTTTTCGGTAGCCAGTGCACCACTGTCCTTACATATATTAATTTGAATGTGGTTATCACAGGTCTCAGTAGGGGCAGTACCTTTGACAAAATATTCTTCCACAACCATGCTTCCTCTTGGATCACAGTCGCATAGACCTTCGACGGCAAGCTTACCGGATTTCTTACAAATGGTAGCCTTTTCCAGCCCCTCCGGCTGCGTGAAGCTTTTAGCTTCCAGATTCTCGTGGATTCTGGTCATAATCTTGCCCCAGAGAGCACGATGGTAACGGCGTTCTGTGCCTTCCTGCGGACGGTTTTCATCATAACCAGACCAGATACCTGCTGTATAATATGGTGTGTACCCGACAAACCATACATCATTGTAGTCAGAGGTGGAGCCTGTTTTACCTGCGGTTGGCATATTTGCGATACGGGCGGCTGTACCCGTACCCTTGGTGACAACATCCTGCATGGCACTGGTCAGAAGAAATGCAGTTGTTTCTTTGATGACGCGATGCGTTTCCGGTGTGTTATCAATCAGAATATTGCCGTTGTGGTCGAGAACCTTGGTATATAAAATAGGCTCAACATAGACTCCCTGATTAGCGATTGCTGCATAAGCGGCGGTCAGCTCCAGATTGGTTACGCCATCCGTGATGCCTCCGAGTGCCAGTGAGTAGTTAATGTCAGAATAGGTATTGCCACTGGAAGAAACACGGCTTTCTACAAGTGTGGAAAATCCGAAATTTTTAAGGTAGCTGAAACCAAGGCTTGGTGTAATGTCAGCGATGGTTTTAACGGCTACAACATTGATGGAATCCTCAATAGCCTCTCTGATAGTACAGAAACCAATGTATTTGCCGTCATAGTTGTTGAACGGATAGCCGTCCGGCGATGTATAGCCTGCCTCGTCATACTGCACAGAAGCAAGGGTAAAGCCTGCTGTGTCAAGCGCAGCAGCATAAGTAGACACAATCTTAAAAGTAGAGCCAGGCTGTCTGGCGGAGGAGGTTGCACGGTTTAAGGAACGGTTGACCTCCTTGACACCGCGTTCCCCGACGATTGCCTTTACGTAGCCGGTGGACTGATCCATCACAACGAAGGATGACTGCGGCTGTGGTGTATAAATCAGGTTTTCACCTAATTCAATGTCGGAAGGCAGCAGCGTGTTTTCTTTAAAGGTTTTGATTGCAGCATCAGCTTCTTCCGTAGAATTGAAAATCAGCTTGAAGAAACGGTTGCCGGTGACTTCGTGCTCTTCGTCACCGTTTTTGTAATAGCTTTCGAGAGAACGTTCACTGAAATTCTCACTTGAGCCGTCCGCGTGCTGGATGGACCACGCCCAGGAGATAGAATATTTTGTATCCTCGGGAAAGTTCTCTTCGTTCTGGTATTCTTCATCACAGATTGCCTGAATGGACTTGTCCTGTGTGGTAAATACACTTAAGCCTCCGGCAAATACTAGCTGTTGGGCCTGGGCCTCGGTATACCCCTTTTTCGTCTGCAAATCCGAAATCAGCTGTGTGAGCGTTGCATCTGTAAAGGAACTGTATACAGACGAGTTATTCACATATTCGATATTATTGTTCTGAATGCGGGTGTATACGTCATCTGCCATGGCCTCGTCATATTCGGCCTGTGTAATATGTCCGAATTCCAGCATCTTTTTAAGCACATCTACTCTTCGCTCGTTGTTTTTTTCCGGATAGTAGATAGGGTTTCTGGCGTAAGGATTCTGGGTAATGGCAGCAATAACGGCGGATTCAGATATTGTTAAATCCCAGACATCCTTGTTGAAATAGCGCTTGGAGGCTGCCTGAACACCCAGAGTGTTGCTGCCGAGGTTAATCATGTTAAGATAGTTTTCGAGAATTTCTTCTTTGGAATATGATTTTTCCAGCTCGATAGCAAGATACTGTTCCTGAATCTTACGCTTCACACTAGCCATAAAGGTGTCTTCATCCATACCGCTGTTGAATATTTTGTTTTTCAAAAGCTGCTGGGTAATTGTACTCGCGCCCTCGGAAAAGTGAAACCCGGCGAGAATACCTTTGTATGCGGCACGAACAATACCCTTGATATCAATGCCATTGTGGTCAAAGAAACGTTGATCTTCGATATCGACGAATGCATAAATCAGATGTGACGGCATCTCATCGATGCCTGCCGAAATACGGTTGGAGCCTTCCTGTACGAGGGAGGCGATTTCTTCTCCGTCTGTGTTGTAAAATTTGGTAGCGTATCCTTCCGGTGTAAGGTCGATTGTAGAAATGTCGGGGGCATTATCAATAATGCCCTTTATCATACCAAGACCGGCACAGCCCACAAAAATACCGCTGACCAATATAGCAACAAGAAATACTTTTATAATGGTAATGCCCAGCTTCGTGCTCAGCTTCCTGGAGGCTGAGGTAATTTTCTTCTGCTTGGCTGATATGCCATTCTTTCCATAATTCATGGTAATATCCTCCTTATTCCATACATTATATCAAAAAACATTATGTAAATAAAGCAAAACTTGAAAAGTTCACATTTTCAGACAGAAGTTCGTAATACTATCTTAAGAATTCACACAAAAAATTTTTTTATACAGCAGGACAGGAAGCACCAGAAGATTTTATCGACATATATACGGGAAAAAGGGAAAATTCTGAAGAAGCCTGTAGGAAAAGGTCAAAAGGACAGGCTTTTTGCGATGAAAAGTACTGGAAAGCAGAAGAAATATTTTTATAATAGAGGTTGGAGTATACGCAATGCATTAGAGCACAAGGGGAGTGATTGACGATGATAAAGAAATATCTGACAGGGAGCACCATCGTAGCGCAGGAGGGACAGAATATAAAGCTGGAATATTATCTTCTGGAGGAGATGAGGGATGCAGGAGGGCATTTCCTCTATGGTATGATGATAAGAAAGGAGGAGCGCAGGGCAGGAAAGCTTGAAAGGACGCAGACGGTGGCAAAGGCGATTTCATATTCAAGGGAATATGTCGAGCGCATGATAGGTCTGTTTATGAAAAACACTGTGACACCGCTTACGATGATGGAACTCATTGATGAATATGTGAGCAGAGAAGGACTTTCGGCTTAGACTGGAAATTCAGGATGAAATATGCTATGCTGTTGTTAAAAGCGATTGGGGTCTAAAGATAGTCTGACCCTGATATTATTATAGTGGAGCAGATTGGAGCAGAAATGATGGCAGAGGCATATAAGGCATTATTAAAGGGCGGCGAAGGCGAGATTGTGGAGAAGAAATCACGCTTTATTGCAACTACCATGCCGGTGAAGAGTGAGGCAGAGGCACTTGCATTTATAGAAGCGATGAAGAAAAAGTACTGGGATGCCAGGCATAACTGCAGTGCATTTGTAATAGGAAGAAATCATGAACTGAAGCGCTGCAGTGATGACGGGGAACCGAGCCAGACAGCAGGAAAGCCGATGCTGGAGGTGCTTCTGGGTGAGGATATTCATAATATAGCGGTAGTCGTGACACGCTACTTCGGCGGCACACTTCTCGGAACAGGAGGATTGGTACGTGCCTATACTGCGGCGGTGAAGGAAGGGCTGGCAGGCAGTGTTATCGTGACGAAGCAGCCGGGAGTACGGCTGAGAATCCGTACGGACTACAATGGTGTCGGGAAGCTGCAATATATCTGCGGGCAGATGGAGATTCCGATTCTGGACACGCAGTATACGGATATTGTGGAGGCAGAATTACTCGTACCAGAGATGCTGCAGGGGGCCCTGGAGAAAAAAGTGACAGAAGCGACCAATGGGAAAGCAATTATCAGCAATGAGGGAGCTGTGTGGTACGGGGAAGTAGAGAAAGAAATTACAATCTTCGATGATTAAGGAGAAAAACAGGCTGTTGTATTCATACATAAAAGCCGGGATAATTGTTATTATTAGGAAGTGCATGTCTGCATGTTTTCAAAATATACGCTCTGGAGAGATTAGCACAGAATCTGAGTGTTTCTTGCGCCGGAATCTTTGGAAAGCAAATTTTGTGTCTTTGATGCAATCGACAAGTAAGGGCAGACGTCCGCTCAGGGAAAGACAGACAATCAAAGTTCCTAGCCGCTCTAAGGCAGGCAACTCACAAATTCGATATAAAAGCGCATAAATGCGAACTCGCCTCTACCATTATTGATATAATAAGGTTGAGAGCTCAAACACACATTTATGCGCTTACGTTTTGTTCGTCTGCCTGCCAAGAGCGGCACGAAACTTTTCTATCGTCTGTTCTTTCTCCTGACGGACTTTCTGCCCGCCGACTTGTTCGATGCTTCGAAAGACACAAATTATAAAGGCTTTCCAAAGTCCGGTTTACATGTCTGAATGCAGCAACCTATTTTGCGGATTTTGCATTCATGGCTGCGCGCTTACGCAGAGTAGGGTCGAGAATCTTCTTGCGGATTCTTAAATGCTCCGGCGTAACCTCTAAAAGCTCGTCTGTATCGATGAATTCCAGTGCCTGCTCCAGACTGAGGATTTTCGGAGCGGTCAGCTTCAATGCATCATCAGAACCGGAAGCACGGGTATTTGTAAGCTGCTTCTTCTTACATACATTAACTTCGATATCCTCTGCTCGACCGGTCTGACCGATTACCATACCGGCATATACCTGCTCACCTGCACCGATAAACAGAGTACCGCGTTCCTGTGCGTTGAACAGACCGTAGGTGATACTTTCACCGCTCTCATAGGCAATCAGGGAACCCTGCTTACGGTAGGAAAGATCGCCCTTGTAAGGACCATAGCCGTCAAAAATAGTATTGAGGATACCATTTCCCTTGGTGGATGTCATGAACTCGCCACGATAGCCAATCAGACCTCTCGATGGAATGGAGAATTCGAGGCGCACATAGCCGCCGCTTGCGGGAGTCATATTCTTAAGCTCTCCCTTACGCTCGCTTAAAGCCTGGATAATAGTGCCGGAGAACTCGTCCGGTACATCAATGT
The DNA here is from genome assembly GCA_017624115.1 of Lachnospiraceae bacterium. Classification (GTDB taxonomy): domain Bacteria; phylum Bacillota; class Clostridia; order Lachnospirales; family Lachnospiraceae; genus RGIG8607. Next base: position 13,309 of record JAGANQ010000031.1, read on the forward strand.
AAGCAAGCTCCATAGGCTCCAGTTTATGACCGTTCTCATCAGTATGATAGAGCACCTCTGCCTTGCTGACAGCAAATTCATAGCCTTCACGTCTCATATTTTCAATTAATACAGATAAATGAAGCTCACCACGGCCGGATACCTTGAAGCTGTCGGTAGTATCGGTGTCCTCCACACGCAGGCTGACATCCGTATTTAACTCACGGAAAAGTCTGTCACGCAGATGGCGGGAAGTCACGAATTTACCTTCCTTACCGGCAAGCGGACTGTCATTTACCATAAACTGCATGGCAATCGTCGGCTCGGAAATCTTCTGGAACGGAATCGGCTCAGGGTTTTCCATAGAGCACAGCGTATCGCCGATATGGATATCAGAAATACCGGAGATTGCTACGATGGAGCCGATAGAAGCTTCTGTTACCTCTACTTTATTTAAACCATCAAATTCATAAAGCTTACTGATTTTTACTTTCTTTTTTTTGTCCGGCTCATGGGCATTTACCACAAGGGCTTCCTGGTTCACACGGATGACACCGTTATCGACCTTACCGACACCGATACGGCCGACATAATCATTATAGTCAATCGTACTGATTAAAACCTGTGTGCCTGCATCCGGGTCGCCTTCTGGAGCAGGAATCGAATTGATAATGGTCTCGAACAGCGGCACCATGTTTTCCGCTTTATCATTTAAATCAAGTACAGCATAGCCTGCTTTTGCGGAAGCATATACAAACGGACAGTCAAGCTGTTCGTCAGAAGCATCCAAATCCATGAAAAGCTCAAGAACTTCATCAATGACTTCATCAGGACGTGCTTCAGGACGGTCAATTTTATTGATACATACAATTACAGATAAGTCCAGTTCAAGAGCCTTCTTAAGGACAAACTTAGTCTGTGGCATGGCACCCTCGAAAGCATCGACAACCAGAATGACACCGTTTACCATTTTAAGAACACGCTCTACCTCGCCGCCGAAATCAGCATGACCTGGGGTGTCGATGATATTAATTTTTTTATCCTTATAAAATACAGCGGTATTCTTGGCAAGAATCGTAATACCACGCTCACGCTCAATATCGTTGGAATCCATGACGCGCTCGGCGACCTCCTGGTTTTGACGGAATACGCCGCTCTGCTTCAAAAGCTCATCGACCAAAGTCGTTTTACCGTGGTCGACATGAGCGATAATGGCGATGTTGCGGATGTCTTCTCTCTTTGTTCTCATAAATGTAATATCCTTCTTTCTCAAAAAATAAACCGGTATATGCCGAAAATCCATGGAATACAGCTGTATACCATTATTCACGAATCAACATGTTACAGTTTAACACATTTTTCGCAGATTACAAGGCTTTTCTGCTGTTTGACAGGGGGAAAAATTAAATTTTGTTAAAATGCAACAAAAGTCAGAAGGATGTGGCACACATAAGATACATTCATAGATTCTTAAGAAATAACTTTAGGTTATAGACTGTTTTCTGACAGGGTTTTGTGCTATACTTCTAAAAAGAATGGAGTAAAATGAAATACATAGAAGCAGGTGACAGAATGGCGGGAAAAGAACCGGTTATAGAAGTGAAAAATTTATATAAAATATATAAGGTCGGGCAGAACAAGGTGCGGGCCTTGAACGGGGTCGATATGACCATTTACCGTGGTGAGTTCTGTTCCATAGTCGGTACCTCGGGTTCAGGGAAATCAACCATGTTAAACATGCTGGCAGGACTTGAGAAGCCGACGAAGGGAACGATTAAGGTCGCAGGACAGCATATTGAGAAGCTGTCTGAGAACCAGCTTGTAAAATTCAGGAGAGAAAAGGTAGGATTTATTTTCCAATCCTTTAATCTTCTTGGAACCATGAATGCGGTGGAAAATGTGGCATTGCCGCTGTCCTTCAGAGGAGTGCCGAAGAAAGTGCGGCTTAAGAAGGCATCTGAGATGCTGGATTTGGTAGGACTTAAGACACAGAAAAAGCACAGACCGAATCAGATGTCGGGTGGACAGCAGCAGCGTGTCGGAGTGGCGAGGGCTCTGGTAGTAAATCCGGAGATTATTTTCGCGGATGAGCCGACCGGCAATCTGGATTCCCATACCTCAGCGGAGGTCATGGAGCTGATGCGCAAGGTCGTGACGGAGCAGAATAAGACACTGGTAATGGTTACGCATGATAATCATCTGGCCACTTTTGCTGACAGAATCTTCCATATTATAGACGGAAAAATTGTCAAGGTAGAAGAGCGAGACCATTCCAGGGATATGAAAATATCGGAGGCAGCTACTGTGGAGGAGCTTCTGCAGAAATCAGCCATGGAGGATATTATAGAACCTGACGCGTCAGAGACAGAAGAGGCGAAGAAACCGGAAGAGGCTTTGGAAACGCTGCGGCAGAAAGAGATACAGCAGGTGGAACAGCCGTAGGATGCTGCTATAGAGGTGAAAGTGGAGGAAACATTATGAAGGGAAAAAACAGAGTTGGAAGAAAATTATTAAAGGGTCTGCTGACCCTGCTGTGCAGCGGTACATTGCTGCTGTCAGATGTACAGGGCAGTGTGTTTACGGTTGCCCATGCAACAGGAGGAGGCGGTATCTATTACACAGACCCGATTATACTGGCAGGAGACACGAATACACCGACCGGTAAAATCGGAGGAAACATAAAGGTGCGTCTGCATCTTGTAAACCGTGCAGATTCGGATGCCGAGGATGTGACAATTACACCGAAAGTATCCAGTCAGTCGTCGGAATTCCCGTTTGAAATATCGAAGGCAAATTATTCCATGCGCTTGGACGGAAATAATCCCGGTGATGATTCGATTCTTGATGCTAAGGATGATGATACAGTAACGTTTAGTTTTATTGTCCGTGATGATGTGATAACCGGCTATTATTCTATTGATTATGCAATTACATATGTGATGGACGGAAATTTTTACTCGACTACTGTAAGTTCTTATGTGTATATTGAGGGTAAGGATAAGGATGAGGATACGCAGAAATCGGATATCCAGATTTCTCTGCAGAACAGTCCTGCACTGCCGCCGGCAGGCTACGGACAGCCGATTAGTTTTGAATTGCTTCTCACAAATTATGGAAAGACAGATGCATATTCCGTAACCATTACACCACAGCTTTCTGAGGATGTAGGAAAGTTTCCGTTTGAGATAGGATTGACCAGCTTTGAACGGCGCTTGGAAACTGCATTGCTTGGCACGGTGAGTGATCCTTCTGAGTCATCGAGAAATCAAAGAGTACTGTTTAACTGGCAGGTGAGAAATGACGTTAAGACTGGCTATTATCCGGTTACTTTCCGCATTACAGCGAAAGATAGGAACGGCAACGATTATGCGGTTGACCAGACGGTATATTTTAACATAAGTGGAAATCCGGCTAAGGACAAGGAGGAAGAACAGACAACAACCCGTGAGAGAAATAAGTCAGAGCCTCGACTGATTATTACTGGCTATGAGGTTGACAAGGAAGAGATTAAAGCGGGAGATGATTTCCAGCTTACGATTCATATTATGAACACCTCAGACCGTACAGCAGTTTCAAACATCAAGTTTACACTGAGTTCTTCGGAGGATAAAAATGACAATTGCTTTATACCGGAGTCCGGTTCCAGCACCATGTTTGTAAAGCGTATCGGTATCGGTGAAACCTATGATCTTGTAGTAGATATGACAGCCAAGCCGACGCTGGAGGCCAAGTCCTATCCGCTGACTGTTGCAGCAGAGTACGAGGATTCAGAGGTAACAGCATACACCAGCGCAGAGAGCATTTCTATTCCGGTTACGCAGGAGCTTCGTATTTCCATCGGAAATGTGGAGGTAATGCCTGCATCCATTGAAGTGGGAAGCCAGTCCAATATTATGTTTCCAATTAATAATATGGGAAAAAGTACCGTTTATAATGTCAGTGTAGCCTTTGAGGGAGACAGCATTACCGGAGGTGAATGCTTCAAGGGGAATCTGGAATCCGGCGCAACAGCGAATGTCGATACGATGGTGACGGGTATGGCGGGAACTATGGATGAGGGCTATATTAAGGCAATTATTTCCTATGAAAATGAAAAGGGTGAAATATTTACTCAGGAGAAGGAAATACAGCTTTTTGTGACGGAACCATATATTCCTGAAATAAATCCGGAAGACATGATGTGGGATGATACGATGATGCAGGATGTGGAAGAAAAGCCAACATTGCCTATATGGATGATTTTTGTGGCTGGTGGTATTGTGGTAGCTATTGGTCTGGTTGTTGCGATAGTAATGATTGTTAAGCCAAGAAAGCGTAAGAAGCTGGAAGAGGAAGTTGACGAAGATGAGATTTTCTGATCTAATCAGGATGAGTGCCGGTAATCTCTGGCGCAGGAAATTAAGAACAATTCTGACTGTACTCGGTGTAGTTATTGGTACGGCTTCTATTATTGTCATGGTATCTATCGGAATCGGGCAGAACAGAAGTCTGATGATGGCGATTGAAGAATCGGGTAGTCTTACCTCCGTGCAGGTGTATAACTGGGGCAGAGGCTCTGGAGAGGATCAGCTTTTGCTGAATGACAGTATGCTGGAGGATTTTCTGGCGATAGAGCATGTGGAATCAGTGTCGCCACGCCTGAATTTCAATGTGGTGATGAAGCAGGGCGCTTATATCTGTGAGTGGCTGCAGCTTATCGGTGTAGACCGGGCAACACTGGAGAAGATTCCGCTGGGCGAGGGAAGACTCCCGGATAAGGATGCAGAATCGCTGGAGTTCGTGGTGGGGAATACGGTTATTACGAATTTTTATAATGAAAAAACACAGGAGTACTACTGGGAGACACAGAAGATTCCTGAGGTTGATTTTATGAATCAGCCGTTGTTTACAATATTTGACCGTGATTCATACTATCAGTCCCAGAGCGGACAGGGAGAATCGCCAAAGAAATACCTTCTTCAGGCATCGGGCATGGTAGAAGGAGATATCAATACATGGAATCAGTATAGCTATGGTGTGTACTGCGATATTGATGCTCTTAAGGCTACACTGAAGAAGATATTCCGTAATAAAGTAATTCCTGGACAGCCAACGCAGAAGAATGGAAAGCCATATTCGGAATTCTGCTATGAAGAGGTTTTTGTTAATGTAGACAAGATGGATCATGTGCAGGATGTGCTGTCGGCGATACAGGAAATCGGCTTTGAGGCGTACAGTGATGCTGAATATGTGGAGAGTATGCAGCAGCAGTCAAGGACGACACAGCTCGTTCTGGGAGGAATTGGTGCAGTATCGTTATTTGTAGCCGCAATCGGTATCGCCAACACGATGATGATGTCTATATATGAAAGAACCAAGGAAATCGGTGTGCTCAAGGTGCTGGGCTGTGCTATGGGGAATATCCGTACGCTGTTTCTGATGGAGGCGGCATTTATCGGATTTATTGGCGGACTGGTGGGAATTATACTGAGCTATGCGGTTTCGTTCCTGATTAACAAAGTGGCGGGCAATGCTATGGGGAACTACTACTATTATGGCAGCAGTGTTGAGGCATCTATCTCTTATATTCCACCGTGGCTGGCACTGGCGGCACTTGGCTTTGCTGTTTTAATTGGAATTATATCAGGATTTTTGCCGGCTCTGCGTGCTATGAAGCTGAGTCCGCTGGCGGCAATCAGAAATGAATAAACACAATTAAAAAAATTTTGAAATTTTAGGAATAAAAGAATCAAAATCAGCATACATATGATAGTGGACAAAATTACAAGTGTATCCGCAGCTGTGAAGGGCGGCTGCAGGGTGCTGAAGAAGGGAGAAATACGAATAATGACAGATAAGGTAATGGAAAACAACAAGGTGGCTATCATCGGTGAGGTGGTTTCAGAGTTTGAATTCAGCCATGAGGTCTTTGGAGAGGGCTTCTATATGGTGAATGTATCGGTAAACCGTCTGAGTAACCAGCCGGATATGATTCCGCTTATGGTATCGGAACGTCTGGTGGATGTGACACAGAGCTATGTGGGGACATTGGTGGAGGTAAGCGGTCAGTTCCGCTCCTACAATCGCCATGAGGGAACAAAGAACCGTCTGGTGCTGTCTATCTTTGTCAGAGAATGGGAATGCGTAGAGGAAGACAGAGAGCTTGGCAAGACGAATCAGATTTTTCTGGAGGGCTATATCTGCAAGCCGCCTATTTACAGAAAAACGCCCCTTGGCAGAGAGATTGCTGATTTGCTGGTGGCAGTGAATCGTCCGTATGGGAAATCAGACTATATTCCGTGTATCGCATGGGGAAGAAATGCGCGCTATGCAGCTTCCTTCCAGGTGGGCGGTAAGCTGAAAATCTGGGGAAGAGTGCAGAGCCGTGAGTATGTGAAGAAAATAGGAGACAATGAGGGTGAGAAGCGCGTAGCCTACGAAGTCTCTGTAAGCAAGTTAGAGTATGAAGTAGAATAAAGCCGTGCGAAGACACGGAGAGCCAGGCTGCCTGCTGGCAGGCGGAATTGGCTATACGTGAATTCATAGGGCGCAGCCCGTCAGCGAAAGCACGAAGTGCTTGAGCTGAAGCACGGCTCGGGAAATTCATCAGCAGCACGCTTCCCAAGGGCTGTTTCACGAATTATATCGGTGTATGAGCGGCGCAGCAGTTTTCGGTGATGTGAGGATAAGAGAGAAAAAAGCAGCTTCTCGCTGGAGCACGGCTCGGGAAAAGCGAAAACTAAGGAGAAAGTGAGAGAATATGGAACAGAACGAAAATTTTAAGTCAGGCTTTGCCACTTTAATCGGGCGTCCGAATGTGGGCAAGTCAACTCTGATGAATCAGATGATTGGTCAGAAGATTGCGATTACTTCTAATAAGCCCCAGACCACCAGAAACAGAATTCAGACTGTTTATACGGCGAAGGAGGGACAGATTGTTTTCCTCGATACCCCGGGTATTCACAAGGCAAAAAATAAACTGGGTGAATATATGGTGAATGTAGCGGTCAAGACATGGAGCGAGGTGGATGTGATTCTGTGGCTGGTGGAGCCGACAACCTTTATCGGAGCAGGAGAGCAGAGTATCGCGGAGCAGCTCAAATCCGTAAAGACACCGGTGATGCTGGTTATCAATAAGACTGATACGGTGAAAAAGGAAGAGATACTGGCGGTAATTGATGCTTACAGAAAAATATATGACTTTGCAGAAATTGTTCCGCTGTCAGCGAGAAGCGGAGAAAATGTAGATACGCTGATACACTGTATTTTTAAATATCTGTCCTATGGTCCCGCTTTCTATGATGAGGATACTGTGACAGACCAGCCGATGCGTCAGATTGCATCAGAAATCATCCGTGAGAAATCACTGCATCTTTTGAAAGACGAGATTCCGCATGGGATTGCCGTGACAATTGAGAAAATGAAGGAACGCAAGAATGGCGCTATCATGGATATTGAGGCGACAATTATCTGTGAAAAGGATTCTCACAAGGGAATTATTATCGGAAAACAGGGTGCCATGCTGAAGAAAATTGGTTCAACGGCACGGTATGAGCTGGAACAGATGCTGGAAATGCAGGTCAATCTGCAGATATGGGTTAAGGTGCGCAGGGAATGGCGCGATAACGAACTGTTTCTTAAGAATTTTGGTTATAACAGGAATGATGTGTAACCAGTTTTTGCCGGTATAGGAAAAGCAAATCAGGAGATTCTAATTTTGAAACGCACAGGCTTGAAGAAGGAAAGGGGCGGCAGAATTGGAGAGTGTATCCTGGAATGTATTTGCAGCAAGCGGCAGAGTGGAAGATTATCTTCGCTACAAAGGAGAAAGCGAATATTTCGTGTCGGAGGGCAGAATGGAGACACAACAGTCCTCCTGCACGAACAGGACAGGTGAGGAAGCTGTATGGGAGAAGCCGTTACGGTGACCGGTATGGTGCTGTCAGCAATGCCGGTTGGGGAATATGATAAAAGACTGGTGATACTTACCAGAGAGAGAGGAAAGATAGCTGCATTTGCCAGAGGCGCAAGACGTATGAACAGTCCGTTTCTGGCTGGCAGCCGGCCGTTTTCCTTTGGAGAATTCACACTGTATGAAGGCAGAAGCTCTTATACAGTTTCTTCTATGTCTATTTCTAATTATTTTGTGGATTTGAGCAATGATTTCATGGGAGCACTGTATGGTTTTTATTTTTTAGAGCTGGCAGAGTATTATGCCAGAGAGAATGTGGATGAGAGTCAGATGCTGAAGCTGCTCTATCAGTCCTTTCGGGCACTTTTAAATGAACATATACCGGATGAACTGGTAAAGGTAATTTATGAGCTGAAAACCATGACAGTGAATGGAGAATATCCTCAGGTTTTTTCCTGTGTGCAGTGCGGGAACACAGAAGGACCTTATGTATTCAGTGCAAAACGGGGAGGAATCCTCTGCGGCGAATGCCGGGAACACGAAGGAATGGCAATGAGCGGGGCTGCAATATATGCCATGCAGTACATAATTTCTTCCCCGATTGAAAAGCTGTATACGTTTAAGGTTTCCGATGCAGTGCTGGCAGAGTTAAAAAAGGCAGTAGAGCAGTTTATGAGCCGGTATATAGACAGAAATTTGAAATCTTTGGAGATTTTGAAATCTATGTATTGAAAAACTTGGAATTTAAGGGTAAAATAAGATGAATTCATAAGAAGAGGTGCCGCTTAGGATTTAGATGCGGCAGAATGGAGTGAAGGATGAAGAGATGGAAGGTCAGTGTATGGATTTTTATAATGGCAGTGTTTCTGACAGCATGTGGAAATAAAAGCTTTAGTGTAGATACTAATACACTTTATATAAAATCAGACGGAAGTGTAGCAGAGGCATCATTTGAATTATTTGATAAGGATTATTATGACGCGGCAGAGCTGGAGAGCTTTGTCAAGTCAGAGGTCAGAGAGTACAATTACCGGAATGTGAAGGAAGCGATTGCAGTAGACCGCGTCGAAGTGCTGGACAAGGTGGCGGCTGCATATCTGAACTATCAGTCATTAAAGGATTATATTGCATTTAATGAGCTGGAGATGTTTGCCGGAACCGTGAAAGAAGCTATGGATGCGGGCTATGATTTCGAGACCGAGTTTCTCGAGTATACAAAGGAAGAAAAAGCAGGGATTCTTGATGTTACAAAAGAGAGCACGAACAAGATACTGATTCTTGACGCAGGACTGGATGTCCGCGTGGAAGGAACCATCTGCTTTGTCAGTAGCAATGTACAGAAGAAAGATAAGAAGAATGTAACCTTGACACAGGGCGGACTTTCTTATATTATTTATAAATAGAATGCTTAAGAGGGATGGAAGGAGTAAACAAATGGAAAAGACAATGGATAAAATTGTAGCGCTTGCAAAATCGAGAGGATTTGTGTATCCGGGTTCTGAGATTTACGGCGGTCTTGCGAATACATGGGATTATGGTAATCTTGGTGTAGAGCTTAAGAATAATGTGAAGAAAGCATGGTGGAAGAAATTTATCCAGGAAAGTCCATACAATGTAGGTGTGGACTGTGCAATTCTGATGAATCCTCAGACATGGGTGGCTTCAGGACATCTGGGCGGATTTTCTGACCCGTTAATGGACTGTAAGTGTTGCCATGAGCGTTTCCGTGCAGATAAGCTGATTGAAGACTATCTGGATGCGAACGATATGAAGATAGACGGAAGCGTAGATGCGTGGTCTCAGGAGGAGATGAAGAATTTTATCGAGGAGCATAATCTTCTCTGCCCTTCCTGCGGAAAGCATGATTTTACTGATATCCGCCAGTTAAACCTGATGTTTAAGAC
>JAGANQ010000032.1 GCA_017624115.1 Lachnospiraceae bacterium
GAGTATGGTACGGTATTCAAAGTGTATGATGACCAGGATTCCGGAAACATCTGCTTCGGAACTGAAAAAGACGGTCAACGTTATTTCATCAAGTTTGCAGGTGCTCCTACCGAGCAGTATACTGGAGATCCTGCAGAAGCTATTGCCAGACTGAAAGCAACCTTGCCAGTATACAGCGAACTGCAGCATGAGAATTTGATTGATTTGGTTGAAGCCAAGGATATTGGCGGCGGATTTGCTATGGTATTCAAGTGGGCTTCGGGTGATTGTATGGGAAGAATGTACCCTGCAGCACACCGTCGTTTTATGCAACTGCCCGTTGATGCCAGACTGAAAGTATTCCGTGATATACTGAGTTTCTTTGAATATATCGCCTCTCAGAACTACGTGGCCATCGACTTTTATGATGGAAGCATTATGTATGATTTTGAGAATGGCAAGACGACGATCTGTGACATTGACTTCTTCAGTAAGCAGCCTTGCTCCAACGATATGGGACGCATGTGGGGCAGCTTTCGTTTCCAGTCTCCGGAGGAATTCCAACTTGGAGCAGTCATTGATGAAATTACGAATGTCTATACTGTCGGAGCTACAGCCTTTGCCCTTTTTGGCGAGTATAACCGCACAAGGGACAAATGGCAGCTTAGCGACAAACTCTTTGAGGTGGTAACAAAAGCTGTAAGTGATAACAGAGCTGAGCGACAGCAGTCTATCAGACAGTTAAGAGAAGAATGGGAGGCGTTCCTATAAACTGTAAGCAAAAAAATAATGAATACCGGTGAAAGATATTATGCAATGACAGCGAAACCGTTATTTTCCCTTATGGTTTTCATGGAGAAAGAAAGTCGATCTATGATGAAGTAATCCGCCGATTGAGAGATGAAGGAATGATCTTTGATGAACACATTGTTGTATTAAAGTGCGAGTATGAGGAAAAGACACAACGTCCATTTCTTCAGATCAAGTTTATAAAAAAATTATTGAGTTGTTTTTCTGATGAATCATTCCTGCCCAAGGAAAGTCAGACATTCTAAAAGCTCTTTTGATAAGCTATATGCGGGAGGTGAAACAGATGAATATGCTAAAACAGATAAACGCAGCCATTGAGTATATCGAGGCGAATTTGTGCGCAGGGTTCGATCTTGATACGGCCGCCGGGATTGCCTGTGTTACTGCAGACAGCTTCATTCGGTTCTTCAGCTATATGACCGGTATGAAGAGGTTGCCAAGGAAGCTGCTTGCTCTAACTTCTATTTCCAAAGAATTTTGCGGGCGGCCTAATTACTATATAAAATATTTTTGATCAAAATTTAACCCAAGACGGTTTCGTTCCACTATATAAGTGAAATCACCGGTGATGATGAAGCAAAGGAGGTATAGAATTGGATAAGCAAGAACTTGATGCGAAGGTTGAAGAGATAGCAAAGGCTCTTTTATCATACTGCAGTGTACGAACGTCAAACCATTTTGAAGCCGAGGATTTGGCTCAAGATATTATTTTGGAGATATATAAATCTTCCAATAGCATCCGAAATGTTGATGCAGTATATGGTTTTATGTGGGCTGTTGCAGGCAATGTTTATAAACAGTGGTGCAAAAACAAAGCCAAAAGCAAAGAATACGATCTGACAGACAATTTGCCTGATGTGGTTGATCTGTTGGATGAAGATAATTCTGCATTATATCTGCTCCGGCGCGAATTGACATTGCTCTCTGAAAAATATCGAAAAGCTGTTGTTTTGTACTACATTGAAAACAAATCTTGTTCGGAAATATCCGATTGCCTCTCAATCAGTGAAAGTATGGTTAAATACCTGCTTTTCAAATCACGACAAATTCTGAAAGAAGGTATGAGTATGGAACGAAACTATGGTCAACAGAGCTATAACCCGAAGGAACTGGCCCTTTTGTTCTGGGGGAACGGAGCGAATCGCTATTATCATTTATGCGACAGTAAAATATCACAGAATATTTTATTTGCTTGCTATAATGACAAATTAACCGCAGAGCAAATTAGTCTGGAAATCGGTGTATCTCTCCCGTATATGGAGGATAAGCTGGCTGAACTTTGCGAATATGAACTGTTGAAAAAAGACGGCAACAGATATTACACCAATATTGTGATCTTCACGACAGACTTTGCAAACGAGGTCAATACTAAGACCTTGGAGTTGAGAGAAAAAATTGCGGATATGCTAACGACGGCCATTGCTAAGAACGAGAATGAGATCCGTAATATAGGCTTTGTCGGATCCAATATGGGAAGTAATGCTTTTGCTTGGCAAATGGTAAGCTTTATTTTGTATCGTGCAGTGATAGAAGTTCTCCAAAACAAAATTCAAGTAATTTATCCCAAAGATAAATTTGGAACAGAGTGCTTTGTCTGGGGCGCTGAGAACGGAGATCAGAGTTCTTGGAAATCAATGTTTGGATTCGGCATCTCTAATGTTGAAAACAACGCCGGAGACTATGTTCAGTTTATGGATTTCCCAATCAACGGAGAAATGGTGCATCATTACTGTTTCAATCGGCAGAATGTTACGAATGTGTTCCTGGACATCGCCAAGGGTAATACAGAGCATTTCAGTGACAATGACAAGGCTTTAGCGGCGGATATGGTTCGTAAGGGATATGTCATTTCAAACGATAAGGGACTTTTTGTAAATACGCCTGTGCTTACAGCAGAGCAACATAAAGCATTAAAGGATATCTTCGCTGAAACAGCTACTAAAATTGCAGAAGAAGCTGAAACTTTGATGGAGGCAGTTACAAAAATCTTGAAGAACCATGTCCCGGTACATTTGAAGAAACTTGCAAAGGATATGGCCTATATTCGCTTGTTTGAAGATGCAATATCTGCCCCCGTTTCGATCTTGTATGATCGCAAATATTTGCTGCCGTATAACGGGGACGGTATCCTTCCTACAACTTATGTTATTTTGAAATAAACTGATTCATTTCCGACCGCTGCAGATTATTCTGTGGCGGTTCGCCTTATTTGCAAACATACGTACATTCAATTGCAGAAAGCTTCACTTCAGTACTTAAGCTTTTTTTCGAACAGTGATTGGCTTATTGACAAGCACATAAAAGAGTGGTATTATAAACAAAATTTTTCTGAAAGGATTACGGCAATGGTAAGTTATATGTCTATGAACAATATGAACACTATTATGCAGCGCGTCGAACTCGTACAGATTTCGCCGGGCTTGTGTTGTCGTACTCTAATTTCAGTATAGTCCATTACAGGAATACAAGATATTAGGATCATGACGGTACAAGTCGAAGAAAATTCGATTTGTACCGTTTTTTCTTTTTCCAAAGAAAGGAGGCGTATATCATGCCGGAACAGACCGTTCACCACCAAGAAGAAAAATTCATATGGTATGCCATAGAAAACGATTATGCCAAAAACGAATATTCGTTTAAGAGTATCCAAGGCCTGTTTCTTACGTCCGGATGCTGACAGAGATGAGGAAATTGCACTAATACCGGAAACGATAGAGTTCTGAGATTGCGTCTTTGTTAGTGGATAATGAAGCACTTTTGGTTCATGTGAAAAATGAATAAAGATAGTTTGCCATATTGACTACCGAAAGGTAGTTTGATACAATAGAAAGTACGAAGGGGTTGAAAATATGGAAATGTCACTTTCAAAACGCAGAATATTAGATGAGGCACTTATATTATTTTCAACAAACGGGTATGAAGCAACTAGCATAGGACAAATAACAAATGCAGTTGGTATTAGAAAAGCCTCTTTTTACAGCCATTTTAAATCAAAACAGGAAATACTGGATACGTTGATAGACGAGATAGAGGAACGATATAAGGTTTATTCCGAATGTGTTCAAAAAGATTTGGAGACAGCAAGGTCATATGGTGAAAAATCTATCCGGTTGACTGTAGAAGATGTTTTTAAATCAGTGAAACGACAGCTTGAATTTCTTATTTCTGACCCGTTCTTTAGCAGGGTAAGAAATTTTTTGACAATTGAGCAATTTCGTCAGCCTCAATTGGCGTCCATACAAAATAAATGCGAATATATTGATGCATTGAATTATCATAGAAGACTGGTTCAACATTTTGTAGAAAATGGAATTTTGATTGACAGGGACATAGAAATTATGGCGTATGAATTCTTTTCGCCTATTTATGTTCAATTTTATCGTATTCAAAGAGAACCAGAATGTAAAGAGGAGGCAATGCGTATAGTAGAAGCTCATATACGCCATTTTTTTACAATATATTCCAGAAGGTGAAAGGGGAAGAACAGATATGAAGAATTGGAAGTTAAGCAGAAAATTAACACTTGGAATTACGCTGATTGTTATAGTGTGTATGAGCTTGTTGTATGTGACGGCAAACAGAACCTTGAAAGGTCTTATCAAGAAATCTGAACATAGTCATATGGAGAGTGTGCTGGCCGCACAGACAAGCCTGATTGAAGAATATGTGACCCGACAGGAAGAGCTGCTGACTGCATATAGCAAAGCTCCCTTGATTAGAGATCTTTTAAAGGATGCAGATAATGCTCAAAAGCTCGATTATGCTCAAAAGTATACCGGAGATTATTTTGAGGGATTAGATAATTGGGAAGGTCTCTATATAGGTGAATGGAATACACATTGTATTGTACACTCCAGCCCGGGTGTAGCAGGAGTTATCTTAAGAACAGGCGATTCTCTGAAAGCTTTGCAGGATGCTATGACTTCAAGAAACGGATTATATGATGCGGGAATTATTGTATCTCCGGCATCAGGAAAGCTTATTTTATCGATGTATTGCCCTGTATTTGATGTGGATGGGACAACTATTCTTGGTTATGTTGGAGGAGGAACGTTCGTTGAGAATCTGGAGAAAATTTTAAACAAACTGAGAAACGAAGAAGATACTGCAGGTTACTATATGATAAATGTACAAACGGGTATGTATATTTTTGCAGATGATGAAGCGCTGATAGCAACAGAGATTCAGGATGAAGTGCTGTTAAATATTGCAGAGCAAATAAAATCCGGAAAAACTAGCGGTGAAGTGAAATATAAAGATGAACATGGTAATCAGATTGCTAATTTCCAATATATTGATGAACATGGGTGGGCAGTCATTTCATCTGACAGTGAAAAGAATATTTACGGCACCGCCAATAAGAATATGCTTGTTTTGGGGGAAATCTGTATTATCTTCGTATTAGTGATTAGTATATTGGCATTTATTATGATTTTCTTCAGCATCAGACCGTTAGGCTATATAGAAGAATCAATTATTGGCCTTAGTAATTTGAAGCTTCAAAAAAATGAAAAGCTGATGCCTTGGATTGGGACAAGAAGCGAGGTTGGAAAGATTGCGACAGCCATGAATACGTTATATGATACAATGGGAGAGATTGTGAATACCCTGTCATCATGCTCTGATTCTTTGAATGATACGGCTGCTGCAATGCAGGATTCTTCCAGTGTACTGATTTCCTGCATTTCTGATAATTCCCAGGCGACGACTGCTTTTGCAGAACGTGCGGAAGAGATTGACTGTACGGTCAGCAAAGTAGATCAGGAGATTGTCGAAATGGAAAGGGTGGTTTCAGAGGTAGAAAAAAGAATTAAGCAGGGCAATATACATAGTGGTCAATTACTGGATAAGGTGGAGCAGATGCAGCAATTAGCAAGTGCTACATTGGAGAAGACAAATATACAAATCGTAGAAAATCAAAAGGCTATTGAAAAGGCAATAGGAGAATTGCAGTCATTGATGCGGATTGATGAGATGGCATCACAGATTCTGGATATTACCAGCCAGACAAATCTGTTGTCTCTGAATGCTTCCATTGAAGCGGCAAGAGCGGGCGAGGCTGGAAAAGGTTTTGCGGTTGTTGCCGGAGAAATTGGCAATTTAGCTGCCAGCTCATCTAAAACGGCAACACAGATTCAGGATATCTGTAATGAAACAAAGAATAACATTGCTCATGTTCAGACATGCTTTGACCAGGTGATTTTTCTACTGCAAACAGATATTCAGGCACAATTTGCGGAGTTTGCAAATGCTACTAAAGATTATGGCAGTTCCATTAGGGATATGCAGATGATTATCGTAGACATTGCAGGAGCGTCGGAAGTATTTGGTGATACCGTGCGAAATATACAGACACAGATTCGCGAGGTATCAAGTGCGCCGGATGCTCAGAGTATTAAAAGTCAGGATGTCTTGGACAAAGCCAGACAGACGGAAGAAACAGCAGAAGATATGGCTGCTGTTGTGCGTAAGAATAAGGAAAATGCAACCGCAATCAGTGGAATTGTAGAACGTTTTTCGTAAACGATATGGTAGTTTGAGTTGTACCGGATGAATTATGCGGATATTGACAGATGGTTCTTATTGTGCTAAAATTATCAACAATGTAGCAAGGGAGTAATCGGTACAGCAAGAATGTGCAATATTATCGACATACTGGTGCGAATCGTGCACCCGGTAATATTTGAAATGATGAGACTTGAAGACAGTATAGTATTACGCTGTCTTTGAGTCTTTTTATGTAATAGGAAATGTCGATAGATAATTTTACGCAGGAGGTCTTTAACATGAGTGTAGCAGAACTTTTTATTCTGGCAATCGGGCTGGCGATGGATGCGTTTGCCGTATCTATCTGTAAGGGATTGTCGCTGGGAAAAATCAAATGGAAGCATATGTGCATAGCAGGTGTATGGTTTGGCGGATTTCAGGCATTGATGCCGGTGATTGGGTATTGCCTTGGAAGTGTATTTGCTGACGTAATTACGAAATATGACCATTGGGCAGCATTTATTCTGCTGGCGATAATTGGTGCAAACATGATAAAGGAGTCATTTGGAAAGGAAGAGGAAATCGATGCTTCCATGACGGTAAAATCCATGCTGCTGTTGGCGATAGCTACCAGTATCGATGCACTTGCCGTCGGTATTACTTTTGCCTTTATGAAGGTAAATATTCTGGTAGCAGTTTCATTTATTGGTGTGATTACGTTTATCTGTTCTGCAGTTGGTGTGAAGATTGGAAGTGTATTCGGAACAAAGTATAAATCAAAGGCAGAGCTCTTTGGCGGCGTAGTGCTGATTTTGATAGGATTGAAGATTTTGCTGGAAGGAGTCGGAATCATCGGATAAAACAGATAGCAGGGACAGAACTGGAGATTAAGACTGTCCCTGCTATCATTATTTTTTAACCAGCACCACGGCATTATAGCCGTGAATGACGATTTTATCATTATATTCTTCACCACTTATCAAATCCTGAAAGACTGCATGGCAGCCCACTGTCACAGAATCTTCATTATAGTTTAACAGAAAGACAGCGTCACCTCTGACTGCCAGTTCAATATCCTCTGGCAGCTCCAGAACTTCGCCCAGATTTTCCGGCGGCGCCATATGCTCCAGCTCAAGGAAGGCCTTTGCGGTGTCCTCGTTAAATGCTGCACCAAAATAATATACCTTTCCATTGCCGATATGCTTCACAGATGCAGCCGGTTTGCCGCTGTAGTAATTATTTCCAAACACACCGACAGCCTCACCGTCTGTGATTTTCAGCACATCATTAAAGCATGGTGCGCTGACGGTTCTGCCTTCTAAGGCTACATACTGTTCTTCGTCATATGGCGAGAGGAACGTGAAATCCTCCACCTCTGCTCCGCACAGGTCTGCGGCATAGCCGGGCATAGGCATCATATAGCAGATACCGTTGAGGTTTTTATAGCCTGTACGGCATCCCAGAATTACTGTGCCGCCATGCTCGGCATATGCTTTTAAGAGAGCAGCCCGCTTTTCAGTGAGAATGGTTGGGTGCGGATATACAACCAGCTTATATGCTGAAAGCTCATTAAGCTCTGTGTTATCATCTATATATACCATATCATATGGAATGTGTTTTTTCTGAAATGCACGGAACCAGCCGTCGCAGCTGATTCTGTCGACCTCAGAATGCCATACATCGGCTTCTGCATCCCATTCATTGTCATAATCCCGCAAAAGTGCTGCCTCTGCAGCATATTTTCTGCCGCAGATTTGCTGCAGCTTTTGAATGTCTTTATAGGTCTGCTCAAGCTCGGCTGTCCTTCTGTTTGGACGGTTGCAGTAATCGTGCAGACCGTGCCAGTACATTTCATTTCCAAAGGTGCAGGTGCGCCAGCGGAAATATCCCACGTAATCTGCGCCGTGGGCAATCGCCTGTAAAGTCCACAGACGCATCTGCCCCGGCTTTGGCGCAGGGTGCTCCATGCGGAAGTTCCAGCCGGAGGGACCCGACTGCTGCTCCATGATACCGAATATCGGAGAGATGGCGCGGGCTCTCATAAGGTTATAGGAGCTGTTCCTGTCACGCATACCGTTCTGGCGTGATACATCGAGAGTTCTTTCGTAGGCAAAATTCGGGTAATTATCGTATGTAATAAAATCAAGCACCTCACCGACCAGCTTCTGATAATCGATATGTCCGAATAAACCGTTGGTTGTCACATACGCGTTTGTATATTTGCGGATAATGTCTGCCTGCAGACGGAAGAAGCTGATAACTGTCTCTGATATAAAGCGCTTTTCCAGAAGAGCCATGTGCGGATTACCCATTTTGCCGGAATTTGTGCGGCGCGGCAGATGCACCTCGTCCCATGCAGTATAAGTCTGGTTCCAGAAGGCTGCACCGATGGATTCATTCAGTGTATTGAGTGTGCCGAATTTCTGCTTCAGATATTCACGGAATGCAGCATGGTCGCTTCCTGAATAGTATACGTCACACTCGCAGTTGATTTCATTGTCAAGCTGCCATGCAACAATATTTGAATAATGGCTGTAATGCTCTGCTAGCCTTTCTGTGATACGGGAAACGAAAAAGCGGTATTTTGCGGAGTTCAGATTACAATGACGCCTTAAGCCGTGGTGGATAAGATGCCCGTCAATATCTGCATTGAGAATCTCAGGATATTTCTCACTCATCCATGCAGGCGGTGTGGCGGAAGGCGTACAGAAGATGACCTTCATATGTTCTTCAACAGTCATATCCATGAATTCGTCAAAAAAATCAAAGGTAAATTCACCTTCCTGCGGCTCAAATTTATTCCAGGCAAATTCCGCGATGCGGATTACTTCAATACCGTATTCCTTCATTTTTTTCAAATCATCGCGCCACAGGGATTTGTCCCAGTGCTCGGGATAATAGCATACGCCAAGTGTTAAGTGGTCGATATGAAGACTTTTTTTCATGCAAAAACCCTCCTGTGTTATTTGTATGCTTTTATATTCTGTCTGTTTCCAACTTGATTCTGAAATGATTATAGTCTAAATGAGAACAAAAGGCAATATTAGCAGCTTTTTTTGAAATTTCGGACGATTGCAAATACCATGACGATTGCAGTGATAAGCTCTGCACACGGAACGGTGAGCCAGATTCCGTACATACCGAAAAGCCTTGACAGTATAAGTGCGCATACGATAATCGCGGCGAAGCCTCTGAGAATGGAGGTGGCAAATGCCCAGCCAGCCTGTGCTGTAGCACTTAAGTAGCCTGTGCCCACGATATTGAAGCCGGCAAACAACAGACCGGAGAAATAGATGCGCATACCGGTTACCGCGTATGCTGTCATTTCCGGATTATTTTCCCGGTTAAAAATTGCTGTGATAGGCTCAGGTATGACATTAAAAATAAAAATCATCAATGCGGCAGCAGCAGAAGCGGTGATGATGGAAAGCCTTAAAAGTCTGTGAGATGAGCGTATCTCATTTCTTCCAAAAGCATCGCTGAGCAGAGGCTGACCTCCCTGTGAGATGCCATTGAAGATGGAGACAGCCACCATAGCTACATTAGCGATAACTCCGTAGGCTGCCACGCCAATATTTCCTGCAATTCCAAGAATCAGGGTATTGAATACCATCGTTGTTACACCGCTGGAGATTTCTCCTACAAAGGCTGAGACTCCGAGTTGGCAGGAGCTAAGAAGCTTCTTAAGGGACGGCCGGCCGAATACGAGCGGTATGGTGTTTCTGCCGGAAAAGAAGTGGAGGCTGCAGATGGAAATACCGACAACCGGAGACAGGGCAGTTGCCAATGCAGCTCCTGACATTCCCATGTGGCAGGGAAATATAAGGACGTAGTCCATCACGATATTAAATATGCTGCTTGAAAAGGTGGCAACCATAGCAAGAGACGGATTATTGTCATTTCTTACAAAAGCATTGAAGATATAGTTCAGCATAAAAAAGGGAGCAAAGAGCATGAAAATTCTTGTGTAAGAGGTACCGGTACGGATAATCTCTTCATCTCCGCCCATGAATGCCAGTATTTTATCAGGGATAAAAATGCCTGCTAGAACAAATCCCATACTGAGCAGGATGGCAAAAAATACAGCATTCGGGAAATAAAGCTGGTAGTCTCTGGTGTTCTGTGCCCGGCATATTTTATAGCGGGTAGCAGAACCGGCGGCAATCATGGAGCCTATAGCAAAGATGAGGCTGTATATAGGCAGGACCAGATTCAGAGCGGTGATGCCGTCTGCACCGGCTGACTGGGCAATAAAAAATGTGTCCGCAAGAACATATGCAGAGATTCCCAGCATTCCTAAAATGTTTTGAAATACATACTTTATAAATTGCTTTTCAATATTCAATGTAATTCCCTCCAATATCAATGACTGCATTCCTGCTGCGGCGCAACTGCAATCATAGAGTATATTAGAGATTTTGTCAACCCGGTGCAGGAGAGTACATAGAAAAGGCATAATAATAGTGCTGCCGCATTGACAATGGAAGAATAAATTGCCAGTGCGGCAGCACTCAAAACTCGTAATACAGTACTGTTGTTCTGTATGTTATTTTTCTGCGCTGTCTGCGTCTCTGTCTACAACCTTGATAATGCCCTTTTTCCACATAATGCGTGAGGAAATGATAGCAATCGGGAGCATGAACAGAATCAGGAAGCCAATCATGCCAAACAGAGAGGAACCGCTTCCGATACGGGCAAGCAGAGCAATGATGGAAACGATGATGATAACTGGAAGGACACCCATAACACCGTTTTTAACAACCTTTTTGCCAGTATTGGTGCTGCCGAACAGTCCGAGTGTCAGAGAACCGAACAGGGCAGGAATCAGGTAATTCGAAGCTGTCTTAACGCTGGGCAGCTCGAAGATAGGGCTGATCCATGCGGTAAGTAAGGCAGCAAGCGCAAGGATGACAACTGTCATAATAGAGCTGACAGCAACGGCAACAGAGGAAATGGCATCGCCCTCAGGTGTGTTTGGCTCCTTTTTGGCAAGCTTCATGGCATTTACGGCGCACGGAAGCTTGAGGTTCATAATGTTGCCGGTAATAAAGGTCAGGTAAGAGGAGGAGCCAAGAATCGGAGTATAGCTGATGGCCTCCGAGATACCTACAGGAATATATATCATCAGGATGCTGATAGTGCCCAGGTTGATGACCTCCCCAAAGGAAGGAATGCAGCCGTAAACAGCAAGTACCACAAATGGGAGTGCAATCATGTATATCAATGCAATCAGTGTACCGATTCTGCCCCATTTATGTGCCCATGCCTGAAATGGGTCTGTAATAGTTATTTTTTTAGATTCTTTACTCATGGGAAATACCTCCTTGTCCTATAAAAATAAACTGCACCAGAAAATAGAAGAAATCATGCCGCCAATCATGGAAAATGCCATGATAAAGTCATTGAGCCATTTCAGTCCGGGCTTTCTGGCAAAAATGCCAAGTACCACTGCGATAACAAGACCGGTCAGCATAACTGCCGCCTGAACTGTGTCACCGATTAAGAGAACAGGAACGTATACAGCGAAAAGACAGAGCATGAAGGTACCACTTAACACGTATTTCCAGTTATTTGTACCCTCTGTTTTGTTGACGCTCATAGAAAGCTTTTTGCCGAATGGAAGCAGGATAAAGAAGCCGCTTAACATACCGATGCTCATCAGAATCATCACAACGCCAAACTGGCGTCCCGTTGCCTGATCAAGCATTTCTGCATTGGTGGCAAAGCCGATAGCGGATGCTACGGCACTGGAAATCAGTGATTCATAGGAAAGGGAACCGATAACGGAAAGTCTCCACCAGCTCCATACCGTACCCAGTACAGATATCAGCGCGAAGAGTCCGACCACGATGGACAGGCTCGGCACGATGGAGAAGACAAGGCTTGACTTAATGACGGTTTTTAAATCCTCTTTGGAGATGCCAAGCTCCAGACAGCGGGCATATGCCTTTTTTAAATATACAAGAGAAAAACCCACGATATAAAGTAAACCTACGATAACAAAAATCAACAGCAGCGGACTTGAAATAATGTCTTTCATTGAAACCATAAAATTACCTCTCTTTCGTTTATTTATGCTCCGACAGCCAGCGCATCGCTGTATAGGCATAGACGGCGCTGCCGGATGGCAGTACAGCTTCATCGAATTTTGCCTTTGGATGGTGCTGCGGATAGCAATAGCCCTCATTAGGGTGTCCTGCCGCAAGTGCCAGCATAATAGAAGGAACTTCCTGGCTGACATAGGCAAAATCCTCTGAGCCTGTGCTCTTAGGCGCTTTTCCGGCACCTGACATGGCATTTAACTGACCTGCGGTAAATGCCTTTGTGGGACCAAGCAGTTCTTTGATATATTTTGCGGTACATATGGCAAGCTCACTATTATTTAACAGAGTTGGACAGCCGCTCCCGAAGGATACAGAGGCTGCTGCGCGAAAAGCAGAGGCAATACCGGAAGCAATGTCTGTTATTCTCTGCTTTAGGAAGCTGCGGGCAGCTTCGTCATAGGTGCGGATGGTGCCGCTCATCTCAGCCGTGTCGGGAATGACGTTAGCCGCTTTGCCTGCTTGAATGGTGCCAATCGTCAGGACTGCTTCATCAGAAAGACCAAGCTCCCTTGCGTGAATTTCCTGCAATCCGGTGATGATGTGTGCAGCAACTGTAATCGGGTCTACGCCGTTGTTGGGCATGGAACCGTGGCAGCCCTTTCCCTGTACATGGATGCTGAAATAATCTGCGGCAGGGGCACTGACGCCGCTGTCACAGGAGATAACTGTTCCTGCAGGAACAGGAAGCCCTGCCATAACATGAATCATCAGGGCGGCATCTACATCAGGATTTTTAAGAACACCTGCCTCTATCATATCGTGGGAGCCCTCAAATATTTCTTCAGCAGGCTGGAACATCAGCTTCACTGTACCCTCGATTTCATCCTCGTGTTCCTTTAAGAGTCTGGCAGCACCAAGCAGCATTGTGGTGTGCATATCATGACCGCACGCGTGCATCTTTCCGTTGGTGGAGGGAAAATCTACATCCGCCTCCTCTTTAATAGGCAATGCGTCCATATCGGCTCTGATTAAAAATACCTTTCCCGGTTTTTTCCCTCCTGCCAGTGCTGCAAGACCGGCTTTGCCGTATTCCTTTGGTTCATAGCCCATGCTTATCAGCTCCTGCTTTACATAAGCGACCGTCTCTGCAATATCAAAGCCCGTTCCCGGATGAGTATGCAGATAATGTCTTGTTTTAATAAGCTGTTCCTGGAAGCCGGACGCTTCCTGCAATAATCCCTCTGCTGTCATGCTGTCTCCTCCTTATACTTTAATCATTTATTGGTTTAATGCATTAAAATGATTTTAACACGGCATATGTTATATTGGCAAGCATTTCCTGCCGGAGCGTTTTTTATATCAATAGGGAAGTTTAAAGAACTTTCCTATTGATATAAAAAAGCGAGAATACCTACTAATGGCATCCTCGCTATATATAGATAATATAGCAACTGTTTTACTGTCTGTCAACAGTTATTGTTTATCCAAAGCAGAAGAAAACAATACGTCCGCGGATATAGCCAGCACTGTTCCCAGCGTCGATGCTCATCTCAAGGTTCTTCTTGGTGGAGTCTGTTACTACCGCATACTTTAATTATTTATTCAGGTATGCATTATTTTTTGTATATTCTTCCTTCGGAAAGTCTTTTATTAAATTCATGGTGCGGAAGCGGTTTATCAAACAGATATCCTTGTACCATGGAACAGTTTACACTTTTCAGGAAAGACATTTGTGCTTCTGTTTCTACGCCTTCTGCGATAACCTTCATATCCAGCTCATTTACCATATTTACTATGTTTTTAATAACAATTTTATCAGAGGCATCGGTATCGCCGAGAGTGTTAAGAAACGATTTGTCAAGCTTGATAATGTCCACATTCAAATCCTTTAGCAGATTTAGGGAAGAATAACCGGTGCCGAAATCATCAATAGAAGTACCGATGCCGTATTCCTTCATTCTATTTACAAACTGTGACATTTCCTCATAATTCTCATATCCGGATGTTTCTGTCAGTTCAATTTCAATGTATTTGCTGCTAATCTGGTATGTATTCATGACGGAAATAATATCTTCTGCCAAGTGTGGATTGTTGAGGTGAAGCTTGGAAAAGTTTACAGAAACCTTTACCGGTTCAATGCCTTCGTCCAGCCATTCTTTTATGTTACGGCATACAACGTCAAAAACATAGAAATCAAGCTTGCAGATGCTGCCTTCCTGCTCCAGAACAGGAATAAAGTCTGAAGGAGGTATCAGTGTGCCGTTCCTGACCCAGCGGACAAGTGCCTCGCATCCACATAATGTGTTATCAGAAAGAGATACTTTGGGCTGGTAAAATACAAGAAATTCTTTGTTTTCAATGGCTTGTGGAAAAAGCACAGAAATTTTTTTGTCATGGATAGCTGTATCCATCATGTCAGGCCGAAACCAGATATAGTCCGGTGTTCCGGCTTGTTTAGCAATATTGAGTGCAATGGAGGTTCCGGTCATTACATCCGCCATTGTATGCTCCGGACCAATGTCAAAAATGCCCATTCTTGAAATAATATCAAATTCTCTGTTTTTTCCCTGCACGTTACAGGGAATCGTAATGTGTGACACAAAGTCTAAAAAAATGTCAAAATGCTCTTTTCTAATTAGGACTAAGAAGTTATCGCCTCCAAGACGCGCAAAGAACTCATCGTCAGAAAGCTGATCACGGATTGAGGAGCAGTAAGCTTTTAATATCTCATCACCGTGTGCAGCACCGACTCGCTGATTAATGTACTTGAAATTTTTCAGATTCAGAAAAGCACCGTTGTAATGAGACAGCCAGTTACGTGCTTTAAGCATTCCGCCAAACTGCATCAGACCATTCATGTTGGAGGCACCAGTAAGAGCGTCAGTTGTGGATGCTTTTTTCATTAGTTCCGTAAGACGGGCTTTTGAACAGAAGACAAAGACATTTTGCGCAAGAAAGCTGCCAGCCTCCTGCTCTGCCTCTGTAAATATATGCCCTTTTACCGGGTAAAGCGCTACTTGTACAGAGCCATGATTACCTGTTTCGAAATGCTCAATCTGAACGTTATCTTCATATCCGGAAGGGGAAATATATAATTCCAGACAATTACGAATATCTGTTTCTTGATACATATCTGCAGGTAAATCAAGATATAGAGCCAATCGGCCAAGGTGGATATCATCTGCAATGCAGGGAATGGCGGTTTTAAGCTTTTGGGCTATTTCTTCTGCGGTAAATATATTTCCTTGTAAAAGGTTAAAAAATGTTTTAAAGTTAGCACTGCATAAAATGTATTCCATGCGAATCCCCCTGTTGTCTGTGATATATTTTATAATTGCGTCCAGAGCGTCTAATCTCTGGCAATTCGGAAGGCATCCATTCGTTCGCGGAGGCTTCCCTCTGATGGAATTCCTGGAAACAGTATATCAAATTTTTTTATAATAGGCAATCAAGAATAGATTGGCATATAAATTTTCAAAAGAAGAAATGAGGCAAAGTTATTGCAAAGTTGTATTTAAAGCCAAAAAGAGGAACAAGCCCAATGTGCTCATTCCCCTTTGAAGCCTTATTTTATGCAGTTTTCTAAGAAGCCATAATTAGCCGAAGTATCTCTTTAACAGACCCTCAAATGCCTTTCCGTGTCTAGCCTCATCACGAGCCATCTCATGCACGGTATCATGGATTGCGTCAAGGTTAGCAGCCTTTGCTCTCTTAGCTAAATCGAACTTACCTGCAGTAGCACCGTTCTCAGCGTCGACTCTCATCTCAAGGTTCTTCTTGGTGGAGTCTGTTACTACCTCGCCTAATAACTCAGCGAACTTTGCAGCATGCTCTGCTTCTTCCCATGCAGCCTTCTCCCAGTACAGACCGATTTCCGGGTAGCCTTCTCTGTGAGCAACTCTTGCCATAGCCAGATACATACCAACCTCAGAGCACTCACCTTCAAAATTAGCTCTTAAATCCTTAAGGATATCCTCACTGACACCCTGAGCTACTCCTACAACATGCTCAGCTGCCCATGTCTTCTCGCCGGACTGCTCGTTAAACTTGGAAGCCGGTGCCTTACAGATAGGGCAGGACTCCGGTGCAGAATCTCCTTCATGAACATAACCACATACAGAACAAACAAATTTCTTCATACTTGTATTCTCCTTTGCCTAAGTTGATTTATTTTCTTTAATTTAATAATAGTAATCATTACTGTTTTAATATATCATATAATACTTTTCATGTCAAGCATTTTGAGAAAAATTTTCGTTTTCATTGGTTTGGGAAAACGATTCCTCTTCCAGCTTCTCCCGGGTATTACATGCTTTACAGATACCATAAAAGTACAGGGTATGACCTTCTATTTTTCCACAAAACTTCCTGGAAGCGGCAAGATTAATAATGTCCATGTCGGGAAGCTCCAAATCGGATACACTCTGGCATTTCCGGCAGAAAAAGTGGTAATGTGGTGCTGTGCAGCCATCGAAATGGTCTGCATTATCTCCGCAGGAAAGCTTGAGAATTTCTCCTCGTTCTGCCAACAGAGAGAGATTGCGGTATACAGTTCCCAGGCTTATATTCGGAAAATCCTCACGGATGTGGGAATATATTATATCTGCAGTCGGATGGTCCGTTCTGGCAGCAAGAAAGTCCTTGATAGCTTCCCGCTGACGGCTGTATTTCAACGCTTTCATATAATATCCTTTCTATGCTTGTTGACAAGCATTATAATAACAGTAATTATTATCAATTTTTATTATATATAAGATGAACACAGATGTCAAGCCGGATTACCAAAAAACTGCTTTACAGCACTTTTTCTAATGATTTCAGTGAAGCCAGCGCTTCTTTTCTGGTGACGGCTTTGTCAGGCTGGCAGTTGTCCGGTATAATACCGAGCCTGTGCGCAAGAGTGGTTGCATCTTCGGCCTGTGCAGATGCCTTGCGGCTCTTGTAGCCATTGACGGAGAAGGAGATAAGCTGTTCCCATGTCACTGGTTCCAGTGGATGGAAGGAGCCGTCCTTTGTATATTCTGGATTCACGAGAGAATTCTGATAGCTTACCTCGACCACTCCGGCGTACCATTCGTGACCGACTACGTCCGGGTACATATCATTGTAGACATTCATCGGAACATATCCGACTGTCTTGACAAGATAATTGAGGAATTCTACACGCGTAATAATTTCCTCTGGGCGCTCCAGGTCTTTTTCGGCGGGCAGCGCAGAGACAGCTTCTGTCTCATAGCCTTCCGGCGGAAGCGGAAGCGTGATGGCCTGGGGAGGAATCCATGCCGGCATATCCTTCTCAGGAAAATCAGCCAGTCCGTCAACTTTTAGCAAAGCGTCCGCGATATAACCGGCCATCAGATATGCACCATAGTCATTAGTGTGAGTATAATCCTTTGGATAGTAATAGCGCTTGGCACTGTCCAGACCTTCTTTTTTCACAAAGTCCATGCTGAATTGATGAAGGTCGATGACAGGCACATTATATTCTCCGCCGACACGGAAGCATTCTGCGGCATAGTCGACTAATAAATCATTGTAAGTGCCGTCGCCCTTCCAGGTATTGCGGGCAAGCGGTGTGACGATAACAGGAATCGCGCCAACGGCACGGATTTCTTCTATATAAGTAATCAGGCGGCTGCGGTAACCTCCCGCAGCATCCAGCTCCGGCAGTTTTTGGTCGTTGTGCGCAAACTGCATCAGATAATAATCGCCTTGATTAATAAAGCGGCGTACAATATCGTAATGGCCTTCACTGCGGAAGGATTCGGTAGTCAGACCGGAATGTGCATGATTGGATACGGCGATGCCCGGCTTTAAATAAGCGGACAGCATCTGTCCCCAGCCGCTGTAGCAGCAGCCTGGATCATATGGGTATGCACCGCTCTGGTCTGTGACGGTGGAATCCCCGGCTATGTAGATGGTACGAACGTCAGCTTCTGTGACGGTAAGTGCTGAGAGAATCACCTGACTGCCAAAGAGGGTGATATCCAGTGTGGTATCGGTATAAGCCTCCTCCTTGCCGCGAGGGATGATATCACAGATATTAACAGTGAATTCCATGGTGCGGCTTTCGTGTGGCTGAAGAGTGATGCAGCGTGCAGCCAGATGACGACGGCCGGTGAAAACAGTCAGATCATCACAGCCTCTGTCACCGCCATTTACGGTGAGGGTAATCTGATAATTCCCCTGCTTTGGAACCTTTAGTTTAAAGGTCAGAGGAAGAGAGGAGGGCTCATAAGCAGAGCTGTCAGAGACAGTGACACCCTCCGGGGTATCTGTAAGCACGGTAAGCTCTCTGCCGTTGTCCCAGTACCAGGTGGAATAAGCTGAGTTAAGCTCAGGAAGCTGAAGAAGCTCCTGCTCATTTCTGTTGCGTTCGATTACGAAGCCAAAGCCGGATTCCTCTGTGTACAGGGAAGAGGCGTCTGCAAGAACCGCATGCTCTGGCTGTGCCTTTGAAAAGGCAATAGATGTCTGATACATAATAAGCTCCATTTCCGCACAATGTGCAATTTTTCTCAAATTTAGTTTAGAAATATTATATAATACATTGAAAAAAAAGCCAATATCCTGTAGACTAAATATATAATGAACTGCAACAATGAAAATGCCGTGCGATACGGCGAAATGGAGGAAAGTAAGGAATGGGAGAGGCTTTAAAAAGAGACAGCTTTACACTTCCGGGAGAATCCGGATATGAAGACCTGACGTTAAAACTTGCAAAGAAATGGGGCGCTGATGTTATCCGTGACAGTGACGGTACACAGTTATCCGATGAGATTACAAATTCCGGTTATGGAATTTATTCTACCATCTGCCTGATTCGTTCTGACAATGCGTGGGCAAAGCAGAACATGGACAAGCTGCAGCAGAATTTCCTGATGAGCTATCCGGTAGTGGCAGAGGATACCACTGTGACGATTCAGCCATTAAAGGGATATTTTACACAGCAGTTTATGGTAAATACGAAGGATGACCCGAAGGAGTTCTGGCAGGTATTTGACCGTACCACGGACGAAGAGGTGGCTTTAGCTGACTGGGATTACAACCGGGAGACCGGCGAGGTGGTTGTCAGAAATGCGAAGAAGTGGCATAAATATACAGTAAACTTCCTGGCTGTGCGTCTGTGGGAAGAGATTTCCATGTATAACCATATCACAAATGACTGGGGTGATAAGGAACATCTGATGGCCGTTGAGCCGAGATACCCGGAGACACAGGAGAATATTCTGAAGTGGCTGGAGGAGTGGTGTGTTGCTCATCCTGCTACTACAGTAGTACGTTTCACTTCGATGTTCTACAACTTTGCATGGTTCTGGGGCGATGATATTGACTGCAGAAATATCTACAGTGACTGGGGTTCCTACGATTTTACGGCGAATCCGGTGGCGCTTCGTGCATTTGAACAGGAAAAGGGCTACAAAATGACCTCTGAGGATTTTGTAAACAAAGGGCTGTACAATCAGACACATAATGCACCGTCTGAGAAATACCGTGAGTGGATGGACTTTGTAAATCGCTTTGTAGTAGAGTTTGGTAAGAAGTGCATTGACCTTGTACATAAATATGGAAAGAAAGCGTATGTGTTCTATGATGACAGCTGGATTGGTGTGGAGCCTTACGGCAAGCGTTTCCCTGAGTTTGGCTTCGATGGACTGATTAAATGTGTATTCAGCGGTTTTGAGGCAAGACTCTGTGCAGGTGCACAGGGAATTGATACCAGAGAGTTAAGACTTCATCCGTATCTGTTCCCGACAGGTCTGTCCGGTGAGCCGACATTTGCACCGGGAGGAAATCCGAAGTTGGATGCACAGAAGTTTTGGCAGAATGTGAGACGTGCGCTGCTGCGTAAGCCGGTAGACCGTATCGGCCTTGGCGGTTATCTGCATCTGGTAGAGCCGTTCCCGGATTTTTGCGATTATATGGAGAAGGTGACAGACGAGTTCCGCTTGTTAAAGAGCTTCCATCAGGCTGGTGACCCATATGTGATTCCTGGCAAGGTTATGATTCTGACCGCATGGGGCTCCTTGCGTTCCTGGACTTGCAGCGGACATCTGCATGAGCACCCGGAGGTAGATTTGATTAACGTGATTGAGTCTCTGTCCGGTCTGCCGTTTGATGTAGAATTCAAGAGCTTTGATGATATCGTGGCTGATGGTATCGGAAGTGATGTGAAGGTTATTATCAATGCCGGTGTGCTGAACAGTGCATGGAGCGGCGGCGACAATTGGAAGAGAGCAGAGGTAGTGGAGAAGATTACGGAGTTTGTGGCAAATGGCGGCGGATTTATCGGTGTCAATGAGCCTTCTGCAGCAGAGCACAGCAGCCAGTTCTTCCAGCTTTCCCATATCCTTGGTGTGGATAAGGATCTTGGAACAAAGAAGTGTCTTGGCAAGTATGCTTATAAGGTACAGGCTGACAGCTTCATTACAGCAGAAAATAAAAACATTGACCTTCCAATCTGTGATGGTGTCTATGCACTGGGCAAGGATACGATGGTGCTTGCAGAGAAGAACGGCACACCGATGGTGACAGCCGGCAGCTTTGACAAAGGCCGCAGTGTATACTTCTCCGGCTATCGTTTTAACCTGGAGAATACAAGACTGTTGATGCGTGCGATTCTGTATGCAGGACAGAATGAGAAGGCAATGGAGACTTATGTATGCTCCAATCCGATGACAGAATGTGCTTATTATCCGGGCAGCGGCAAGCTGGTTATTATCAATAATACCGGAGATACACAGACGACAACGGTACGCATGGAGAACGGTAAGGAGGTTACTGTGACACTGGCACCGTTTGATATCGAAATACAGTAAGAAGTAATGTAAAAAAGCGCCGGACAATAGGCTTCCGGCGCTTTTTATTTTATGTATTCAGCCATTGGCTATATCCAGCCAGGATATTTTTCCACGGCACCGCGGTCTGATTTTCCTTCTTCAAATAAGATATTCTTCTTCCAGTCGCGAGGTGAGGTTCCCATGGACTTGGCAAAACAGCGGTTAAAGGTGGAAACAGAGTTAAAACCGACTGCTTCTGATATGTAGAGTACCGATTCTTCTGTTGTCTTCAACATAATGCAGGCATGATAAATGCGGGTATTGTTGATAAATTCCAATGGCGAGGTGCCTGTTGTGGAATGGAAAATCCGACGGAAATGTGTCTCACTTAGATGGCACATATCGGCAAGCTCTTTTACAGTAAAATTTAGCATGTAATTTTTATGAATATAGTCGAGAGCGGGGGCAATGGCAATTCTCCCATCCCCCAAATCCAGCCGAGGGGGGGTCTCTCCGGAAACTGAGACAGGCTCCTGGGAACGCTGGAATTCTATACAGAGAGCCAGCAAAAGCGCACGCACGGTTATCTGATAGTTCTCAGGCTTCTTCTCCAGTTCTTCGGCAACCGCTGTAGCAAGAGAGTAGATCTTTGGAAAACTTTCCCTACTGTAAATAAAGCGGAAATTAGGGACATTTACCATTGATAAATCCGAAATCGGTGCAGCATTCCCCGGAAACATATTTCGAAACAGTTCATCCGGATTCAGAAAAATATAATTCCAGAGACTTGCCTCACCCGGAGAACTGTATGTAGTATGCGGAAGATTCCGGGGAACACAGGAAATATCGCCTTCTTTGAAAGCGAGAGGAGTGCCTTCAAACTCCATATAGCCGCTCTGCGACAGGCAGATGCCTATTTCGAGACAGTTATGAAAATGAAGGCGGTTACTTTTGACATCAGAAATATGCCATCTGTCGCCGGACAGAAGGATGACAGGGAAGGACATGGGTAAATCGTAGTGTCGATATTCAGTGATGGTCTTCTGCTTCTTTGGCATAAAATTACCTTTTCCTTTATAATAACGTTTTGAATGAAACCAGTTTTAATACATTAAGTATACTAAAAAAAACACTGTTTTTCAACTGTCAACCATGGACATCCTATCATCAAAACATACAAAAAACGACTGCAGATATATCTAATAAGCGGTAAAAATAGATAATAAATGGTTGAAAATGCGTTGTTTTAGTAACGAAGTGCTTAGAATCAAACGCTCGAATTGTGTAATATGTATATATCGAAAGCAAATCAGAGCGGGAAAACAAACAGATTATACAACGCTCTGGTGCTGGAACAAGAGGAGGATGAAGCATGGCAAAGAAAAAAACAGCATTAGCTTCCGTGCCTAACAAGAAAGGTCTGGCTGTTTGTCTGAAGCGTGACTGGCAGTTATACTTTCTTTTGATTTTTCCGATTCTCTGTGTAATTCTATTTAATTATGCAGCGTATCCGGGACTTCGTATGGCATTCATGAATTACAAGCCGGCAAAAGGCTATGAAGGCAGTGAATGGGTTGGCTTTGAAATCTTTCAGAAGATATTCAGAGATAAGGACTTCATAAGAGCCTTGAGAAACTCTTTGGTATTTAATTTCCTGGATTTGATTGTGGGATTCCCAATGCCGATTATCCTGGCGATTTTACTGAATGAACTTCGTTATCCGATGTTTAAGAAGGTGACACAGACAATTCTGTATCTGCCGCATTTCTTATCATGGGTTATCATCGCCAGTGTTGCGCTTAACCTGTTTAAGCCAAGCACAGGACTTGTTAACATCTGGCTGATGAAGATGGGCTGGATAGATGAGGGTATTCCATTCCTGACAGAAAAATGGCACTGGGCAGTCACATACGAGCTGATTTATGTATGGCAGACGATGGGCTGGGGAACGATTATTTATCTCGCAGCCATTGCGGGCATCAATGGGGAACTGTATGAGGCAGCAGATATTGACGGTGCGAAC
The DNA here is from genome assembly GCA_017624115.1 of Lachnospiraceae bacterium. Classification (GTDB taxonomy): domain Bacteria; phylum Bacillota; class Clostridia; order Lachnospirales; family Lachnospiraceae; genus RGIG8607. The sequence continues at coordinate 23,124 of JAGANQ010000032.1, forward strand.
CGCTGGCAGAAGATATGGAATATTACACTGCCAAGTATTAAGTGAACGATTGTTACTCTGTTGATTATGAACCTTGGACGTGTGATGGGAAGTAACTTTGAACGACTGGATTCCTTTGATAACGTACAGGTGCGTGATTTCCAGTATCAGCTTGCTATCTATATTTATGATAAGGGTCTTTCTGGAAGCAATTTCAGTAAGGCTACAGCAGTAGGTTTGTTCCAGTCTATTACCGGTCTGATTCTGGTACTGGCTACAGATAAATTTGCCAAGATTCTTGGCGAAGACGGATTGATTTAAGGAGGGAATGTAAAATGGCAAAGAATATGAATGATGATGATTCCCGCTTTAATACGCCCCATGGCGTACATAAAATTAAAATCAGTGATATTATCATAATGGCAGTTATTACAATACTGTGCCTGACCTGTGTTGTGCCGTTCTTGCATCTGGCAGCAAAATCTGTCAGCAGTAATACAGCAGTATTATCAAAGAGCGTATACTTCTGGCCGAAGGGTTTTAACTTTGACGCATATGCAGCTATTTTCCGTGATGGACAGATGACGCATGCAATGGTATATACGGTTGAAATGACACTGATATTTACCATACTGGGTATGGTTGTATGTACCTGTGCGGCATACCCGCTTTCTAAGAAGAGATTGAAGGGAAGAAGCGTTATTTCAGTTATGCTGATGCTGACCATGTATTTTAACGCGGGTCTGATTCCTTCCTACCTGCTGATGAAGCAGCTCCATCTTTTAAATACGATGTGGGTATTGATTTTACCGTTGATTTTCTCACCGTATAACATGCTGATTATGAAGAGCTTCTTACAGTCCTCAATACCGGACAGCCTGGAGGAATCGGCATTCCTGGATGGCGCGACAAACTTCCAGATATTGTTTAAGATTGTACTTCCGCTTTCCAAGCCGATTATTGCGACGCTGAGCCTGTTCTATGCGGTAGGACGCTGGAATGCCTATGCAGATGCAAAGTATTATATTACAAAGAAGGCACTGCAGCCATTACAGTACATCTTAAGCAACATGGTGAAATCGGCAGCGGACAGTGCAGCCAGCCTTTCCGAGGCATCCCAGGTTACAAGTACTCCTGAGGTTTATCAGGCAGCAGCCGTTATGTTTGCGACGATTCCGATTATGTGTATCTATCCGTTTGTACAGAAGTACTTCGTAAAGGGCACTATGATTGGTGCGGTAAAGGGTTAATTGGAACAGTAGATTTATTATGGTAGTAAATCCGAGTGTCGGATTTCTATATATACATACGGTAGAAATACTGTAACAGTATATTCTTCAATATATAAAGGAGGAAAAGATATGAAGAAAAACTTTAAAAAAGCAGTTGCCCTTGCTATGGCAAGTGCAATGGTAATGGGCAGCCTTTCTGCATGCGGTGGCAAGACTGATACACCGGCAAGCACAACAGCAGCAACAACAAAGGCAGCAGAGAACAGCACAACAAAAGCAGCAGAAGCTGCCACAACAGCTGCAGCAGAGAACACAGCAGCAGGTATCGAAGGCTGGACACCATTCGCAGAGCGTGTACATATCACAGTTCCTGTATATGACCGTTCCAAGGAAGGCTATCCTGCAGTAGATGATAACTACTGGACACAGTGGGTACAGAAGGAATTCGGTGACAAGTATAACATCGATGTGGAATATGTAGCAATCCCTCGTGGAGACGTTATGACAAAGTACAGCCTGTTAATCGCTTCCGATGATACTCCTACTATCCTTATGGAGTATGACTATCCGAAGGTAGCTCAGTGGGCAAGTGAGGGTGCTATGCAGGAAATCGACCTGGATGCTTTCGCACAGGTAGCTCCTACATACTATGGCAAGATGGTTGAGAACAATCAGCTGGCATACACAGATATCGATGGAAAGACATATTTCGTATTATCTGAGAGACCATATTACAACACAACATACAGCTTTGTGACATTCGTAAGAATGGACTGGTTAAGACAGGTTGGTTATGACCATGTTCCACAGAGCTATGAGGAGCACAAGGATGCTATCAACAAGATCATCGCAGCAGGTCTGACAGATCAGGCACCTTTAGGATTATCCCTTCCTACAACAGCTTACTGCCAGAACTTCGCATTCAGAGATTACCCGGTTGACGAGGCTGAGTGGGCTATGCATTCTTCCTTAGGTACACCTTCCCTTTCCTGGGAGCCTACCTATAGAATGTTAAAGAGACAGAACGCAGAGTATAACATGAACTGGTACTCTTCAGAGTACGAACTGGATGCAGACGGTGCAGCAGGTAACACAAGCTCCCAGCAGCAGACAGACTTCATCAACGGTAAGTTATATCAGTACGGCGGATATATGTCTGCAAATGTAGACTGGTTAACAGCATTCTATGAGAATAACCCAGATGCTGAGTTGGCACTTGCTTCCAACTACGCAGTAGTTGAGCCGGGCGTTGTTGATTTCCCTCAGTTCCGTGCAGACAACCCATTTGGTATGATCGTTGGCTTCAGCAGCCTTGCAGATGAGAATCAGTTAAAGGCAGCATGGATGTACATGGAGTGGATGAGCCAGGAAGAGACACTGTTCACAATGGAAAATGGTATCGAAGGTGTTACCTATACACTTAACGAGGAAGGTCTTCCGGTAGTAAATGGTGATTACAGAGGAACAGAGATGTTAAACCACAACTGTAACATCGATATGACATGTATCGTACATGCATTAAAGGTTAATGGTACAATCGAGCAGAGTATTGAGGCTATTTCTCCGAAGGGACTTCCTCAGGACTTCACTCAGGCTATGATTGATAACTACTATGAGTTAAAGAAGATTGCTGATGAGCAGCATGCATACTCTGACCCTGTATTTGCAGTTGCTATCGAGTGTGAAGCAGAGTACAGCGCAGACCTGTTAAAGGCATATCAGGAAGCAAGCGTTAAGTTGACAAAGTGTAAGCCGGAAGAGTTCGATGCAATCTATGCAGAAGAATCTAAGAAGTTCTTAGAGGCTGGTTATCAGGAAGTTATCGATGAAAGAAAAGCAGCTTATGAGGCAGGAAGCACAACAAAGCTTCCTTGGAATAAGTAAAAGCTTCATCGAAATGAAAATAGTATAGTAAAGAGGGGCTGTCTGCGCGGCAGCTCCTTTTTCACTATTGCATTTCTATCGGGCAGAGGATATAATAAAAGAAAAAGCGACAGGAGGGTGTTATGTTAAAGTTAACCTACGACAAGAAACAGATTTTAGATGTGATGGATAAAGTAGTAAGAAAGACCATGACGATGGACATGGTATGGGACTGGCCATGCGGAGTAGCTTATTATGGTGTCTGCAAAGCATATGAGACAACGGGAAATAAGGAATATCTGGATATGCTGGTGAAGTGGACGGACGAATATCTGGAGATGGGACTTCCTGACTGGAATGTGAATGCCTGTGCTATGGGACATGCCATGATTTCTCTGTATGAGGCAACCGGAGACCAGAAGTACTGGGATCTCGTGATGAGCAAGGTGGATTATCTGCGCAACAGGGCACTTCGTTTTGGTGACCATGTGTTACAGCATACAGTATCTTCAAACAATGATTTCCCGGAGCAGGCATGGGCTGATACATTATTTATGGCAGCGTTTTTCTTATTAAGAGTAGGCGCAAAATTAAAGGATCAGGATATTATCAATGATGCATTAAACCAGTATTACTGGCATATCAAGTATTTGCAGGATGAAAAGACCAGTCTCTGGTATCACGGCTATAATAATATACATAAGGATCATATGTCTGGCTTCTATTGGGGAAGAGCAAATGCGTGGGCAGCTTACACTATGTCTCAGGTTAAGAAGCAGTTAAGTGACTGGTATCTGTATCCGCCTTGCATGGATGTAGAGTGCTCGATTCGTGACCAGTTGGCAGCAATCAAGCTTCTGCAGACAGAAAATGGTTTATGGAGAACGATTCTTGATGATCCGGAATCTTATGAAGAGGTTTCCGCATCTGCAGGTATCGCAGCAGCGATGATTGATAACGGTAATCCACTTCATTCCAAGTATGTGCAGAAGGCATTGAGGGGTATTCTTGATAATATCAGCGAGGATGGAAGAGTTCTCAATGTGTCCGGCGGTACGGCTGTTATGAAGGACAGAGAAGGCTACAGAAATGTACCGAAGGCATGGATTCAGGGCTGGGGTCAGGGTCTGGCACTGGCATTTCTGGCAGCTGTTATCAGTGTACCTTCTGCGAATGAGAAGACAACTGTGGAAAAAACAGAAGAGTAAACAGAAGACGAGTGTCTGCATATAAAGGGGCTGGATTGACAGTCCCTTTTATCATATCATAGGAAAGTTCTTTAAACTTCCCTATGATATAAAAAATGCAGGGATGAGCACTCGCACAAGATGAAAATGTCAGCTAAAGCTGACCGTGCTCCGCTTTGTTCTAATAAGGAGTAGATTTTTAGGAGAAAATCATGTATATTGATTAGTACAGGGGTAAAGGAGGCAAGTTATCATGTATTACAAAAAAATAAAAAAGATTACGGCAGTAGTCGCGGCTCTGTCGATAGCAGTATCAGCAACAGCCTGTGGTTCGGCTTCTGACGGGGCGACAACACCGGCGGCGCTGGCACAGCCTGAGACATCTGCAGAGACCACAACAGCACAGACAACGACAGCGGCAGAGACTACGACAGCCGAACCGGAAACAGAGACGAAGGAAGAGACAACGCAGTATGGTACATTGACGGATTTCGGAGTCAGGGCAGATGCTGAAAGCTATTCTGACCGTGCGCTGGTAGCAGTAAAGGAAAGTACACGCTCGCCGGAGGGCATTTTTGTGAGCTGGCGTGCATATGAGGCAGATTCTGCAGGTATAAGCTTTACACTGGAGAGAAACGGCGAGGTGGTCTATACAGGTGACAGAACCAGTTATTTTGATACGGAGGGTAAGTCCGGCGATACCTACAGGCTGACAGCCAGCGAGGGACTTTCACAGTCGGGTGAGGAGACAATCGCGTGGAGCAGAGAGTATCAGGAGTTTACCCTGCAGGCACCGGAGCCTCAGACGATGCCGGATGGTTCTGAGACAGCGTATACGTCCAATGATATGTCCGTGGGAGATTTAGACGGAGACGGTCAGCTTGAGCTGATTGTAAAGTGGTATCCGGGCAATGCACAGGATAATTCGAAGGATGGGTATACCGGAACCACATTTTTAGACGGTTATGATATCAATATCGCAACCGGAGAGGCAAAGCTGATGTGGCGTATTGACCTTGGATTAAATATCCGCTCCGGTGCACATTATACACAATTCCAGGTATGGGATTATGACGGAGACGGCTGCGCAGAGGTCATGTGCAAGACTGCCGATGGTACGACTGCCTATGATGCTTCTTTGAATGAGACTGGCTTTGTCGGGGCAGTGAGCATGAGCAGCCTTGATATATCTGCAAAGGGCACGCCGGAGCAGTATGATTTCCGCCAGCATAGCGGCAGACTGGGACGAATCGTACTCGGACAGGAATATCTGACAGTATTTGATGGAAAGACTGGCAGTATCATTGATACGGTGGAATATATCCCGGAGCGTGGACCTTATGACGAGGTGAAGGGAATCTATGACACCAGATACTGGGGTCTAAAGGATGGCTATCCGGCAGAGAAAAATGACGGTTATGCAAACCGCTGCGACCGTTTCCTTGCTGCGACGGCGTATCTGGATGACGGCTCTGCCAGTGCCGTGTTCTGCCGTGGCTATTATGGAAGAACGGCGCTTACCGCATGGAAGCTGATTGATAAGAAGCTTGTCATGCAGTGGGCATTTGATGTGCCGAATGAAAGCGAATATGCAGCACAGGGAAATCATGGACTGTCGGTCAATGATGTAGACAATGACGGCTATGATGAGATTATCTACGGCTCTCTGGTAGTAGATAACACAGGAGAAGCTCTTTATGCGACTGGTCTGGGACACGGGGATGCGATGCATGTCAGTGACTGGAATAATGACGGTAAGCTGGAGGTCTTCAGCGTGCATGAGGAGGCAAATGCAAAATACCATGTAGAGCTGCATGATGCAGCGACAGGTGAGATTTTGTGGGGTTATGCAAATGGCAAGGATACCGGACGAGGTGTTGCAGCCGATATCGACCCACGCTACGAGGGTGCTGAGATGTGGTGTGCTGTTACCAATGTAACCTATGACAGCCAGGGGAATATTATTTATCAGGATAAAAAGCCAAGTCAGAACTTTTCTATGTACTGGGACGGCGATTTGCTGATGGAGCTTTTTGACTCCAACAACAGCGAGCAGCTCATACCACAGATTCAGAAGTGGGATTATGAAAACCTGAAAACAAATGTATTATTGCAGGCAGACGGGGCACAGCTCAATAACGGAACAAAGGCAAATGCAGGATTAGTTGCTGATATTTACGGTGACTGGAGAGAAGAGGTTATCGTAAGAGATGCTGAAGATAATAATAAGATTCGTATCTACAGCACGACTTATGAGACGGAGTATGTATTCCCATGTATGCTCGAGGACAGAGCTTATCGCGAGGGTGTGGCATGGCAGAATACCGCTTATAACCAGCCGGCGAATCTTCCATATCTGCTGAGTGAGGATAGGAGCAGATAAGTAAGGCTGCTGCGAAGCAGCAGGAAAGCACTGCAGGCGCGGTTTTGAGAATAGTGCGGGCGGAACGCCCGAGGTTGACAAAATCCGGTAAGTGGCTTATAGTTAAAGAAGATATTGTATATACTAATGTAGAATAGGAGAAGAGGAAGCAATGAAAATCGCATTGATTAATGAGAACAGTCAGGCAGCTAAAAATGAGATGATTTACAATACATTAAAAAGTGTTGTAGAGCCGATGGGACATGAGGTAGTGAATTACGGTATGTACAGCTCAGAGGATCAGGCACAGCTTACTTATGTGCAGGTTGGTATCCTTACAGGAATTCTGTTAAACTCCGGAGCAGCAGATTTCGTAATTACCGGCTGCGGTACAGGCGAGGGCGCTATGTTAGCATGTAACTCCTTCCCAAATGTACTCTGCGGACATATTGAGTCTCCGCTTGACGCATATCTGTTCTCTCAGGTAAACGACGGAAACGCTATCGCACTTCCATTTGCTGAGAATTTCGGATGGGGCGGTGAGCTGAATCTGCAGTATATTTTCGAAAAGCTTTTCTGCACACCGGGTGGCGGCGGATATCCGAAGGAGAGAGTCGTGCCGGAGCAGAGAAATAAGAAGATTCTTGATGAAGTAAAGAAGGTTACTCATGTGGATATGGTGACAATCCTAAAGAATATTGACCAGGAGTTATTAAAGGGCGCAGTAAGCGGTGAGAAGTTTAAGGAGTATTTCTTCAGAGACTGCAAATGCGATAAGATGGCAGAGGCAGTTAAGGGAATTATCAATGAGTAGAAAGGTATTTCTGAGATGGAATTAGTAACAGTAAGAGAATTATACAGAAACAGAGAAGAGTATCTTGGCAAAAAGATTACAGTGGGCGGCTGGCTTCGCAGTGTCCGTGACTCCAAGAGCTTTGGTTTTCTGGTATTAAATGATGGAACATTTTTTGAGACATTACAGGTAGTGTACCATGATACCATGGATAATTTTGCAGAGGTATCAAAGCTTAACGTAGGTGCAGCTGTTATCGTAACCGGTACATTGGTGGCGACACCGGAGGCAAAGCAGCCGTTCGAGATTCAGGCAGATACGGTAGAGGTAGAGGGTAATTCTTCACCGGATTATCCGCTGCAGAAAAAGAGACACAGCTTTGAATATTTAAGAACGATTTCTCATTTAAGACCTAGAACAAATACGTTCCAGGCAGTATTCAGAGTGCGCTCTCTGATTGCCTATGCGATTCACCAGTATTTCCAGGAGAGAGATTTCGTCTATGTGCATACACCGTTAATCACAGGCAGTGACTGTGAAGGTGCAGGCGAGATGTTTCAGGTAACAACGCTGGATTTAAACAATGTGCCAAAGACTGCGGACGGCAAGGTAGATTTCTCGCAGGATTTCTTCAATAAGCCGACAAATCTGACAGTAAGCGGACAGTTAAACGGCGAGACCTATGCGATGGCATTTCGCAATATATATACCTTTGGACCGACCTTCCGTGCAGAGAACTCCAATACCACCCGCCATGCGGCCGAGTTCTGGATGATTGAGCCGGAGATTGCATTTGCAGATTTGAAGGACGATATGGTGCTTGCTGAGGGTATGTTAAAATATGTTATCCGCTACGTCATGGAGCATGCACCGGAGGAAATGGCGTTCTTCAATCAGTTTGTGGACAAGGGTCTGATTGAGCGTCTGGAGGGTGTGCTGAATTCTGAATTCGGTCATATTACCTACACGGAGGCGATTGAGCTTCTGGAGAAGCACAATGATGAATTTGATTATAAAGTATCCTGGGGCTGTGATTTGCAGACGGAGCATGAGAGGTATCTGACCGAGCAGATTTTCAAGCGTCCGGTATTCGTAACCGATTATCCAAAGGAAATCAAGGCATTCTATATGAAGCTCAATGATGACGGCAAAACAGTAGCTGCTATGGATTGTCTTGTACCGGGAATCGGCGAGATTATCGGCGGAAGCCAGAGAGAGGATGATTATGATAAGCTGCTTGCCAGAATGAACGAGCTGGGACTTAAGCCGGAGGATTATCAGTTCTATCTGGATTTGCGTAAATATGGCTCGACAAGACATGCAGGTTTTGGACTGGGCTTTGAGAGATGCGTGATGTATCTGACGGGTATGGGCAATATCCGCGATGTAATTCCGTTCCCGAGAACAGTAAATAACTGTGAGCTTTAAAATAAAAGGCTGATGACTTCTGTGATGATAATTACAGGGTTGTCAGCCTTTTAGTTTACATAAAACAGGAGGAAGAGTTATGTTACTTAGTCTTGCACTGATTTTTCTATGTGGTATGCTGCTTGGAGGTATCTTTTCAAAGCTTAAGTTTCCGAGTCTGCTCGGTATGCTTCTGACGGGAATTTTATTAGGACCGTATGTGCTGAACCTGCTGGATGAATCCATATTGTCCATATCTGCAGATTTGCGGCAGATTGCATTGATTATCATTCTGACGAGAGCAGGATTGAATCTGAACATTGAGGATTTGAAGAAGGTGGGCAGACCTGCAGTGCTGATGTGTTTTGTTCCGGCATGCTTTGAGATAACGGGTATGCTTTGTCTGGCTCCGAAGCTGCTGGGAGTGAGCGTTTTAGAGGCGGCTGTGCTTGGAACAGTAATAGCGGCAGTATCGCCTGCGGTGATTGTGCCGAAGATGCTTAAGCTGATGGAAGAGGGCTATGGAACAGATAAGAGCATTCCGCAGCTTATCATGGCAGGGGCGTCTGTAGATGATGTGTTTGTGATTGTGCTGTTTGCATCGGTAACAGGGCTTGCGGCAAATGGGACATTTTCAGCACTTGATTTAGTGAAGATTCCAACCTCCATTCTGCTTGGACTGGCAGGGGGTATTGTCTGCGGGGCAGCGCTTGCATGGATATTTGCGCAGTATCATCTTCGGGACAGCGTGAAAGTCATTATGATTCTGAGTATATCATTTCTGCTGGTGACACTGGAGCATTCCATTACAGGGATAATTGGATTTTCAGGACTGCTGGCGGTGATGGGGATGGGAATCACGCTGCAGAGGATGCGCTTGGAAGCAGCCCGCAGATTATCGGCAAAGTATTCGAAGCTGTGGGTAGCGGCAGAGCTGCTGCTATTTGTACTGGTAGGGGCGACTGTTGATATTCCATATGCACTGAATTGTGGTATAGCTGCAGTTATCCTGATATTCGGTGTGCTGCTATTCCGCATGGCGGGTGTTCTTGTCTGTATGCTGGGAACAGAATTGTCGCGTAAGGAGCGGCTGTTCTGTATGCTTGCTTATACCCCAAAGGCGACGGTGCAGGCGGCTATAGGCTCAGTTCCATTATCTATGGGACTGTCGTGCGGCAATGTTGTACTGACTGTGGCAGTACTGGCTATACTGATTACAGCACCGCTTGGAGCATTTGCGGTAGATATGACATATAAGAGGTGGCTTAAAAAATGAAAAAGGAAGGATATCATTCTTCAGGAGAATTTGCCAAAATGGCAGGTATTACGAAGAAAACACTTCGATACTATGATGAGAAAAATATATTTAAGCCGTCTCTGGTAACAGAGTCAGGCGCAAGATTTTATACAGATGCAGATTTAGGGCGGCTGCAGCAGATTCTTCTGTTAAAATACCTGGGATTTTCGCTGAACGATATCAGAGAAATGCTGCTGGATGATTCTAATCATCATCATCTGGGAAATTTTTTACAGATACAGAGAAAGCTTGTGGAAGACAGAATAGAGCAGCTTAAGCTGGTGGCACAGACAATTCAGGATACAGCGGATGAGATAGACAATGGGCATGAAATACACTGGTCGCAGCTTCTGGAACTGATACACATGACAGGCATGGAGAACAGCATGAGAAATCAGTATAAGAATGCCTCTAACATTTCTGCAAGAATTCAGCTCCATAGTCTGTATTCGCAGAATAAACAGGGCTGGTTTTCATGGATATTTGAAAAATTAAACTTAGACGGTGCGGAAAAGGTGCTTGAGGTTGGATGCGGTGATGGCTCTCTCTGGAAAGACCGCGTGCTTCCGGCAGGAGCATCCGTTATTCTCTCCGATATCTCGGATGGAATGCTGCGTGATGCCAGAAGAAAGCTGGAGGAAGAAAAAGATAATTTTTCGTTTTCTATGTGTGATTGTCAGAAGCTGCCTTTTTCTGACGGTGAATTTGATTTAGTCATTGCAAATCATGTTTTGTTTTATTGTGAGGATATCGAAAAGGCATGCAGCGAGATATCCCGTGTATTAAAGCCCGGAGGAACACTGATTGCCGGGACGTATGGCAAAAGGCACATGAGAGAAATAAGTGAATTGGTTTCGTCCTTTGATGAGAGAATTATCCTTTCTGCTGATCATCTGTATGACCGGTTTGGAAAGGAAAATGGAGAGACTATTCTGCGCCATTGGTTTTCACAGCCAGAGTGGATTGAGTATGAGGATTCTTTATGCGTAACAGAAGCAGAGCCGCTGATATCCTATGTCCTTTCCTGTCACGGCAACCAGAATCAGTATATCGTGGACTGCTATAATGATTTTAAAAGCTTTGTGAGGAAGAAGACGAAGAAGGGCTTTCATGTCACAAAAGAGGCCGGAATATTTCTGGCAAAGAAATAATTTTTATGACATTTCTTTTACACCTTAATCATTGCCCATTTTCCAGTTGAAAATCTCCAGAAATTGAGTGCAAGCCGCATGCCCTGGTCGGCGAGCAGGGAGAACCATGCGCCAATCAGTCCGAAGCCGAGTGGGTAGCAGAACAGCCATGCGAGGAACGGACGAAGGATAGCGATACTGATAAGAGAGCTTAAAGCAACAAATCTGGTATCCCCGGCACCGCGCAGAGAACCGGAGACAACGACCTGGGAGGTCTGCAGCCAGGTGATGCAGGCGATGAGAAGCATGATGACAGAGCCAAGCTCAATAACCTCGGCCTCTGTTGTAAATAAGGACACAAGGAAGCTTCTGCCGAGGATAAAGCATATACACAGGATTGCTGAGATGCAGAATACAATGCGCTGTCCGGCTTTTACATAGAGAATAGCCATGTCGGAGCGTTTTGCTCCGAGGCTTTGCCCAACCAGAGAGGAAGCGGCGATACCGAAGCCGTCTGCAAAATTAAAGGACAGACTGAGGATATTCATGCAAATCAGATGTGTTGCATAGGCGGTAGTGCCGAGTGCAGCTACTAATTTAGCGTAAGTAAAGAAGCCGATACGCATAAATACCTGTTCAACCAGAGCACTGCCGCTGATGCTGACAAGCAGAAGAAGCAAAACCTTCTGGAGCTTCCAGGTTCCCTTTACATGGAAGCTTAAAAAGGCATTTTTTCTGAACAGGGTTACAACGGACATACAGCAGGCGACGAAGGCGCCAAGTGCTGTGGCGATAGCGGCTCCCTGTACGCCAAGCTTTGGAAAAAAGCCGATACCGTTTATTAACAGATAGTTGAATATTACATTAACGAGATTTCCTGTCACATTTGTGCGCATGGAAATCTTTGTATTTCCGGCACCGCGCTGGGCAGCGTTGATAGTAAGATTGACAGCCTGAAAGAAGATGCTTACCATAAGGATGCGAAAATAGGATACTGCATAATCCAGATAGTCCGGTGTTGCTCCGGCGAATGCAAGAATCTCGGAAGCAAATGAAAATCCCATAACTGCCATAAAAACAGCGATGGCGATACAAATGAGCAGACACTGTCTGAGACAACTGTTGGCGCTTTCCTGATCGTTTTCCCCTTTACGGCGTGCTACAATGGCGGTGACGCCCACATTCAGAGAGTTGATGGCAGCCAGAAGGATAAATTTTGGCTGATTGGTAATTCCTACGGCAGCGATTGCTTCGGTGCCGATGCTTCCGACCATCATCGTATCAATGGCACCAACCAGACCTACCAGTGTTGATTCAATGGCAGACGGCCAGGCAATATTAAAAAAGTTCTGATAAACGGTCCGGGAATCGGGGATGTCTCCGATTTTTTCGGAGGGCTTGAGCATACGATTAACAGAAAAGAAAGCATCCAGTATCATAATAATCTCCTTCCTTGTCGCAGATTATATTTAGAGTATAGCATTGTACAAAAATCGATACAACAGACCTTTTTGTGCTATTTTGGGGAAAGTACTGTTTTTCTGCTATTATCTGTGCAGAAGACGAAAAGGTGGCGGAAACAGGAGAGTATTGTTATAATAGGTCATAAGATGTATTTGGGAGAGTGAAAAGCTATGAGAGTGATACATGCGGCAGACCTGCATCTGGGCGCGGTGCCGGAAAAGGATGCACCATGGGCGGAGAACCGCGGCAGAGAGCTGTGGGAGACATTTGAACGGTTGATAGAATATACGGAGCAGACACAGACGGATGTGCTGCTGATAGCAGGTGATATGTTCCACAGACAGCCGCTTCTGAGGGAACTGAAGGAGGTCAATTATCTGTTTTCCGGGCTGACCAGGACAAAGGTGGTGCTTATAGCAGGAAACCATGATTATATCAAGCAGGATTCCTATTATCGCAGCTTTGAGTGGTGCAGACAGGTTACATTTCTCAAATCCACAGGAATTGAAAGAAAGGATTTCCCGGAGCTGAATCTGTCCGTATATGGCGGCAGCTATTATGCAAAGGAGGATGCAGAGTCTGTTTATAACCGGATTGCGGTGGCAGATGAGAGACGTGTGAATATCCTGCTGGGGCATGGCGGCGATGCAAAGCACCGGCCGTATGATTTATTTAAGCTGCAGGAGAGTGCATTTGATTATATTGCGCTGGGACACATTCATAAAGGCGGGGAGCTGCTGAAAAACCGTATTGTGCAGGCAGGGTGCCTGGAACCGGCAGACCGTACGGATACCGGGCCGAAGGGCTTTTATGAAGGAGAGATTTCCAAAAGTGGTGTTCATATGGAATTTGTGCCGTTTGCCAGAAGGCTGTATCTTCCGTTGGATATAAATGTAACGCCGGAGGACACAGTACTTTCTGTCAAGGAGCAGATACGAAAGCGGCAGGAAGCGGAGGGCAGGGAAAATATGTATAGTCTGGTGCTCAAAGGGCAGCGAGACCAGGTGATACAGTTTCCTGCGGAGGAACTTATGAGAATCGGCAATATCTGCAGTCTGGAGGACAGGACGCAGCCGGATTATGATTTAGAGGAATTATACCGGTCAAATCAGAATAATGTACTTGGATGGTATATGAAGGAATTTATGCAGAAGACAGAGCTTGGTGAGACAGAGCTGCAGGCGCTTCACTATGGTATACGTGCATTGACATATGGAGAATAGACAGGGAGGATAGAATGGTAATTCTGAAGGTGTCGATAACAAATTTTGGAAAACTGCATGATGTCAGACTTTCCTTTGATAAGGGCATGAATGTGATTTATGGAGACAATGAGGCGGGTAAGAGTACGGTGCATGCCTTTATCCGTGCTATGCTGTTCGGACTGGACCGGCAAAGAGGGCGCGCATCGAAAACGGATGATTACAGTAAGTTTGAACCATGGGAGAATCCGGCGTCCTACGAGGGAACAATGACGTTTCAGAAGGGCGGGACAGTATATCGCATTTACCGCAGGTTCAGCCGTTATGACAGAAAAACAGAGATTATAAATGAGGCAACCGGGGAGACACTCACAGAAGATATGCTGAGAGAGCTGCTGGGAGGATTATCAGAAAGCAGCTTTGTAAACACGGTGTGTATCGGGCAGATGAAGGCTGCACCGGGACAGACGCTTTACCAGGAACTGCAGAATAAGCTGGTAAATTATCTGTCTGCGGGGGAAGCAGAATGGGATATGAAACGTGCATTTGCTTTTCTGGCAGAAGAAAAAAAGAAGCTGATGAAAAGCTATCAGCCACAGCTTGAGGAGGAGCTGAGAGCAGCGGAGGAGGATTTGCAGGCACTTGAGGAAGAGTTTATGCGGCAGACCATGAGCAAGGAGGAAGCACAGGAGGAGCTGGAGGATATGCGTGAGCAGATAAAAAAAGAGCGCCAGGCATACGAAAATTCTGCGAAGAGGAAGCGGATGATGTATCTTGAATTGAGCTTCAGCGTGATAAGCTTTCTGGTAATGGTACTCTGCTATGTGATGAATTACTGGAGAGAGGGAGTCTGGATATTTGGCATTCTGGCACTTGCTTCCGCTTTTCTGGCATGGAAGGGTCATACACTGACCTCTGTATCTATCGCATTTCAGGAAGCTGAAATGAAAGAGAAGATGCTTACAGAGCAGATACAGCGTGTGGAGTGGAAGCTGGAACAGATGCGGGAACGGGCGGCACTTTATGAAAGCGGGTTGGAGAGCTGCAGACAGCAGGTAGAAGAAAACTGCAGACTTTACAAGCAGATTTGTGCATTGAATCTGGCAGAACAGACATTGCGGGAGGTGACAGACTCCATGCAGAAGAATGTCAGCGAACAGATGCAGGAACGTATGTCAGAGCTGCTTGCTGAGATTATGGCGGGCAGATACAGCAGGGTTTTCGTGCATGGAAAGGAAGAATTGTTTCTTTATGAGCAGGAGCGGCGAATTGCGCTGCATCAACTGAGCAGAGGAACGATAGAACAGGTATATCTGGCGCTGCGGCTGGCAGCAGCCGACTGCGTGATGGGATATGAAGCGCTGCCGTTGCTTCTGGATGAAACCTTTGTGTATTATGACGAGGAACGTCTGAGAAATACGCTGGCGTCACTTGCTGCACAGCCAAGACAGATTCTTTTGTTTACCTGCCATCGCAGGGAAAAGGAAATACTGACAGCTATCAACAGGGAGTATACGCTGGTGGAGTTATAAAAGAAAAGGGATTGCCGCATCTGGCATAGCTGTATTTTTATGCTCCTATTTAGCTAATGCCTTCTTGAGCTGCATATACTTTTCCTTACTGATAGGCAGCTCCGTGCCATCCAGAAGCGTGGCTTTGAAGCGGCGGATGGAGGCAACATGGGCAAGATTGACCGCATAGCTTTTGTGGATGCGCTGAAACTGTGGCGGCAGGCTCTCCATTTGCGCCGCCAGCAGACCGCTCACTTCAAGCTCTCCATTTTCCGTGCAGACGATACAGCCCTGATTCTTCGCCTTCAGATAACACACTTCTGCTGCGTTGATATAATGGAACATACCGTCCCGTCCGCGAAAGGACAGCTTTTCTTTTTCAGTGTTGATGCTGTTGATGGTGTCGAGGCGCTTCATGAAATCGAAATAGGGGGAGTTTTGTGTTATGCGCTGTTGCGGCAGGGGCGACTGCGTCAGCGGAATATCCTGAGCGTGGGAGCCATGGACATGAGTCAGTCGCAATTCACCATCGATCCGCCGCCAGACATAGGTGCCACGCACATGGGCATGGAGTACCGTGCCGTCCGTAAGCACCACAGTAGCCTTATACCTGCCATAGACCACCCATGTGTTGTGGTCGTGAAACAGCAGGTGATATTCCTCGTCCGATAGCAGGACGGGCGGCTCATCATATTCATTTTTTGTCACCCGCAAAAACTCATCTAGTCCCTCGCACCACTGGAAATCGTTGGAGCCAATCCACATAAAGTCATCCGTCATGGGCGCGATGGTATAGCCTTTGTCCCGGTTATAAAAGCTGCGGACATTCTCCATGGTCATGCGAATCAGATCCGCCTCTTTGATAAATGGGTTTGCCATTGTGTTCACCTCGTTTCTCTCAAGGAACCATTATACCGACATCTGGGCAGGATGGCAAGAAAAATATCTTGAATATCTTTAATTATATCTTAAAAAATGGCAATATACATACCATTCACTCAAAATACGACCTGTTTATTTTGGGGTTGCCTATACTTCGAGTGTGTATTATAATATAAAAAAGAAATTTGAGGAAAAAAGGGTTTGATTTCTGTCGATTGAAAATGGAAATTTTCTATCTGATTGGCTAATTAATGTGTTTTGGAGAAATGGAGAGAATCTAATGAAAAGAATAATTGGACTTTTAGTTACAGGAATGCTTTTGACCAGCGTTTTGACCGGCTGTGGAGACAACACAGAGCCGGATGATTATGTGACAAACATTGGATACGAGGTAGCAGTGGATGATACAGATGCTGTGGCGAATACGTCTGGTACGGAATCAGATGCATCCAAACGTATCAGCAAAGAGGACATAAAAGTTGGAGTGTTGTATATTTCCGATCCGGCAGAGGGAAGTGGATATTCATACACCCATGACCTGGGAATACTAGGAATGCAGAGCAATCTGGGACTGACGGAAGACCAGATTGAACGCAAGATTGTAGATGATGCGGATACTGAGGGAACGAAGGCCGCCATAGAGGAATGCATTTCGGATGGCTGTAACATTATTTTCACAACAAGCTGGGGATATATGGAGACAACTGCGGAGATGGCAGAAAAATATCCGGATGTGTATTTTTCCCATGGAACTGGATATATGTCAAATGATTCCAATTTCAATAATTATTTCGGGCGAATTTATCAGCCGAGATATCTCAGTGGAATTGTGGCAGGTATGAATACCACAAGTAATAAAATCGGGTATGTGGCAGCAATGGATACCACAAGTTCAGAAGTCACAGGTGGAATCGATGCTTTTGCCATGGGTGTGGCATCGGTAAATCCGGAGGCAAAGATTTATGTGGTAGTTACAAATAGTTGGTATGATCCGGAAAAGGAGGAAGCTGCGTCGAGGAAACTGCTGGATATGGGATGTGATGTGATGGCACAGCACTGTGATACCCCTTATCCGATGACATTGGCGCAGGAATATGGGGTGTATGGAATCGGATATAATTCTGATATGAGTAAGGAAGTTCCTGATGCCTGCTTGTGCAGTGTAATCTGGAATTGGAGTGCCTATTATACGGCGGCAGTAGATTCAATAATAGAAGGTACATGGAATAGCGAGAATTATTACGGAGGCATGAGCGATGGTTTGGTTGGAATAACGGATCTGGCTTCGTTTTGTGCTGAGGGAACACAGGAAAAAGTTTTAGAGGCATCAAAAGCAATTTTAGATGGAAGTAATAATGTATTTGATGGAGAACTTAAGACAAATACAGGAGAAGTAATCGGGAGTGAAGGTTCAACATTGGATGATGCAACAATTACCGGTGGGATCGATTGGTACTATGAAAATGTTGTACTTGTTGAGTAACAAAAGGAGGAAGATTTAATGAAATTGACTATTCGCAAAAAAATGCTTTTATGTGCATTTCTGCCAATCAGTATTCTTGGAGTCATCATCATTATCCTGGCAGTAACATCTCTGAAAACTTCTATTATCAATCAGGTGAAAG
The DNA here is from genome assembly GCA_017624115.1 of Lachnospiraceae bacterium. Lineage (GTDB taxonomy): Bacteria > Bacillota > Clostridia > Lachnospirales > Lachnospiraceae > RGIG8607. The sequence continues at coordinate 41,058 of JAGANQ010000032.1, forward strand.
GTTCCTTGCGTGGCACTGCAGCAGCAACATTGGCAGCCTATGAACAAAATTCAGGTTCTTACACGGTGTCTGCAAATGGGGATATCTGGAAAGGCGGGTATAATATTTCCCGCTCGGATAATCTGTTGGATACCATAAAGGAGAAGTCAGGAATGGAAGTCACCTTTTTTTACGGAACTCAAAGAATCATGACTTCTATTATGGATGAAAATGGCGAGCGCATTCTTGGTAGCCCTGTAGGAGCAAAAATTCATGAAGTGGTTCTTAATGACGGTCAGGAATATTTTAGTGAGAGTGTATCCGTAGATGGTGAAATGTATTATGGATACTATGTCCCCGTATTTCAGAGTGGCGGCAGTAACGAGCCAATCGGGATGGTTTTTGCAGGTGTGAATAAAAATGAAACTCTGAGCAGTGTTTTGAGTATCGTGTTTTACATGATCATAATCGTTGTAGTGATTGCTTTAGTCGGAATGTTTAGTGCAGGTCTGGTGGCAAATTCTATATCAAAAGTACTGAATGAAGAGATTGCATGCGTAGGGGATGTGGCTACAGGAAACCTGAATGTCTCGTTGAACCGGAAGCATATGAGCCGAAAGGATGAAGTGGGCGATCTTACAAGGGCGATTGGCAAGCTACAGTCGGATTTGCGGAATATAATTGGAGGAATCAGTGACAGTACGAATCGCTTGATTGATGCTTCTGATACGTTGGAACAGACCTCCCGTCGGACTTTTTCCAATATGGATCAGGTGATGCAATCGGTAGATACTATTACGACAGGGGCAATTTCACAGGCAGAAGATACAAAGAATGCGTCGGAGAATATTGCCTATATGGGAAACCTGATTATAGAAACCGGTGGTGAGGCTGCTGCATTAAATGAAAGTGCGGATCATATGCTGGTGTCCAGCGATAAGACTACTGCTACCATTGAGGAACTGAAGAAAATCAGCGATGAAGTTAGAAGGGCGGTCAATGTGATTGCGCAGCTGACAGAGGAGACCAATGGATCTGCAAAAACCATCCGCGAGGCGGCAGGATTGATTTCTAATATTGCAGGACAGACGAATCTTCTTTCTCTGAATGCTAGTATAGAGGCGGCAAGAGCCGGAGATGCAGGAAAAGGATTTGCCGTTGTAGCGGGTGAAATACAGAAACTAGCAGAACAGTCAAATGATGCCAGCGAAAGAATTGACCAGATTGTTAGTACGCTAATCGCAAATGCAGGACATGTGGTGGATGCAATGCAGCAAATGCAGGAAGTGATTGATAAACAGAGCAAGTATATTGTTAGTACGGAAGAATCGGTCAGCGAGGTCATGGAAGAAATACATACGTCCATTGAGAATATCAGATGTATTGAGAGCAAGACGCAGGAATTGGAACAGGCAAGGAAAGAGATGATTGGTATGATCGAAGGCTTATCCGGCATTGCAGAAAGCAATGTAACAAATACACAGGAGACAGGCAAAGTCATCACTGATGTGTCAGAGCGTTTTAAAGAAGTGCAGCAGTCTGCTGTCAATCTGAGAGAAACAGCGGATTCTCTGGGACAGAATATACAAAATTTTAAAATATAATTTATTGGACTTGTACCAAAGGAGACAAACTGATAATGAAATTATCTGCATGTATAGAAGAGCTGTGTCGACAGTGGAGAAGTATGTTTATGGAGCCTGACCTTATGAGTTATTGTCAGAGTGGCTAAGTAATTTCAGAAAAGACATTGAGAGAATTTTTGATTCAATTTTCGACAGTTTAGAAAAAGATAAGAACCCTACAAGCGGCATAAAGGCGCTGCTTGCAGGGTTTTCTTTTCCTGCTAACTATTTATTCGGAGAAACAGCACGGTAGATAAAAATTATCCTGACCTGCAAATACTCAAAATGCAGCAGTCCCTGCTTTTTATAACTGATGATATTGCTTTAAGATATTGTGAATACGTGCAACCGGATCCAGCAGCTCACTGATGGAAGCATCATGGTTCAGCGTATCAATAATCAAAGCGATGTACTTGCTCATATCTACGTTGATATAATATGGCTTTGTCAATAATTCTGGCGTCTGGTAAATCAGGTTTGTGGTCAGGACGCGGTCAATCAGACCTTCTTTGTAGAACTCGTCAAACTTTTCCAGACCGTTTGTAAACAGACCGAAAGAGGAAGCGGCGAATACCTTTCTTGCTTTTCTGCGCTTTAATTCTCTGGCAACGTCGAGAATGCTTTCACCGGAGGAAATCATATCATCGATAACGAGACAGTCTTTACCCTCTACGGAGGAACCGAGGAATTCATGTGCAACAATAGGGTTTCTGCCATTAACTACCTTTGTGTAATCACGACGCTTGTAGAACATACCTAAATCCAGACCGAGCACGTTGGAGTAGTAAACAGCACGGGAGGTACCGCCCTCATCCGGGCTGATAATCATCATATGCTCAGCATCCATGCGGATATCCGGCTCTTCTCTGAGCAGAGCCTTTATATACTGATAAGCAGGAGTGACAGTCTCGAAGCCCTTCAACGGAATTGCATTCTGTACACGCGGGTCATGTGCGTCAAAGGTGATAATATTTTCCACACCCATGTTGGTAAGCTCCTGCAGAGCAAGTGCACAGTCCAGAGATTCACGACCGGTGCGCTTGTGCTGACGGCTTTCATAAAGAAATGGCATGATAACAGTGATTCGTCTTGCCTTTCCGCCTACCGCAGCAATGACACGCTTCAAGTCCTGAAAATGATCATCCGGTGACATATGATTTGTGTGTCCGCACAGGGAATAGGTCAGGCTATAGTTGGTAACGTCAGTGATAATATATAAGTCATCACCGCGGACAGACTGATTGATGATACCCTTGGCTTCACCGGAACCGAATCTTGGAACCTTTGCATCAATCAGATAAGAATCCTTTAAATAACCGTTAAAAGGAAGGGTAGAGGTGTGTTCATTTTCTCTTTCCTCTCTCCATGTGGCGATATAGGAATCAATCTTATTACCGAGCTCTTTACAGCTTGGAAGTGCAATAATTCCCAGAGGACCTACAGGGATTGTGTTAAAATTTTTTGCTTCGCGTGTCATAGCATCTTTTCCTCCGACTTTTTGTGTAATATTGAAACATATCATTTATACCATTGCAGCCCCGTTTCGTCAAGGGCGTTTTGACTGCAGCTTTTTCTTCAGACGGATATCCTCTCCATAAAACTTAAGAAGAGTGAAATTGCTGGAGAGTCTTGAAAAGATTCGCTCTGAGTATATCTGGCTGATCTTTTCGAGAGACAGATTGGTTGAAACCAGAACAGATTTTTTCCTCATAAAACGCTCATTCAGGCAATAGAAAAGCTTGGAGTTAGTAAAGGAGTTACTCAGCTCAGTGCCTAAATCATCAATAATCAGCAAATCACAGTCCAGAATAAATTGCAGCATCTCATCAGCATTGCCGTCATTTTCCTCATTTTCAAATGTGTATTGGGAAAAGAGGTCAAACAACTGGATTGCGGTGAGATAAATAACCGAGTACGAGAACTCAAGCAGCTCCCTGGCAATACAGTGGGACAGAAAAGTCTTGCCAATGCCGGTTCCGCCGTAAAACAGAAGGTTTTCACAGGAATCACCAAATCGGTTTACAAACTGTTTGCAATAGGTGTGAATTTCCCGCATATTAGCATAGGCAGTTTTGCCGGTGATAGGATTTTCATCTGTATTATTATAGTAATCAAAGGAAAAGGTATCAAAGTTTTCTTCTCTGAGAATTTCCTTTAAATTAGACTGTGTGTAGAGCATATCAATCGTTGCCTGACGGAAGCAGTGACACTTTTCATTGCCGATATAACCAGTGTCATGGCAGTCCGGGCAGTCACAGGGGAGTGTCAGATAGTCCTCCGGGTAACCGTAACGAAGAAGCAGAATCGTGCGCTCCTCAGCCAGCTCTGCAATCTGGTTTTTTAAAGCTATGAGGGCATGCTCATTTCCGCTCAGCAATTCCTTTGCCTGAGCTACAGAGGCAGAAGCAATCTCATGGTTGATTTCCTCTATACGGGGAATCTGGGCGTAGACCTTCTGGGTACGCATATTCAGCTCATGCTTGTTTCGAAGCTGCTTCTGATTGTATGCACGGATTAAAATGTCATATTGAGAGTTCCGCAGTGCCACGAAAATACCTCCTTAGCGGTTTAAAAGCTGTTTTTCCAAATCATCGTATAAATAGCTTCTCGGTGTCATATTATTAAATCGGTTGTTTGAAGGACGTGCGGCCGAAAGGTTCTCTGCCTTTGCTTCCTGTGCATCCTTATGTATCTGGTCAAGCTTCTGGATATCGGACAGATGCTTGACCCCATTCTTCTGCCAGCGGCTGAGAATCGTATCAGCGTACTCAAAACTTGGCTGATGAATCGCCTGGATGGTACGGCTGCACGCTTCCAGAATGATATCAAGCGAAAATCCCATTGTCTGTGTCCACTTACGAATAAAGGCAACCTCTGCGTCAGCCGGGTTGCGGTTGGACAATCCGAAGGCTTTCATCACGGCAAAGCAGCTCTTGCTGTAAAAAGAGGAAATCTCCTTGGCTTCCGCTACTGTGTGAATATTCTTTTCTGCCCAGGAAAGGGCAACCGTTTCAATATAGCGCATACTTTTCTTGCCGCGGGAAACACAGTATTCAATCAGGTACTCAATTAAATCAGCCGGGAACTTAAGAGAATCATAAAAGTACAGGACGGTGGTTGTCTCTGTAGGAGTAAGGGTTCTTCCAAGGTAGCGCTGAGCGACATAGAGAACCTGGCTGATATCATCGTTCTGCATAAAACTGTTCATCTGGGCAGGTGTGTAATGTGGCTTTTCCGGCGGTGTATAAGAAACAGGAATGTCTGCTGTGGCAGCAGTCTGCGTATCGGCAGCCGGAAGCACGATGCTCTGCTCTGACGGCTCTGCCGGGGCAGTCAGGGTAACCTCTGCCAGCTCCTGATCCGTGAAACGCAGAACCAGAAGCTGCTCCTGCTCCCAGTAACGGAGCGCGCGCATTACATCTGCTTCAGTGTACTTCAGCTTATCTGCAATCACGGAAATGCTGAGATTATCGGGTGTTTCTGACAGGCAGCGCAGAAGATATAAATATACTTTTACGAATTCTCCATTAGCTTTTGGCATATACTTGTCCAGGAAATAGTTGGGGACAGAAGTAAAAGTATGTAATGTATGCTGTAGTGTAAATGTATTCATAATATCATATCCCTTTAATGCGTAATCCAATTCTATGATAACACAAAAAGAAGTAAATGCAAATAAGGATTTTGCTGTGCTTCTGTTAGAAAAATGTCGGCAGGATAATGTGGATAATGTGGATAACATGTTCATGGTTGACATTATAATTATGGCAAATTGAGAAGAAATCAGATAATCTGCCATAAACAGAAACATGGCTGCGTGATATTATGTAAATAAAAAATCCACATATTCAGGCAACATAATATGTTGATAAATATGTGGATAATGTGGATAACTAGGCATCAATAAGCGCCTCTCCAACATTTACAATGTCTCCGGCACCCATAGTTATCAACAAATCACCGTTGATACAATTTTCCAGAATAAATTTTTCTATTTCTTCAAAAGTGGAAAAATAATGTGCATTTTTTCCGATAGCGTTCAGCTCTTCTTTTAAATTGAGGGAGCTTATACCAAGTGTGTCGGTTTCCCTTGCCGGATAAATCTCGGCGAGAACGACTTCATCTGCCAGCGCCAGTGCCTGAGCGAATTCTTTGAGAAATGCTTTGGTACGGGTGTAGGTGTGCGGCTGGAAGATGCACCAGATGCGATTGTGCGGGTAATTTGCAGCAGCCTTCAGAGTGGCGCGTATTTCATCTGGATGGTGTGCATAATCGTCAATTACGGTGCAGCCGTTTACTTCACCTTTTTTCTGGAAACGCCGGTCAGTGCCCTCGTAGGCGGCAATACCGGTCAGCACAGCTTCCATAGGAACGTCCATCAGCAGAGCCGCAGCCACGGCAGCCAGGGAGTTGACCACATTGTGCTCTCCTGTAATTTTGAGCTTTACGCGGGAAACAAATTTACCCTGGATAAACAAATCATATTCCGGGCAGCCGAAATCGTCATATACAATGTTGGCGGCGGAATAGTCAAAAGCGGGATTAAGACCGAAAGTAATGACATCGCATTGCAGACCTTCTGTAAAGTAGGAAAGCTCCGGCGTGGAACCATTGATAATCAGTGTACCGTTGTCTGAAATATTTTCGGCATATACACGGAAAGAATGACGGATATCATCGATATCCTTAAAAAAGTCCAGATGGTCAGCCATTACATTCAGAATAATGCCGATAGTAGGCTTCAGCGAAAAGAAGCTGTTGGTATATTCGCATGCCTCTGTAACAAAGTAAGGAGAGTCCCCCACATGAATATTACCGCCAATACGCTTCAGGATGCCGCCGACTGTGATGGTCGGATTCTTGCCGCAGTCCATAAGAATCTGGGACAGCATAGAGGTCGTGGTGGTTTTCCCGTGTGTGCCGGCAATACCTGCGGATATCGGGTAGTTGGACATAATCTGTCCGAGCAGCTCGGCTCTGCTTAAAAGAGGGAGTCCCTGCTTTACTGCCTCCTGGTATTCCGGGTTATCTTTTTTTACGGCAGCCGTATAGACAACAAATGCCGGAATTTCCTCCTGAAGATTTTCAGCGCGCTGACCGTGGTAGATTTTTGCCCCTAAACTGGCGAGATGCCGGGTAAGATCGGATTCGCTGGCATCGGAGCCGGATATGGCAAAGCCTTCTTTTAAGAGGATTTCAGCCAGTCCGCTCATGCTGATGCCGCCGATGCCAATAAAATGTACATGTACGGGCTCTTCAAAATTTATTTTATACATACTTTTCCCCATTCTTGCGCAAAATGCGCATAATTAAAAGATTCTTCAATATAGTATAAATTATACACTTCACAATAAAAAATGCCAATACCTTTTATGAATTTGGAGAGGCTTCTTTGTAAGGCTATAAAGGCAAATTATGGTATGAAATGTAAAAAAAGGAAGATAAATGACGAAATTTGTGCACATTAACTAAAAAACGACAGAAAATGTGTACAAACTATAGAAAATACATCAGAGATTGACCGAAAATGCAAAAAAAACGGGAACAAAATTCAGAAAATCGGTTCACTAAATGACGGGATTGTGGTATAATGTGCATATGAAAGAAAATTACAACAAGAGGTGATAGCGTGATTAAGAAAGAGATGATTGCCATGCTTTTAGCAGGCGGGCAGGGCAGCCGATTAGGTGTTTTGACGGCAAAGGTTGCAAAGCCTGCAGTAGCTTTTGGCGGAAAATATCGTATCATTGATTTCCCATTGAGCAACTGCATTAATTCAGGCGTGGATACGGTCGGCGTCCTGACACAGTATCAGCCATTGAGACTTAATACACATATAGGAATCGGTATTCCGTGGGATTTGGACAGGAATGTCGGCGGCGTAACGGTACTGCCACCATATGAAAAGAACGGGAACAGTGAGTGGTACACGGGTACAGCGAATGCGATTTACCAGAACTTAAACTATATGGAAACCTACAATCCAGACTATGTTCTTATCCTTTCAGGTGACCATATTTACAAGATGGATTATGAAGTAATGCTGGACTACCATAAGGCAAATAATGCTGATATCACGATTGCAGCGATGCCGGTGCCGATTGAGGAAGCAAGCCGTTTTGGAATCGTGGTAACAGATGAGACAAACCGTATTACAGAGTTTGAGGAGAAGCCGGCAAATCCAAAGAGTAACCTGGCTTCCATGGGAATTTACATATTTAGCTGGAAGGTGCTTAAGGAAGCACTGATTGAACTGTCTGAGCAGCCTGCCTGTGACTTTGGCAAGCATATTATTCCGCATTGCTTTAATCAGGGAAAGCGTATCTTTGCATATGAGTATAATGGCTATTGGAAGGATGTCGGAACACTCGGTTCCTATTGGGAAGCGAATATGGAACTGATTGATATTATTCCGGTATTTAATTTGTATGAAGAATTCTGGAGAATTTATACAAAGAGTGATACACTTCCACCTCAGTACGTGGCCTCCGAAGCAAAGATTGAGCGCAGTATTATCGGAGAAGGAACCGAGATATATGGAGAAGTTATCAACTCAGTAATCGGCAGCGGTGTAGTAATCGGTAAGGGGGCAGTGGTGCGTGATTCGATTATTATGCAGGGCAGTGTGATTGGTGCCGGTGCAAGAATCAATAAGAGCATTCTTGCAGAAAATGTGGAGATTGGCGAGGATGTAGAGACTGGCATTGGACAGTATGCAGAGAGCAAGCTTGATAAGAAGGTATATGCTTTTGATCTTGTAACAATAGGAGAGAATTCCTATATTCCGCCAAATGTTAAGATAGGAAAGAACGTAGCTATTTCGGGTGTGACAAAAGCGGAGGATTATCCGGGAGGCAGCCTGGCAAGCGGCGAATACATTATTAAGGCAGGTGACGTACGATGAGAGCTATAGGTATTATTTTAGCAGGCGGCAACAGCAACCGCATGGGAGAGCTGTCGAATAAACGTGCCATTGCAGCTATGCCGGTGGCAGGAAGCTACCGCAGTGTTGATTTCGCGTTGAGTAATATGACAAATTCGCATATTCAGAAGGTAGCGGTTTTTACACAGTATAATGCAAAATCCCTGAATGAGCATCTGAATTCTTCGAAATGGTGGAATTTCGGAAGAAAGCAGGGCGGCTTATATGTATTCACACCAACGATAACGAATGACAACAACTTCTGGTATCGTGGTACAGCGGATTCTATTTACCAGAATCTGAACTTTCTGAAAAACAGCCATGAGCCTTATGTGGTAATTGCAGCCGGTGACGGTATATATAAGCTGGATTACAATAAGGTGCTGGAATATCATATTGAGAAGAAGGCAGATATCACGGTTGTAACAACGAGGGTACCGGCAGGAGATGACCCGTGCCGTTTTGGTACAGTTAAAACCGATGTTGACGGAAGAATTATTGATTTTGAGGAAAAGCCGGTAATTGCAGAATATGATAAGATTTCTGCAGGCATTTATGTAATCAGAAGAAGACAGCTGATTGAGCTGATTGAGCGCTGTGCCCAGGAAGGCAGACATGATTTTGTAAGAGATATCATTATCCGTTATAAGAGCCTGAAACGCATTTACGCGTATGAGATGAGCAGCTATTGGAGAAGCATTTCAACAGTAGATGCCTATTATCAGACCAACATGGATTTCCTTAAGAAGGAGGTAAGAGATTACTTCTTCAAGGAATATCCGGAGGTGTATTCGAAGGTGGATGATTTACCTCCGGCAAAGTATAATCCGGGTGCGGAGGTCCGAAACAGTCTGGTATCCAGTGGCTGTATTATCAACGGTAAGGTGGAAAATTCTATCTTATTTAAGAAAACGTATGTAGGTAATAATTGTGTGATTAAGAATTCAATTATTCTGAATGATGTGTATATTGGAGACAACACCTATATTGAGAACTGTATCGTGGAGAGCCGCGATACAATCCGGGCAAACACGACACATATCGGAGAGGTTGGAAATCCGAAGATTGTGGTAGAGAAAAATGAGCGCTATGTGCTCTAGAGTACCGTCTGCCTGAGAAAAATAAGGAGAAAAAAATCAGGAGTATGCAGATTACAGATGTGAGAGTAAGGAAAGTAACAAAAGAAGGGAAGATGAAGGCAGTTGTATCTATTACCCTGGATGATGAATTTGTAGTTCATGATATTAAGGTGATTGAGGGGGACAAGGGGGTGTTTATCGCGATGCCGAGCAGAAAGTCCTCTGACGGGGAATATCGTGATATTGCTCATCCGCTGAATTCAGATACCAGGGACAAGATACAGGCAGTAATTCTAAAAAGCTATGAGGAAGCTTTGCTGGAAGCTGATGCAGAGGAAGAATAAAAATGATTTGCGTCATCACAGATTAAATGCTATAATCAAAGTGTCAGGTCAGA
>JAGANQ010000033.1 GCA_017624115.1 Lachnospiraceae bacterium
CTGATCGGTTTTTCTGTGACCTCATGTCCCACCAGCTTTTCAAAGTCCTGATGAGACGGTTCCCCCTTCAATGTAAAATACCACTGAGGAACCTTCGGTGCATTTGCTCTGTTTTTTTCTTTTTCTATGCATCCCGCCAGCATAAGATCTTCACTGCCGCCGCCGATGTAAATTCTATAGTTTCCTCCCGGCACTATCCAGCCCTCATTCCATATTGCAAAGCTTCTTTCATTCAACTCAAATGAAACTTCTTTTGCCTCGTCTGGCCTTAATGAAATCTTACGGAAGCCTTTCAGCTCAAGTGCAGGTCGGTAAAATTCTCCTTTTGGCGGAGCTATGTAGATCTGTACAATCTCTTTTCCAGAAGTATTTCCTGTATTCGTAACTGTACAGAATACTTTATTCCCTTCTATTCTCAAATCTGAGTATGCAAATGTTGTATAAGATAATCCATGGCCAAACGGGTAACGTACCGGTTTCTTTACAGAAGAATAATAGCGATATCCAACGTAAATCCCCTCTTTATAATACGCATCCTTTTTTCCTTTGACATAATAGGAGGAACTGATGCAGTCTTCATATTTATAAGCCCAGGTCTCTGCCAGCTTGCCGCATGGAACCGCCTTTCCAAAAAGAAGGCTGACTGCTGCCTCTGCTCCTGCCTGTCCCGGAAGTCCCATATAGAGAATACTTTTTACTTTATCAGCCCATTCCATCTCCACCGGACTGCCTGCAAAGAGAACTGCCACTGTGTTTGGATTTGCCTCAGCGACTGCTTCTATCAGCTTCACATGTCCTTCTGGCATCTTCATATTTTCCCGGTCAAATCCTTCGGATTCATACTGATCTGTCAGTCCCGCAAATACTACAGCCACCTTTGCTTTCTTTGCAGCACTCACTGCTTCTGTAAGCATTGCCTCATTTGTCTGACCGTACACATCACAGCCCTGTACATATGGAATCTCCGGATAAATGTCAACAATATTTGACATTTTCCACGGATTGATATGGCTGCTTCCACTACCCTGATAACGAATCTCCTCTGCCATATAACCGATCCACACAACGTCTTTCTTCTCTGTAAGAGGCAGTAAATGATTTTCATTCTTTAATAATACAGCACTTTCTTCTGCCACCCTGCGGGCAAGTGCGTGATTCGCTTCCATATCCACTGGTTTTCTGGAAATTTTCTCGCTCTTCTCTATCAGACGAAGAATCCTCTCTACACAGGTATCAATATCCGCTTCTGAAAGTTTTCCTGCCTTCACAGCTTCCAGAGCTTCCCTCTCCATATAGGCAGCTCCGCCTGGCATACTTAAATCGCATCCTGCCTGGAACCCTTTGATCCGATCACTCATCGCTCCCCAGTCAGTGACAACCATTCCCTCAAATCCCCATTCTTCACGGAGGATTTCTGTCAGCAATCTGTAACTGTCTGAACAATATTCTCCATTAATCTGGTTATATGCACACATTACTGCCTTAGGCTTGGCTTCTTTGACCGCCATCTCAAATCCAGTCAGATACATTTCGCGCAGCGTCCTCTCATCCATAATACTGTCAGATGAGAAACGCAGATGCTCCTGACTGTTTGCTGCAAAATGCTTGAGGC
>JAGANQ010000034.1 GCA_017624115.1 Lachnospiraceae bacterium
AGCACATCAGCATCATGCGGATCTGATAAAAAGATCAGTTCAACATCAGCAGCGTGAGAGCTTCCTGAGCTGACATCAGACAGATATGCGCTTGATTCGTCAAAACCGGCATGGCAGTTGGATCAGAAGAAAGAGACAACAGAGCTTACATGGTATGTGAATGCTGACTGGTGGAATACCGACTGGGGTACAGATACTGTCACGAAGAAAATAGCAGAGGACTTAAATATTGAAGTCAAATTTGTTACAGGCGATGATACGAAGCTCAATACCTTTTTTGCAGGGGGAAAGAAGCCGGATTTTATCACGATATTTGATTCAAACTCATCAGTGGCACAGTCGGCTGCAAACTGGGCATGGTCATTAAATGATTTGGCTGACAAGTATGACCCGTATTTCTATGAAGTAGCATCAGCAGATACCTTAAACTGGTTTAAGCTTTCAGATGGTAAGACTTATGGATATCCTGATTATTCCAATGGACAGGAAGTATATGACAGCGGACTTTTGAAAGCATCAACAGCATTTGCAATCAGAAAGGATGTCTATGAGGAGCTTGGTGAACCTGAAATGGGTACTCCGGAACAATTTATTGCAGTTCTTGAAGAGATTAAGCAGAAGTATCCTGATCTGATTCCGTTCGGTTCGAATTCGATGACGGATAGTACCGGTTCACTTGGCGCAGACTTGCAGAATTTCCTCGGTGTTCCAATCGAAAATGAAGATGGTACATGGTATGACAGAAACATGGATGAGGACTATCTTACATGGATTAAAACATTAAATGAGGCATACCGCAAAGGCCTGATTAGTGATGACAACTTCTCAGACGACGGTACAGCTCATGAGGATAAGATTAAGACTGGTAAGTACGCATGTGTATTTATCGGAGGTACGCCTCAGCGTTCAGGACCTTTACAGATATGGAGAAGCGCCAACCCGGATGCAGAATACATAGCTATTGATGGTCCGCAGAGCACAGTAGGAAATGCGCCGACACTCTCACAGGCAGGTCTTTCAGGATGGATGATTAACTATATTTCAAAAGACTGCTCTGATCCTGTTAAAGCAATAGAAATCTTCACATATCTGATATCAGATTACGGCGGACTTCTTTGCAAGTATGGTGTAGAAGGAGAAACTTATACTGTCAATGCTGACGGACTCTATGAGCTTCTGCCGGAAGTAAAGGAAATGAAGCAGAACGACAATGAGAAGTTTAAGAAGGTATACAGACTTTCAGAGTTTATCGTATTTGGTAATGATAAGTATGACAGTTACAGTGCTGATGTAACCGAATCAACACAGCAGATGCAGGAGTGGGGTGAAGGAAAGCTGAAGCCTCAGTTTATCATAGAGAATATCTCACCGGATCAGGGAACCGCAGAGGCAAGAGCGCTCAGCGCTGTAGAAACGAACTGGAATACAACACTGACGAGTCTTATCCGCTCAGCCAGCGATGATGATTTTGAACGGATACTTGCAGAGCATGTAAGCTTCCGTGAATCAAATAACTGGGAAAATATTGTAGCTGTATATAATGAGAAAATGGCAGCAAACAGAGCAAAGCTTGGCGAGTAAAAGCAGATTTGTCAGAGGATGTTGATAAAAAGAAGAAGTATGGAGTACATTCTGTACTTCTTCTTTTTTAAAAATGGAGATTTCATAAAATTATGGACAGGGAAATAAGAACGAGAAATGATGTGATAATGCTGCTTTTGGACTGGATGCGTCCTTTAAAAAAATGTTACAGCGAAGGCGCAGCATGGCTTATGGCAGGAAACACGGCAGCACATTATAACGAAGCAGCAGCACGCATGGAGGGATATGCAAGAGTATTGTGGGGGCTGGGACCGCTTTTCTCACAGGACAACAAAGAGCTTGCCCCCGGTGTGCTCTCGGAGATTGCAGAGTGGAAAAGGATTGTAAGGCGGGGGCTAATCAACGGAACAAATCCTGAGCATAAAGAATACTGGGGAGATATCTCCGATTTTGATCAGAAAATGGTAGAAACGGCGGCCATTGTCAATGCCATACTTCTCTCGCCGGATACCTTGTGGACACCGCTGACAAAGAATCAGCAGGAAAATGTATATCGCTGGATGACACAGATAAATCATCATGAAGTACATGCAAACAACTGGCGCTTCTTCAGGATACTTGTAAACATGATGTTTATAAAACTAGGGCTGGCTTATGACAAAAACCGTATGGACGAGGATTGGAAAGTCATAGAGGACAGCTATGAGGGTGACGGCTGGTACTTTGACGGTCATCCCGGTCAGAAGGATTATTATATTGCTTTTGCCATGCATTACTATGGTTTGCTTTATGCGGTACATATGGAGAAGGAAGAACCTGAGCGGTGTCACGGCTTAAGACAGAGAGCAAAAATGTTTTTTAATGATTTTATATATTGGTTTGACTGCGAGGGGTGTGAGGTGCCTTTTGGCAGAAGCCTGACATACCGGTTTGCACACAGTGCAGCATTTTCCACCATGGCATATGCAGGAGTAGAGGCGCCGCTTCCGATATTGAAGCATATGATATTGGGAAATCTTCGGTACTGGAGCAGATGTCCGATATTTGACCGCGGAGGTATCCTGAGTATCGGTTATCAATACCCTAATCTGATTATGAGCGAGCACTATAATGCACCCGGTTCACCCTACTGGAGCTTTAAGACATTTTTGATACTGGCGCTGCCATGCGAACATGAGTTCTGGAGATGCGCCGAGGAGAAGCCAAAACCTGACGCAAAAAGGCTTTTGGAACATCCGCATATGATTGCAGTGCATGAAGACAGCGGGCATACGCTGCTGTATCCTGCAGGACAGCATTCTTATAATTTTGGAAATACCGTAGCAAAATATCAGAAGTTTGTATATTCCAATATATTTGACTTCAGCGTTTCAAGAGGCTCAGAGCTGGAGGAAGGTGCATTTGACAATACCCTTGCTGCCGCCATCGCAGGAGAAAACAACTGGCGGATGAAAAACGGGGAAGAACGGTACGAGGTGACAGAAAATTACAGCAGAATACTGTATGAGCCTGTCAGAGGAATCCGTGTGGAAAGTGTGATTGTACCGCTGAGACAGGGACATGTGCGGATACATTTCGTCCATACAGGCATTGATGCGCAGCTGGCAGACGGCGGATTTGCCATAAGGTCAGAGAGTGGATTGCAGACGATGTGTGATGACATGGTTCACATTTCAC
>JAGANQ010000035.1 GCA_017624115.1 Lachnospiraceae bacterium
AAATTCCACAGAGCTTAAAAATGTCATTTTATTCAATAAGGTGCAGGTGCCGCATTACAATTACGTGGGCGATTCGATTCTTGGGTATAAGTCTCATATGGGCGCAGGCTCGATAACCTCTAATGTAAAGTCTGATAAGAAGCTGGTAATCCTTCATACACCGGAGGGAGATATAGAGACAGGACTTAAGAAATTCGGCGCCATGCTGGGTGACAATGTAGAAGTTGGCTGTGGCACGGTGCTGAATCCGGGTACTGTAGTCGGAAGAAACAGCAATATTTATCCGCTCTCTATGGTCAGAGGTGCGATACCGGAAAACAGTATTTATAAAAAACAGGGCGAAATCGCCATGAAGCGCGACTGATAAAGCTTTTGTATCAGTCAGGCAGCTCTACAATTCCGGCAGTATGTCCGGTGTAGGGCAGGAATTTTTCGAAAATATCGGAGGTTCTGATACGCAGGCTTGAGGTGTTGATACAAGGGTGGCAGCCCAGATATTCTGCTTCGGCGACTTCTTTGTCGATGTAGAGGTGGACTCGGTGCGTTTTGTCGTTCATCAGACCAAGCACAGTCACAGAGCCGGGTGTCAGGTCAAGAAGCTCCTCCATATATTCCGGTGAAGCGAAAGAAAGACGGGCACTGCCGATGAGCTTAGAGAATATGGCAGTCCGAAACTTCTTATCGCCGGGCATCATCAGGAGATAAAATTCGGTTTTCTGGCTGTTGCAGAGAAAGAGATTCTTGCAGATTTTAATGCCGAGAAGTTTGTCTACCTGGTCGCAGTCTGCCACAGTGTTCATAATCTCATGGTCGACACGGAGATAGGGGATGTCAAGGCTGTCCAGAACGTCGTAGGTGCGTATTTCCTTGGCGAGTCTGCCCTCATTTGTGTCAGGACGGGCAGTATAAATAGTTGGGTCAATAGCGGGCATAGGAATACCTCCTTGTTAGATATACAAGTAATCATAAAATAAACGAAAGGGTTCGTCAATATGCAGGAAGTGAATTTACCGGTAGAATTTTTAGAGCGGATGAAAAAGCTCCTGGGAGAGGAATACGCTGCATTTCTGGAAAGCTATGGAAAAGAGCGGGCACAGGGACTGAGAATCAATACAGTAAAGGCAGGAAAAGAAGCATTTCTTAAACTGTCCCCGTTTCAATTGTCCCCGATAGAGTGGTGTGACAGCGGATTCTATTATAATGCAGAGGAACGCCCGGGCAAGCATCCGTACCATGAAGCAGGGCTTTATTATATACAGGAGCCGAGCGCTATGGCGGTGGTCGAGCTGCTTGGCTCGCAGCCGGGAGAGAAGATTCTGGATTTGTGTGCGGCTCCCGGCGGAAAAACCTCTCATATAGCAGCGAAGCTGCAGGGTACAGGATTCCTGCTGTCGAATGAGATTCATCCGCAGAGAGCGAAAATTCTCTCGCAGAATGTGGAACGTATGGGACTGAAAAATACAGTAGTGACGAATGAGAACTCTGCACGTCTGGCAGACCGTTTTCCGGGTTATTTCGACAGGATTGTAGTGGATGCACCATGCTCAGGTGAGGGAATGTTCCGCAAGGATGAAAATGCCATAGCAGAATGGTCGCCGGAGAATGTGGCGCTGTGTGCCTCCCGCCAGCAGGAGATTCTGGAAAATGCAGACCGGATGCTGCGTCCGGGCGGATATATGGTATATTCTACCTGTACCTTTGCTCCGGAGGAGGATGAAGAGACAATAGAAAAATTCCTCTCAGCACATGAGGAATACAGCATGGCAGAACGGGAGGTGCCGGAGTGCTTTACAAGATGCCGGATTCCGGGAGCGTATCGTCTGTTTCCTCATAAGCTTGAGGGAGAAGGGCATTTTGTGGCTGTGCTCAAAAAGGGCGTTGACGGTGCCGGCAGTGTATTGCCGCCTGTAAAGCCCTTGAAGGACAAAAAGGTGCTTGCCGATTATGAGGACTTCAAAAGAAAGCTGGGGCTTGCCATTGAAGGTGACAATTATCTGCTGTTTGGGGAACAGCTCTATCTGGTTCCGCCGGAAATGACCGATATGAAGGGGCTTAAGGTAGAACGTCCCGGACTGCAGCTGGGCAGCTTCAAAAAGAACCGTTTCGAGCCTTCACATGGTCTGGCACTTTCCTTGCAGGCAGATGAGGTAAATAATGTGGTGTCATTTGCGGCAGATTCCAGAGAAATCCATGCGTATCTGCACGGAGAAAGCATTTTTATGCGAGAAGGTCAGCCTCCGGTGTCGAATGGGTGGTGCCTTGTCACAGTCGATGGGTATTCAATCGGCTGGGGAAAGGTGAATAATGGAGTTTTGAAAAACCACTATCCGAAAGGACTGCGCTGGATGTAGAAAATTGATAGGAACAGTTCAGACGACGCATAAAAACGAGCTGAAATTTTGAAGTCCATACGAGGATAAAAGGGATGAAAGGAACTGAAGAATGGTATGGGAGGAAAATAAAGTATGGATAAAGAACAGAAGATTGTAAAAGCGCCAATGTCGCATCAGAGCATATACAGGTTTATGCTGGCGGTTTCTGTGTGTGTGGGAACGGCATTTTTGGCAGTAAATATCGTAAAAAGGAATTATCAGGCAGCAGCGGTCATTGGCGTATGCTTAAGCGTATTCGGCATTACTATGCTGTGGATGAAGCACAGGCAGGTGAAAAGCAGTACGAGAGAGCTTGTGCTTGCCATGAGTCTGCTGTTTCTGGAATTTATCATTTCTATTTACAGTGGAGAGTCCTACAGTGATGATTTTCCGCTGCTGCTTGCTATTATAGGCATAACAGGTCTTTATCTGGAGCCGGGCTTTACGCGGATACAGGTGGCAGTGGCTGATTTATTTCTGGTTCTGCTGTATTTTATACATCCGGAGAAAGCGGGCGAGCCTGTGCAGTATATGCTGTGTACCGCTGTTTTTACCCTGGCGGGCTGCATGTTTTATCAGACCATTAAGCGCGGGCGTGCCTTTATTGAGATGAGTGAGGAGCGTGCAGGGGAAGCTGAGCGTTTGCTGGAATCTATCCGCGGTATGGGCGATGCTCTGCAGAGGGATTTTACTTCGTCATCCAGCAGGATTGATAATAGTACAAGGGAACTGCAGCACGGCTCCTTATCAATTACACAGGGGACGACAGAGGTATCTGACAGATGCAGTGAGGTTCATGGCAGAATTCAGGAAACGGAAATGCAGGTGAACAGCCTGAATGAAGAAGTGAAAAAAGTGGAGCAGGCATTAAGAGAGAACCGGGAGAATATAAGTGCGATGAGCAGCCAGCTTGAGTCTGTAAGCGATATTGTGAACGGGGCTGATGTGATATTCCGAGAAATGGAAGAAAAGATGAGAGAGGTTTCCAGTATTGCCGGACAGTTGAATTTCATAGCCTTCAATATAACGATTCTGTCCCTGAATGCTACGATAGAGGCTGCCAGGGCCGGACAGTCCGGCGCAGGCTTTGAGGTGGTGGCAGACAGAATGAGAGAATTATCGGAAAACAGTAATGTACTTTCTGATCAGGTGGCAGAGCTGGCGAAGGAGCTGTCAGTTAAGGTAGAGAAGACATCGGAGCAGTTTGCGGAAAGTACTGTTGCCATGCAGCAGTCAGACAGTATGATGGCAGAGCTGCAGGAGAGCTTCATCCGGCTGACAGAGCAATTTTCCACATTGTACAGTAATATAGAGGAGCAGAACCGAAATGTTCATCATGTGGATGAGATATTTGAGACACTGAATATTAAAGTACAGGATATGCAGAATTTCTCTGTGGAAAATCAGGGAGCAGTAGAGGCTATCGTGAAAGCTATGGATAGCTACAGAAGTAATATCAGCAGAGTAATTGCGCAGACGAGGAAGGGATAAAAAAACACTTGACAAAAAAACAGCTTCCATTTATTATTAACTTTATACTAAGAAATGCAGTGAAGAAGAGGAGTACTTCTATACCGCCATCAGAGAGAAGAATTCACCGGCTGAGAGATTCTTTGGGAGAGGATAGAGGGAAGGTAGCTTTGGAGCAGGAGAGCTGAACATCTGTCAGTAGACAGAGAGTAGGCTGTCACGGAACCCCGCCGTTATAGGGACAATGAGGCTGTGAAGAAGCATTTTCACAGTGAAAAAGGTGGTACCGCGTAGTTTACGCCCTTTGTCTGGAAACAGACAGAGGGCTTTTTTTTAAGAAAGGCAGGAGAGAAAATGAAGGAACTGGATAAGACCTATAATCCGGCGGAGATTGAGCCGAGATTGTATGACAAATGGTTAGAGAAGAAATATTTTCATGCAGAGGTAGACAGGAGCAAGAAGCCGTTTACGATTGTGATGCCGCCGCCAAATATTACAGGACAGCTTCACATGGGTCACGCGCTCGATAATACCATGCAGGATATCCTGATTCGTTATAAGAGAATGCAGGGCTACAATGCACTGTGGCAGCCGGGTACAGACCATGCCAGTATTGCAACCGAGGTAAAGGTTATCGAGTCGCTGAAAAAGCAGGGTATCAATAAGGAAGACCTCGGAAGAGAAGGCTTCCTTGAGAAAGCATGGGAGTGGCGTGAGGAATACGGCGGACGTATTATTAACCAGTTAAAGAAGCTTGGCTCCTCCGCTGACTGGGACAGAGAACGCTTTACCATGGATGAGGGCTGCTCAAAGGCAGTTGAGGATGTATTTATCAAATTATATGAAAAAGGCTGGATTTACAAGGGTTCTCGTATCGTTAACTGGTGCCCGGTATGTCAGACCTCCATTTCCGATGCCGAGGTAGAGCATGAGGAGCAGGATGGTTTCTTCTGGCATATCAATTATCCGGTAAAGGGCAGCGAGGGAGAATTTGTGGAAATCGCAACGACCAGACCGGAAACCTTACTCGGCGATACAGCAGTTGCTGTAAATCCTGATGATGAGAGATATAAACATCTGGTTGGCAAGACACTGATTCTGCCTCTGGTTGGCAGAGAGATACCGGTTATCGCAGATTCCTATGTAGATAAGGAATTCGGTACCGGCTGTGTAAAGATTACACCGGCACATGACCCGAATGATTTTGAGGTAGGAAAACGTCATAATCTGCCGGAAATCAATGTAATGAATGATGATGCGACTATCAATAAGAATGGCGGAAAGTACGAAGGAATGGACCGCTACGAGGCAAGAAAGGCTATCGTAGAGGAGCTTAAGGAGCTGGGGCTGTTAGTAAAGGTTGTTCCGCACAGCCACAACGTAGGTACGCATGACCGCTGCAAAGCTACAGTAGAACCGATGATTAAGCAGCAGTGGTTTGTGAAAATGGATGAACTTATTAAGCCTGCCGTTGAAGCAGTTAAAAAGGGAGAGATACAGTTACTGCCTGAGAGAATGGATAAGATTTATTTTAACTGGACCGATAATATGCGTGACTGGTGCATTTCCAGACAGCTCTGGTGGGGACACAGAATCCCGGCATATTACTGTGATGACTGCGGCGAGCTGGTAGTTGCCAGAGAGAACCCAGGCAAATGTCCGAAATGCGGCTGTACCCATATGACACAGGATCCGGATACACTCGATACCTGGTTCTCCTCTGCATTGTGGCCGTTCTCTACACTGGGCTGGCCGGAGAAAACAGAGGATCTGGATTATTTCTATCCGACAGATGTGCTGGTAACAGGCTATGATATTATTTTCTTCTGGGTAATCCGTATGATATTCTCAGGCTATGAGCAGATGGGCAAGGCACCGTTCCATACGGTACTGTTCCATGGTCTGGTAAGAGATTCCCAGGGACGTAAGATGAGTAAGTCTCTCGGCAACGGCATTGATCCGTTAGAGGTTATTGATAAATATGGAGCGGATGCACTCCGTATGATGCTGATTACCGGAAATGCTCCGGGAAATGATATGCGTTTCTACTGGGAGAGAGTGGAGGCAAGCAGAAACTTTGCCAATAAGGTTTGGAACGCTTCCAGATTTATTATGATGAATCTGGAGAAGGCGGACGCGCAGAATGTAGCTCTTACTGATTTAACGGATGCTGACAAGTGGATTCTTTCCAAGGTAAATACACTGGCGAAGGATGTAACTGAGAACATGGATAAATATGAGCTTGGTATCGCTATGCAGAAGATTTATGATTTTATCTGGGAGGAATTCTGCGACTGGTATATCGAAATGGTAAAGCCACGTCTCTACAGTGAGACAGATACGACAAAGGCAGCAGCATTGTGGACCTTGAAGACGGTATTAATCAACTCGCTGAAGCTGTTACATCCATATATGCCGTTTGTTACAGAGGAGATTTTCTGCAATTTACAGGATGAAGAGGAATCTATCATGATTTCTTCCTGGCCGGTATATAAGACGGAGTGGAGCTTTGAGACAGAGGAACAGGCAGTAGAGACGATTAAGGAAGCAGTAAGGGCAATCCGTAATGTCCGTACAGGTATGAATGTTCCGCCAAGCAAGAAGGCAAAGGTATATGTAGTATCTGATGATGAAGCGGTAAGAAATATTTTTGAGGATGGAAGGGTATTCTTTGCTACACTTGGCTACGCGAGTGAAGTCACGATTCAGAACGACAATGCAGGAATTGCAGAGGATGCAGTATCTGCCGTTATCCATAAGGCGACTATCTATATTCCTCTTGAAGAGCTGGTAGATATCGAGAAGGAGAAGGAACGCCTTACGAAGGAGAAGGAGCGTCTTACAGGTGAGCTTGCCCGTGTAAACGGAATGCTTGGCAATGAACGTTTTATCAGCAAGGCTCCGGAGGCAAAAGTAAAGGAAGAGAAGGAAAAGCTTGCGAAATATGAGCAGATGATGAAGCAGGTAGAAGAACGGTTAGCGCAGCTTGCGGCTAAATAAAAGGATAAACGAAAAAGCCGGTGTTTTCGGACATCGGCTTTTTTCTTTTTCTTTGAAACTTTTTATAGATTTCACACGTCTAACAGATAGAAACCAAGGAAAGGAGAAAGTGATGTGAAGGATAACATAAGGACCTATGTCGAGAGACAACTGCTGGACAATTATCAGAAGTATTACCGGCTTGCTTATTCCTATGTGAAGAATGAAGCTGATGCGTTGGATATTGTGCAGGAGAGTGCGTATAAGGCGATGAAGAACTGCGGCGGTCTGAAGGAAGAAGCATTTGCAGATACATGGATTTACCGGATTGTAGTAAACACGGCGCTGGATTTCCTGCGAAGCTCACAGAGACAGGCAGAATCGGTAGAGGAATATCTGGAGGAAGAACAAAGCGTGGAGGAGGGCTATGAAAAGGCAGATATCATGGCGACACTTTCTACACTGGCGACAAAAGACAGAAGTGTGCTGATACTCCGATATTTTGAGAGCTTTAAACTGGAGCAGATTGCTGAGATGACAGGAGAAAGTCTCAGCACAGTGAAGTCACGGCTGTACCGGGCGCAGGAAAAGCTGAGACTTAAGCTGGAATAGGAAAGTAGAATAGGAAAGGATGAGAGGTATGGCAGAGAAGGACAGAAATGAAATAAGCGCAGACGAGAAAAGGATTGCAGACATGAAACAGGCGTATGATACATATCCGGTGTCGGAAGAGGCACTTAACCGGGTACGGGCGGGAATAGAGCAGGCAAAGCAGGAGAAAAAAGGCATAAAGAAAAATAAGATAGTTCGTTTTGGAAAAACAGCAGGTATTAGTGCGGCAGCGGCAATGGCGGCAATCACATTGTTGGCAAACAGTGGAGAGCACATAGCGAAAGCTATGGAGCAGATACCGATAATTGGAGCGATTGCAAGAGTGGTGACATTTAGAAATTACAGCGATATAAACGGAAACTTTGAAGCATATGTGGATATTCCACAGATTGCGGAGGAGAATACGGACAATCAGCCTGCTCTGGAAGCGATAAATAAGAGCATAGAGGAATATGCGCAGGAACTGATTGATATGTATGAGCAGAATTTACAGACGTTTAACGGAGAAGGGCATTATGCACTGCATTCCTCCTACGAGGTGATTCGCAATGATGAGAGATACCTGTCTATCCGAATCAACAGTGTTGTAGTGATGGCAGGTGGCAATCAGTTCGTGAAAATCTTTAACGTAGATAAGAGCACGGGAAAGATAATGACTTTGGCAGACCTGTTTGAGGAAGATGATGATTATGTGACGATTATCAGCGACAATATCAAGACACAGATGAAAGAGCAGATGGAAAAGGATGAAAGCCTTGTTTATTTTATTTACAGTGAAGAAGAGCCGTTTGGATTTGATACGATTACAGAGGACACGAACTTTTATCTAAACGAAAATAATGAGCCTGTGATTGTATTTAATGAGTATGAGGTTGCACCCGGATATATGGGTGTGGCAGAATTTACCATTCCAGCAGATGTGATTTCTGTAAAATAAAGGTTTGCCGACAAAGAGATGATGGAGCTGTTGCATCTGCAGCAGCTCCATCATCTCTTTGCATGTATTTTATGCTTTTTTCTTTTCAGCCGCCTTCATTGCCTGCTTTTTGGTGTACATTTGCTTGTCGGCGCGCTCCATGGTATGAAGCAGAGATTTATCTAATTTGGAATCGAAGGCAGCATAGCCGTCAGCAACCTCCATCCGGTATTCAAACATAGTCTGGTGAAGTGCTCCCAGACGGGAAGCAATCATCGGGCTTAACTGAGCGTACTTTTCAGGCGAGATATCCTTTATTACAGCACAGAATTCATCCCCGCCGATTCGGTATACATTTCCAAACGGGCAGAAGATATCCTGCAATATCTCACTACAGATGATAATATAATAATCTCCCATGCTGTGACCGTGTACATCATTGAAATATTTAAGCTTATTCAGGTCAAACATGGCGATTCCGTAGGAGGAAAGTTCATTGTCAGGAAGCACTGCAACATCCTTCTCAAAGGAAGCACGGTTTTTCAGCTTAGTCAGCGGATCTGTAGCAGCCATTTCACGCAGAGAATCTTCCTTTTCCTTCAGCTTCTGTGATTCCAGCGAATTCTGAACAAGCATAATGGTAAGACCGATAATATATGCAATCAGAGTGATTCTGGAAAATCGGGAAGAATCCTCGCTTGCTACAAAATAATAAGAAATAAAATCAAGCATAACAGTCACTGCAAGTGTCGGGATAAAGAAAATGTACAGCTGGCTGAGACTGAAGAAGCGCGGTTTGGCCTGCTCAGAATTCTCTTTATTTGCACGCTGTTCCTTCATCTTGCGCAGCCCGGATACGAATAACACAAAAATCCAGACTATAGTGAGAAGAAAAATCAGGTGTGTAAAAATAAGTGTTTCCTTGAAATCCAATATTCCCAGATACTGCAGCGCACTGTTTACAACGATATCAAAGCAGCTCAGAGAAATCAGAAGCTTAAGCCAGCGTGACTGTTCTACATGGTAGGTATAGCCCATAAATACAATGATAGGAATCGGAATCAGTTTGAGGTATACAAAGGTAAACCAGCTGAAAGCGAGATGATATGGGAACAGAATCACCAGGAGCTGTGTCTCAAAGCCAGACCATGAGGAAAAGGCTATCGCAAACAGGGACAGCCAGAACAGTGACACAGAGGAAGAGCCAAGCTGTTTGCGGAATACAACATAGCACAGTAACCCGATGAGACCGATGGCAAAGGTCAGCGTACAGATAATAAAGGCTGGCAGCTTGCTTATAATCAGATGATATAAAATGTCCCGCTCATTACCGAAAAAAACGGGATAAGTCTGGATAGAATCTTTGGAATAGCAGCTCTGATATGTGATGGAAAAACTTTTCCCTGCCATATCAGAATCAAGCGGAACAAAATTGCAGACGCTTCCGTTTGTCTTACTGATGGGAAAACGTTCTGCCGTATTTTCATAAATCAGGACATCATCGACATATACCCAGACGTTACAATGCCCGGTGTGAAACTGCAGTATATCAGAGTCCAGAATTTTGCCGGGAAGTATGGCTGATACAGTAGCGCAGAAGGTATCATCTGTGGAGAGGTTGGAAGGAAGTGAATCAGTAAATACCATATCATCTCCATCCTGATAGCTCCAGCCGCTGTCCAGCCCATAAAAAGTAGTATCGTACTCGTTATATGCTGACTTGAAATAGAAAGCACAGAACAAATATAAAACAAAAGCACTGCAAAGCATTGCAGCGATATAAAAAATCTTAGTGCGGTGCATCATTTCTTACCCCCCAAAAAAATTACGTTTTTAACAGGATATCGTATATATTATACAGGATTTTATGTAAAAAACCAAGTATTATTTCGAGAACAAGGGAAAAAATAGTAACAGCTTTCTTAAGTTTTCTATGCAGAGATTGCGATTACGATTCTTACGGAGGCAGACCTTGGCAGAAATCCTGAATGAATAAAAAATTCTTATTAATGATTTTTGTTCAAAAATCCCTTTGAAAAAAATTTAAAAATTTGATAGAATCATATTTACAACGAGTAGCATCAAGGCGTAAATCCAGTTGCGCAGATGCTGCTCGTTTTTTTATGAAATCATTTTATGCTGAAAGTAACTAAACAGTATAACTCAAGTCCGGTCGCAACTATCTGGACTAAAACACAAAGCGTGTAGCCTGCGGCGTAAATCCAGCATTCTCGTCCGGCTGCACGCTATTTTTTTGGGTAAAGGAAAGGTGAAATCAATGGAACATTCAAATCAGTTTTTGGGAACAGAACGTATTGACAAACTTATGAAGCAATATGCTATTCCCTGTATCATTTCTCTTCTGGTAGGTGCGCTTTACAATATCGTGGACCAGATTTTTATTGCTAATGCCAGTCATCAATATTATTCTTGACCCTGTTTTTATTTTTATATTTAAGTGGGGCATGATGGGTGCTGCGGTTGCAACTGTGATTGGCCAGGTAGTAACTGCAGTTCTGGCAGTCTGGTATCTAAAAAATATGAAAATTATCAAACCAGAAAAAGGTGATTATCATCTGGATGGATTTGTTTGCGGCAGAACGCTGGTTCTTGGTATTACCAGCTTTCTGTCTCAAATCAGCCTTGTGGCCGCTATGGCTGCCATCAACAATATGCTCCGTAAATATGGTGCTATGGATGCCATTTTTGGGCAGGAGCAGTTTGCGCAGATTCCTATGGCTGTTGTTGGTATCGTCATGAAGTTTTTCCAGATTGTTATCTCCATCGTCGTAGGTATGGCGGCAGGCTGTATCCCTATTGTTGGATTCAATATGGGAGCAGGAAAGCACTTCCGTGTCAAAGAGCTGTTTATCAGACTGCTGATTGCTGAAGCTGCAGTCGGCGCGGTTGCGCTGATTCTGGTAGAGTTTTTCCCGCAGCAGCTCATCAATATTTTCGGTGCAGCCAATGAGAGCTCCTACTACACAGAATTTGCAATCAAGGCATTCAGAACCTATCTGTGTATGATGATTTTTGCCTGTGTCAACAAGGCGTGCTTCATTTTCCTTCAGGCAATGGGAAAGGCGATAATTTCTACTGCACTGTCTATGATTCGTGAAGTGGTATTCGGTGTAGGTTTTGCATTGATGCTTCCAGTGTTCTTCGGCCTGGACGGTGTTCTGTACTCCATGCCAGTATCTGATCTGCTGACTTTTATTGTTGCTGTATTTTTGATTATTGGAACTAATGCCAAAAAAGAATTGAGGTATTCTGACAGCATATTATCTGCAGGAGCGGGGAAAGGATGTACTTGTTCTTGAAGCAGACGTGATTGCATCGGGTCAGACAGAGCGGACAACGGCGAAGATTACAAGCCAGCATGGGATAGATTGTCAGTTTGAAAGGGTTCCTGCCATTTTATATAGCACACAGAATGCGGTACCGCTTAAGGAAGAAGCAGAAGCTGCAGCTTCGCTTGGAATTGATGCGTATTTTACCGGGGAGACAGAGCTGTCCTTTCCGGTGGAGGGAGCGGTATGCTTTCCAAATCAGGCACAGTTTTCACCGCTGGCATTTATCAGGCATATCTGTCAGAAGCTGGATATACGGGAGCACACAAAGGTCATCAAAATCCGTGGAAATAAGGTGATAACAAAGGCTGGTGTGATGACAGCCGATCACATCGTCGTTGCCACGCATTATCCAATGCGGAATGTTCCGGGCTTTTATTTTTTGCGCCAGCATCAGGAACGAAGCTACGTGCTGCTGCTCGGCGGAAGCTCCTGCCGGACCGGAGAAAATAAAAACGGTGGTGCATATGACGCGCTTACCCGGGCGGCAGAGCAATATTATCCGGGATATAAGGAAATTATGCGCTGGTCGGCACAGGACTGCATGACGCATGACGGGATTCCATTTATAGGAAGATATTCTGTTTTCACACCGGGTCTGTATGTGATTACAGGATTTCAGAAATGGGGCATGACCTCATCCATGATTGCGGCAATGATTCTTCGTGATAAGCTGTGCGGGATGGAGAATCCCTACGAGAAGGTCTTTTCCCCTCAGCGAATAAATCTGCGTGCATCCATAGGAAGCCTGTTCACGGATATTGGCATGAGCATAAAAGGATTAACGAAGGGGCTGCTCTGTAAACAGTCACCCCGCTGTCCGCATATGGACTGTGTATGATATAGTACTTATTTGAACATTGATTCTACATAGCTTCGCATCTCATCACGCGAATGTATCTGACGGGCGCCTTCAATGACGGTTTCCCGCTCTTCCTCTGAGAGAGAAGAAAAGCGGTTGAGTACATCGGAGTGCTGTGCCAGCTCCATAGTGAAGCCGATAGGAAGTTTCAAAATTATTGGCGTTATTTTTCTTATCAGTCATAATACACGCTCCTTTCAGAATTAGGGTGTGCATTATGAAGGGAAATATGCAAAGCATTTATTGATTGCGCAGATATTCAAGATATGCTGTGCGTACTTCCTTTGCTTTCCCCTGGGCAATCGGAATCACAGTCTTTGTCTGCATGGTAATAGAGGCTGTGTCAATAGCGTCAATGTAATTCATATTTACGATATAAGAGCGGTGCGGTCTGATAAAGCTGCTATATGGAAGCAGCGTATCATATACGGCTGAGATAGATTCAGCGCATTCGACCAGTCTGCCCGATATGAGATGATAGAATACTTTTCTGCCGATGACTTCGACATACACAATATTCGAAATCAGAACCTTCTGTATGCCATCCACACTTTTTAAGAGAAGCACATCTGCTGATTTCTGGCTGATTTGTTCCAGAATATCATCCAGGCTTTGAAACAGGACATCTATCATAACAGGCTTCAGAATATAATTGGCAGCCTTTACAGAATAGCTTTCCACAGCAAAATCCGGGGAAGAAGTGAGGAAAATAATCGGTGCATTCTTATCTATAGTACGGATTTCTTTTGCAGTATCAATGCCTGAAAAAGACGGCATGAGGATATCAAGACAGTATACGTCAAACTGCTCTCCCTTTTCCAAGGCAGAAATCAAGTCAAAGCCGTTGTTAAAAACAGCATATTCGCAGTCAATATGACGGGAAACCTTATATTTATCAATAAAATGAGTAAGCCGGAAAAGCTCTACCTCATTGTCATCGCATATAGCCAGACGCATAATCAGTCACTCCTTTTGCAAAAATCATTGCTGTGTGTTTTCATTATAGCATAAAAATCAGAAAAAAATCATGTTTCATATAAAAAAAAGTATGTTTCATGCAGAATGTAACTATAAAAATGTCATATTCTGGTATAATGCTACATGGAGAGTATTAGAAATAAAAAGAAGATAGCGGAAGCTGGCTGCACGAAAGACAGCAGAGCACAGAGGGGAAAATAACAGACTGTGCTCCACTGTGTCTGCAGGCAGCTTTCCTTGTTCTTTTATTACTGGTTCTTATGTCTGTGTTTCATAATCTTTAAGAGAAGCAATTGCCTGTTTCGACATCGGAAGCAGTGCAATCATATTAAAAATCGTCATAAGTCCGATGCCGATATCACCTAAGTCCCACACAAAAGTATATGCAGCCAGACCGCCGACAAAGAGCATTACAAGTGCCAGAAGCTTGTACAGGGTCTGTGACAGCCAGTTATCGCCGAACAGATAGGCAACGTTGGAACGGGCATAAAACAGGATGCCGATAAACGTCGAGAAGCTGAAAAGCCATAAGACGACCGCGATAAATATGACACCGAAGCTGCCCAGATGATGCTGCATCGCAGTCTGCAGTAAATCCATGCCGCTTAGACCCTGGGTCAAAGATGTCGGGGTCAGCAGCATAATCATCGCTGAGCAGGTGCAGATGACAATTGTATCGATAAATACACCAAATGCCTGAAGAAGTCCTTCCTTTGCCGGGTGGCTTATATCAGCGGCAGCAGCGGCACATGGTGCAGAGCCGGAGCCTGCCTCGTTAGAGAACAGACCACGCTTGGCACCATTCATAATTACTGCACCAAAGCCGCCTGCTACGACCTGACGCAGACCAAAGGCCTCTGAGAATATCCGGCAAAAGACCGATGGTATGGCGGTTATATTGGTTATAATGATAAAAAGTGTAATCAGGAAATAAAGTCCTGCCATGATGGGTACAATAACATCGAGTACTCTGACAGTAGCATTCTTTCTTAAAACGATAACAGCAGCCACGGCAACAAGCACGATAGTTGTGTAAAGCGGCGGGATGCGGAAGGCATTGGCAAAGGCGGAGGACACGGAGTTGCTGATGACCTGACTGATGCCGCACCAGCATATCAGTCCCGAGAGGGCAAACAGCACTGCAATGACAGAATGCTTTCTTTTGCTGTCCTTTCTGATAAAAAAGTGATGAATATAATAAGCCGGACCGCCGCGGTAGCCGCCGTAGAGCGGGTCTTTTTCTTTATAAAGCTGGGCAAGCGTGGCTTCAATAAAGGCAGTGGAGGAGCCAAGCAGGGCAGTCACCCACATCCAGAATACAGCGCCCGCACCTCCGGCAGAGATAGCCGCTACAACGCCTACCAGATTGCCCATCCCGACACGGGTTGCCGTAGAGATAATCAGTGCCTGTACACCGGAGATAGAATTTTTCTGGGACGAGGTTTTCTTTTCTACAGTAATTTTCAGCATTTCCGGAAAAAGCCGGAAAGGAAGAAATCTTGTGCGGATAGTAAAATAGATTCCGCTTGGTATGAGGATAAGAACCAGCAGGGAAAGACCGACAGAGCTGCCGCCGGGAAGCGGAAGCGTGATAAGGTCTCCCCAAAGAAAACGATATATGGCATTAAAAATAGTCATAATAATGTTCCCCTTTTGTTTGCATTTTTATTATAATTAGTATATAGTAGAAAGCAGTATCTGTAAAGGTATGAATGCTGTACAACGGATAAAACAGGAGGATTGACATGAATATATTTGACATCGTGGGACCGGTAATGGTAGGACCCTCCAGTTCTCACACGGCGGGAGCTGTTAAAATCGGTTATGTGGCAAGAAAGTTGATGGCTTTGCCGGTTAAGCGTGCAGAAATACGCTTATATGGGTCATTTCTGGCAACTGGGAGAGGACACGGAACCCGTTATGCCATTGTAGCAGGGCTGCTTGGCATGAAGCCGGATGACAGCAGAATTCCGGAAAGCTTTTCTCTGGCGGCGGAGGCAGGGATGGAGCTTGTTTTTGGAGAGGCAGATTTGAAGGAGGCTCATCCGAATTCCGTGGAGCTGATTCTGACGGGCGAGGATGGCAGACAGCTTGAGAGTGTGGGAGAGTCGTTAGGCGGTTCTCTGATAAATATAGCGAGAATAGATGGGCTTTCCGCGAATTTTTCCGGTGAGTATCCGACTTTGATTGTGCATAATCTGGATCAGCCCGGTCATGTGGCAGAGGTTACCAGCATGCTGGCGCATAAATCAGTCAATATAGCGACCATGCAGCTGTACCGTGCAGGCAGGGGCGATCATGCCGTTATGGTGATAGAATGTGACCAGGAGGTACCGCAGGAATCAATAGCATGGCTTGAGCACCTGGAGGGTGTGGAAAAGGTAACATACTATAGTCTGGAAGAAAGGCGGGAAAATAAATGAGCTTTGCACAGTTAAAGGAGATTACGGATGCTGCCGGACAGCTGCAGCTCCCTTTCTGGCGTGTGATTCTGGAGGATGACAGAAAGGAACGGAATGTTTCGGAAGAAGAGTCCTTTGAAACGATGAGACAGATGTATCGTGCCATGCGGGAGGCAGACAGGTCATATGACCCCTCACTGCGCTCGGCAAGCGGGCTTGCAGGTGGAGACGGAGCCAAGCTGGAGCAGTTTCGAAGGCAGAACAACCGCCTGATAGGGGATTTCCTCACAGAGGTTATGGAGAAGGCAGTGAAGATGGGAGAATCGAATGCCTGCATGAAGAGAATTGTGGCAGCACCTACAGCCGGTTCCTGCGGGGTGATTCCTGCTGTGCTGCTTACTTACGAAGAACAGCGCAAAACGACAGAGGATAATATGGTAGAAGCGCTGTATGTAGCAGCCGGGATAGGTGAAGTGATTGCTGCCAGTGCGAGCATCGCAGGTGCGGAGGGAGGATGTCAGGCAGAGATTGGCTCGGCAAGCGCCATGGCAGCAGGTGCGGTGGCATATCTTGAGGGCGGAGATAACGACGCGATTGTCCATGCAGCTGCGCTTGCGATGAAAAATATGCTGGGGCTTACCTGTGACCCGGTTGCCGGGCTGGTAGAGGTGCCATGTATTAAGCGTAATGTCTCTGGTGCTGTCAATGCGATTATTTCCTGTCAGATGGCAATGGCGGGTATACGCAGTGCGATTGCGCCGGATGAGGTGATTGATTCCATGAGGCGGATAGGCAGGCTGCTGCCGTCATGCCTTAAGGAAACTGCGCAGGAGGGGCTTGCAGCTACACCAACCGCGCAGCAGGTAGTAAAACGGCTGAGAGAGGAATAAACGTCGCAACGGCCGGAACAGGATAAGGAAAGACAAATGATAAACAGGATTAAGAACAGCTATACTCATACAATATATGCCAGCTATGTCGGTTATATCGTACAGGCAATTATAAATAATTTCGCGCCGCTTTTGTTCCTGACCTTTGCTTCAGATTACAAACTGACACTGGACAGGATTACGCTGCTTACAACGGTGAATTTTCTGGTGCAGCTTGGAGTTGACCTGTTATCAGCAAAGGTGGTTGACAGAATCGGCTACCGACCTGTAGTGATAGCAGGTCATCTGTTTGCAGGACTGGGACTGGTCGGACTGGTGCTGTTCCCGATGATAATGCCGGATGCTTATGCAGGGCTGATGACAGCAGTTGTCTGCTATGCGATAGGCGGAGGTATTATCGAGGTATTAATCAGTCCGATTGTAGAGGCGTGCCCAACGACCAAAAAAGAGGCTGCGATGAGTCTTCTTCATTCCTTCTACTGCTGGGGACAGGTGTTTGTCGTGCTGGGCTCCACGGTATTTTTCAGGACAGCGGGCATTCAGAACTGGAAGCTTCTTGCCTGCGTATGGGCGGTAGTGCCGCTTCTCAACATGTTCTATTTTGCGCTGGTGCCGATTTATCCAATCGTAGGGGAACGGGATAAAATGCCGGTAAGAGAGCTGCTGAAGCAGAAAACCTTCTGGCTGATTGTGGTATTGATGGTGTGTGCGGGGGCTTCTGAGCTGGCGATGTCCCAGTGGGCATCGGCATTTGCAGAATCAGCACTGAACGTATCGAAAACGCTTGGTGACCTGGCGGGACCGTGTGCCTTTGCCGTCTGTATGGGTACGGCCAGAGCTGCCTACGGAAAATACAGTGATTATATTCCGCTGAAGAAAATGATGATGGGAAGTGCAGTGCTTTGCATTGTCTGCTATATATTGGCATCATTTTCAGAAAATCCGCTGCTTGCGCTGACCGGATGTGCTTTGTGCGGATTTTCGGTGGGAATTTTCTGGCCGGGTACCTTCAGTATCGCTGCGAAGCTTCTGCCTGGCGGCGGGACGGCCATGTACGCGCTGCTGGCACTGGCGGGAGATATGGGATGCTCTTCTGGCCCGACTGTGGTTGGAATGGCGGCAAATGCGGCAGGTGGAAATCTGAAGACAGGACTTTTTCTTGCGGTGCTTTTTCCGGTTGTCATGCTGCTGGGGCTTGTGGGTCTGCGGTATCAGAATGTAGAATTAAAAAAATAGTACTATAGAACTAAAAAAGTTCATTTGAGAGGTTAAGTAAATAGGAAATTCGGACGATATAAAAAGTGAAGATGAAAGTTGCTACTGTGAAACATGACACTGCACATCTGCATCTGTTCGTACCTGCAGGTGGAATTCAAGGAGGAGATTAAAGCAGCATATGGATATGAAAAGGTTTACTCAGTATCAGCGGTTTCTGGTATATCTGCCCTGAATTGCTCCGGCGGAAGACAAAACAGGGAGCATTCAGAAAAAAGAGAAGGTGGCGTGAAATTTGCCAGTGTTCTTGAAAAATCACTTGCGGGCAGAGAACGCGAGATAAGATGTTCTGTACAGGGCTATGGAAAGACAGGAGCGTATGAGGAATATCTTTATCTTAAAAGAGAATACCGTCAGTAAGAGGGCAGGGGCTGCTGCGAATCAGACGATTTGCAGCAGCCGTTTGCTGTCCGGTAACAGAATCACAGAGAGTTTTGCGTTAGGGCTTAAGCGCGGCAACGGGAGTAGTTTTTATCGGCCTGCTTCCAATTTATAACATAGAACCAGTTGCTGATATAATCGGCGCGTTTGTTGTAATGCTTCAGGTAATAAGCATGCTCCCATACATCCAGAGTAAGAATCGGACACATATTTCCTGGAAGAGGAGTGTCCTGATTGGCAGTGGTGATGATTTTTAACTGTCCGTGTGAGGTGCGTACAAGCCATGTATAGCCGGAGCCGAACACGGATAGAGCAGCATCAGAAAATGCTTTCTGGAAAGCGCCCATACTGCCAAACTGTCTGGTAATACCTGCGGTCAGCGCATTATCAGGCTGTGCGGCGGAGGGCTTTTGCAGGGTGGAGAAAAAGAAAATGTGGTTATAGACACCTCCGGCGTTATTTTTTACGGCTGTGCGTATGGAAGCCGGGAGAATATCCGGGTATAAGAGAAGCTGCGTCAGGGACAGCCCCTGATATTCCGGATAATCTTTTAAAACAGCGTTCAGATTGTTGACATAGGTCTGCAGATGCCTGTCATGGTGCAGCTCCATGGTCTTCTTATCAATAAAAGGCTCTAGGTCGTCATACGCATATGGAAGCGGCGGATTGATGAAAGGGTAATGTTCGTTCATGGCAGAAAAACTCCTGTTTTTTTCAGTGTATGAAAAAAAACAGGAGTTGGGACTGTTTTATGAAAAGAATTTTACACGGTCGGAAACTTATGCTATGCTGTCTGTAAAGAGGTGGAAGCATGACATACAGGATATTGATAATAGAGGATGATACTGCCATTCAGGAGGGACTTAAGAACCTTCTTATGGCAAATGGCTATGAGGTGGGTGTAATCCATGATTTTGGGAATGTGCTGCAGGAGCTGGCAGCATTTGCACCGCATCTGGTTCTGCTGGATATCAATTTGCCCCGTGAGGACGGATTCTCTGTCTGCACCAGGCTGAGAGCCTGTTCACAGGTGCCGGTTATCTTTGTCACCAGCAGAAATACCGATATGGATGAGCTAAACAGCATCATGCTGGGCGGCGATGCGTTTATCACAAAGCCTTACAACACGGCGATACTGTTAGCAAAGACAGCGTCACTGCTGAAGCGCGCCTATGCAGACAGGCAGCCGGAGAGCATGGAGCACCGCGGCGTTGTTCTGCATCTGGAAAGCAGTCAGGCAGAATATCAGGGGAAGCGTGCTGAGCTTACGAAGAATGAACTGAAAATCATGTATTATCTGTTCAAAAATGCCGGGAAAATCTGTCCGCGCGCGGATATTGTGGATTTCCTCTGGGATAATCAGCTCTATGTGGATGATAATGCGCTGAGTGTAAATGTGACGAGAATCCGGGAGAAGCTGGCAGAGCTTGGCTTGACGGATTTTATCAGGACAAAACACAGACAGGGGTATCTGATATGAGAATAACAGGCTATATCAAAGACAGGCTATGTCTGATTATCGTGAATTTGCTGGGAATAGTTCTGTTAACGCTGCTTCTTCTGGCAGCAGGAAATACACTGGATATCATATGTCTGATTGCAGCCGCATGGCTGCTTTGTCTGTCTGTGGGAATAATGGCGGGATATCGTGTAAGAAAGCGTTATCTGTCAGAGCTTCTCGAATTGTCAGATAAGCTGGAGGAACGCTATCTGCTTTCGGAGGTCATGGAAAAGCCGGACAGGTCAGATGATGCTGTGTTTTATCAGCTTATGAAATCATCACACAAATCCATGCTGGAGGAAATCGCAAAGATACGGCTGGAGCAGAAGGAATATAAGGAATATAAGGAATATATCGAGCAGTGGGTACATGAGGCGAAAGCCCCGGTGACTGCCCTGAAGCTTTTGTGTGAAAATCAGAAGTCAGACGATAAGAGGGCATTTTTGACGGAACTGGAGCGCATGAATCATTATATTGAACAGACGCTGTATTTTGCCAGAAGTGAGCATACGGAAAAGGACTATCTGATTCGGGAGCTGAAGCTTATGGATATGGTGCATCAGGCGCTGGCAGAAAATAAACAGCTTTTGCTTAAGCAGAAGGTGCAGATTAAGCTGGAGGAGAGCGGGCTTACTGCCTATACAGATGAAAAATGGCTGGTATTTATCCTGAACCAGCTTATTCAGAATGCGGTGAAATACAGAAGTAATATGCCGGTGCTGGCTTTTCGTACAGAACAGACAGAGAATACAGTAATTCTTACGATAGCAGATAATGGCATCGGCATCTCAAAGAATGAGCTCCCGCGTATTTTTGAAAAAGGCTTTACAGGCACAAATGGGCGAATGGAAAAGCATTCGACGGGAATGGGGCTTTATCTGTGCAGGAAGCTCTGTGACAGGCTGGGTGTGGGGATTTTGGCATCATCGGAGGAAGGAAAAGGTACGTCATTTTCGCTGATATTTTATAAAAATCAGTCACTTCTTACAGTTTTGTAAGAAATGGGAAAGGAAAGTTGATACTCTTTGCGGAAAGCTTCCGTTAAAATAAAGTTATCAAACAACAGGAGGCTTTGTATGAAAGAGGTTCTAAGGCTGGAGCATATCCAGAAGTATTACGGGAATAAAGGGAATATCACGAAAGCGATTGACGATATCAGCTTTCAGGTAGGAAAGAGCGAATTCATCGGCATCATGGGTGCGTCCGGTTCGGGGAAAACTACGCTTCTTAATTGTATTTCCACGATAGATACGGTCAGCGCAGGTCACATTTATCTGGATGGAACGGATGTAACGGAGATAAAGGAGAAAAAGCTGGCGGGCTTTCGAAGGAAAAATCTCGGCTTTATTTTTCAGGACTTTAATCTGCTGGATACGCTGACGCTGGGAGAGAATATCGCTATGGCACTGACGATTAACCATGTGCCTGCAGGAGAGGTTGAGGGACATGTGCAGGAGATGGCAGAGAAGCTGAATATCGCAGATGTTCTGTCTAAATTCCCGTATCAGGTATCAGGCGGTCAGAAGCAGCGCTGTGCCTGTGCCAGGGCGATGGTCACACATCCACAGCTTATCCTGGCAGATGAGCCGACCGGTGCACTCGACAGTCATTCGGCGAGTATGCTGTTAGAGACACTGCGCGGTATGAATGAGAGCATGGGAGCGACCATTCTCATGGTGACGCATGATGCGTTTACGGCGAGCTATGCCAAGCGGATTCTGGTACTGAAGGACGGAAGAATCTTTACGGAGCTTCGCAGGGGTCAGGATGGCAGAAAGCAGTTCTTTGGCAGGATTCTTGATGTGATGGCGATGCTGGGAGGTGACCTGTCTGATGTACGCTAAATTGATTCTCCGCAATGCCAGACGGTCTGTGAAGGATTATCTGGTTTATGTGATAACACTCACGCTCTGCGTTGCAATGTTTTATGCGTTTCTTTCGATTACCAGCAGCTTCTATAAACCAGATATCGGTGTGGAATTCGACCTTGCCATTGTAAATGGCGGTATGAAGCTTGCAATTACTGCAATTACACTGCTTTTGCTGTTTTTAATTCAATATGTCAATCAATATATGCTGCGAAGGCGCATGAAGGAATTTGCGCTGCAGACAATGATGGGAATGGAGCAGAGGACAACAGCGTGCATGTTCTTTGCCGAAACGCTGGTGATGGGACTGTTTGCGCTGGCAGCAGGAATCGCTGCAGGTGCGGTGCTTTCTCAGTTTATCACGGCGATGCTTCTGTCCTCATATGGAAAGGAGTATGTGTTCTCATGGACGCTGTTCCCGGACACAGTGCTTCTGACAGTTGGATTTTTTGTTCTGTGCTTTGCGCTGGCAGGCTTTTTCAATGTCCGCACGATACGCAGGACTAAAATTATCGATATGCTGAGGGCAGACAGGGAAAATGAAGAGAATTTCAGAAAAAGCAGGTGGATGCCGGGGATTGTATTGCTGTATCTGCTGATGCTGTGTGTGATGGTATACACCGGTGTGACGAAGGCTTATTACTACTATGATGTGCGCTATGCTTTTGTGGTGAAGCTGATGTTCCTTGGAAATATACTGGCACCGGCTTTGTCGATTCTTCTGATGGCGGTCTGGTGGCTGAAAAGGAAGCACCGTGATTTTATCCGGCTGTGTCAGATATTATTTCCTGCCTTGTTTCCGGTTGCTTTCTTTGCGGCGATGGTGCCGGGCTGCCAGTCAGCATATTATCTGCCGCTGGGAGATGGCACTCGGAACAGCTATATGATGTTTCTTACGGGTGTGATGGCGTTTCTTATCTGTGATGTGATTTATCTGGCAAACAGTGTAATTACGGGCTGGAAAGAAAAATCAGCAGAGCACAGATACCATGAAGAAAGTCTGTTTTTCTATGGACAGATTCAGTCAAAGCTTAAGACAGGCACGAAGACAATGATGTTAATCAGTCTGACACTCGCGGTATCTGTATCGCTGTTTGTGATGGTTCCGGCGTTGGTGGGATGGTCGATGGGGTTTTTAAAACAGAGAGCTGTCTATGATGTGCAGGTATTCAGTTCTTACAGTCAGGTATATGAAAAGGAGAAGCTGCCTTCTGAAAACTATGAGGAAATTACGGAGTATTTGGCAGAATGTGAGCTGAGGATAGTGGAGGATTGTCTGTTTTCGCTGTATCTTCCGCGCGAAGAGGAATTCCATAATCGCTATAAATATGATTTTCCGGTACTTGCCATATCACTTACAGATTATAACCAGCTTTGCCGCATGAGAGGGGAAGAAGAAATTGCTCTTGCGGAGAACGAGTTTGCCCTGCAGTGGCAGTCGATTGCCACGGGGGAGGTAGAAGAGGAATTTGTGCGGGAGCATCAGAGGGTAATGACGGATGCAGGTGAGCTTGTACTGGCGGAAGACGGAAGTTATCGGGCATTGCTGGGGGAGACGCTGTATAACAGCTATACTGACGTGATTTATATTTTCCCGGATAGGATATGTGGAAATCTGCTGGCTGTGAACCGAAACCGATATATTCTGACAGCTTCTCCGGTTGCATATGACGCTGCGATAAAGCTGGAGGAATTGTTTCAGAAATGGTATATGACAGACAGAGAAGAAAAAAGCGCACGGTATTATATCCGTACCAGAAGTGAGCAGATGAGCTCGACGACAGGCAGTATCTTTGTAATGAAGGCAAGTATGACATACGCGGCAGTGGTACTGCTGGTTAGTTGCTTCACGATTCTGTCACTGCAGCAGCTCTCACAGGCAGACCAGTTCGGCTATCGTTTCGGTGTACTGAAAAAACTCGGAGTGGATGAGGAGAGGATTGACCGCCTGGTCGTAAAGCAGCTTGTCTTCTGGTTCGGGCTGCCAGTGCTGGCAGCAGTTGTGGTATCGGCCATTGCGATGATATATTTCTTTACATCCATTTCTGCGCAGATTGATGCCTATATCGGGGCAGCGGCTCTGGCAGAACAGGTGGCAGCGATACTGTCCATACTGGTGACATTGACAGTGTGCTACTTTGCAGCGACATGGGTACTGTTTCGCAGGAGCATCCGGAGCTCCTTTTAAGAAGCTTATTTTAAATATCGCAGCGCAAAGGTGAGAGACTCTGCCAGATGCTCGCGCATATATCTGGCGGCAAGCTCATAATCGCCCTTGCGGTATGCTTCATAGATGCTGACATGATATTTTTCGATGTCAAGCTGAATCTGAGGAGCGGTTTCATATTGATTGGAATAAATCGTGAGCTGGCTGCGCTGCTTTTCGGCGGCACGTGTCAGGCGTACATTATCGCAGTAATCATAAAAAATCAGATGAAAACGGTCAGAAAGCTCTTTCCACTTAAGGATTTCCGGGTGTGAGAGGGCTTTCTTTTCGCAAATCACAGTGGTTTTCTGTATATTTTCTTCCAGCTCTTTTAAGACAGCCTTCTGATTTGGGTGTCTGGAGGTGTAAAGGATAGCCAGACTGTCCAGGTCTCCCATAAACTGATACAGGTCTTTCAAATCAGTCTCGTTCAGCTCGATTACATTGACACCGATATTGGAGTAATACAGGACAAGCCCGTCCTCGGTGAGGCGGGTAAGAGCTTCACGGATAGGAGTGGAGCTGACGCCGAAGCGCTCCTGGAGACTCTTGAGGGTCAGTTTTTCTCCGGGCTTAATTTCCTGCGTGAGGATGTCATTTCGTAAAATTCCGTAAATCTGTTCAGAAAGAGTGGCTTTGTTTAAATTCATAAGAGAACCGTCCTGTGTATAATTGTTATGTAGTAATTTTACAACACTGTAGGGAAATGTCAACCGGATTTTGCAAAATGTATATTGCAAATTTCTGCAATACATGGTACAATTTTATCAATTTGAATGTGATGAATTGATGCTTTAAAGCAACAAAGTGGCAGGCGTGATGGTTCACAGCCGTGCGGCGGGAAGGACGACAGGATGAGAGAGGAAGAATTGCTCAGAAAACTGACACAGGCGCAGGGCATTGCCGGATTTGAGAAGGAAGTCCGCAAGCTCATAGAAGAGGAAGCAGCTCCATATGCGGATGAGATGATGACCGATGCGATTGGCAACCTGATTGTGTTAAAAAAGGGTACAGGCGGTGCACAGACGAAGAAAATTATGTTTGCGGCGCACATGGATGAGATTGGCTTTATGGTGAAAAAAATTGAGGCAGATGGCAGAATCCGTGTCTGCAATCTGGGCTGGAACTGGGCAGGCTCTGCATACAACAGCAGAGTGCGCTTCCGCAATGGAATTAACGGCGTAGTTGGCTGTATGGGCTCGATTGAGGATGCAAAGAACGATATCGGCAAGCTTTACATTGATATCGGGGCGACCTCAAAGGAGGATGCGGAAAAATATGTAAAGGTCGGTGATGTGTGCGGCTATGACGGTCCATATATGCAGCTTTTAAATGACCGTATCTGTGCAAAGACGCTTGACAACCGCATTGGCTGTTATCAGCTTCTGGAGGCACTTAAAGAGAATGACGGAAGCTGTCCGAATGATATTTATTATGTCTTCTGTGTGCAGGAGGAGCTTGGCTGCCGCGGAAGCAAGCCGGCAGCGGCGAGAATTCAGCCGGATATCGGTATTGCGGTTGATATTACACCGGCACACGATTATCCCTGTGACCTGGAAGGAAGCAATACCGTGGACGAGGGAATTGCGATTAAATTTTCTGACCCGTCCGTTGTATGTGATGAAGATGTCGTGTCTGCCATGGTTGAGTGCTGTGAGGAAAATCATATCAAATACCAGCGGGAGGTTATTGACAAGGGCGGTACAGATGCTTCCAGCATGAATCTGTCGGGGCTTGGTGTGAGAGCCGGAGGAATTGTGGTAGTGACGCGTTATCCGCACAGCCAGAGCGCAGTAGCCTCAAAGAAGGATATTGAGGCAGGCGTTGATTTGTGCACAGCCATTTCCAGGCATGTGTTTCAGTTTTAAATATCAGGGAGCTGCTGAAGCTTAAAATAATAATTTTGCGGCAGCGCCGGTATCATATAAACAATATATTAAAAAATGGCAGTAAGAAGGGAGAAATACTTATGAAAAAAACACTTGCAGTGCTTCTTGCATTGTGCATGGTAATTTCCATGACAGCCTGTGGAAAGAGTTCTACAGATGTTGGAAGCCAGAACTCAGGAAAGACAGACCTTGTCATCGCGGTAGACGCAGACGTCGAT
This sequence comes from Lachnospiraceae bacterium, assembly GCA_017624115.1. Lineage (GTDB taxonomy): Bacteria > Bacillota > Clostridia > Lachnospirales > Lachnospiraceae > RGIG8607. Next base: position 26,170 of record JAGANQ010000035.1, read on the forward strand.
ACCTTACATCCGGCAGATTTTTCTACAACTGTTGAGATGGACGTGCTTAATCAGGTTTATGACACACTGATGTATATGAATCCGGACGGAGCACATGAGCCGGAGCCGAGAATAGCAGAATCCTATGAAATCAGTGCAGACAATATGGATTATACCTTCCGCTTAAGAAAGGATGTAACCTTCCATGACGGCACAAAGCTTACAGCATCGGATGTCAAATTCTCTCTGGAAATGTATATGAATTCTGAATATCAGGGTTCTCAGGTAACAGGTCTTAAGAGCGTGGATACACCGGATGATTATACAGTAGTCTGCCATCTGGAAAATCCATATTCCCCGTTTATGCTGGGTATCTGTTCTGTACATATCGCTTCCAAAGCATATTATGAGAAGTCTGCAGAGGAATTTGCCAATACTCCGGTAGGAAGCGGCCCATACAAGTATGTTGGAAGAAATAAGGGAAGCAATATCACACTTGAAGCATATGACAAGTATTACCGCGGCGAGGCATCTATCAAGAAGGTAACCTTTGAGGTCATTCCTGATCAGTCTACGATGGCAATTGCATTGCAGACCGGTGATGTACATTTCGCAAATATCCAGTCCTCCAGCATGACTCAGCTTCAGGCGGATAAGAACATTACGATTGCCGAGGTTTCTACATCAGGCTTCGCTTATGTTTCTATGAATACAGAGAAGGCACCTTTCGATAATGTAAAGGTACGTCAGGCAATCAATTACGCTATCAACCGTGAGAATCTGGTACAGGTATGTTTTGATGGAGAGGCAGAGGTAAATTCCAATATTTGTTCCAAATCACGGTTTGGCTACAGCGATGAGCAGTTCCAGTACACCTATGACCCGGAGAAGGCAAAATCACTTCTTGCAGAGGCAGGTATTGCCACACCATATGATTTAGGAGAGCTTCTGGTAGCGGAGAAATATTCCAACCTTGCGACTGTAATTCAGAATGATTTGAAGGCGGTTGGTTTAAATGTAACAATCGCAGTAAAGGAATTTAATGCTTATATCGGTGAGCTGACAAGCGGAAACTACAGTATCACTGCACTGAATATGACATTAGAGGGCGACACACAGATGCTTGAGATGGCATTGACATCTGATTATATCGGAACTGCCAACAATGCAAGATATTCTGACGCACAGATGGATGAGTTATTCCGTCAGGCACAGGCAGAGACAGATACCGACAAGCGTGCGGCAATCTTTAATCAGATATTTACCAAGGCACAGGACGAAGCAGTATATGCAATCCTAGGCAATCCGCTTAACCTGTATGCTTATAATTCTGCATTAAAGTGCCCGGAGATTCCATTTGAAGGTCTGTATTCTATTTATGATTTCAGCTGGTAGACCTGGCAGACGCAATCAGATATGAGATAACACAGGAGGAGGCGGGACTGTTGCAAAATTCAATAGTTCCGTTTCCTCTTTTTAGTTGTAAAGATACTAGGGTCAAAATACCTTTTGACCCCAACATCTTGTAAAGAAAGGGGCTGACCGCATGGTTAAGTTCGTCGTAAAAAGACTGTTATATATGATTCCAGTACTGCTTGGAGTTGCATTTCTTGTATTCGCCATTCTCTCCCTGACACCGGGAGACCCGGGAACGATTATCCTTGGCATCACGGCAAAGCCGGAGGATATCGCTTCACTGAATGCGCAGCTCGGCTATGACAGGCCGTTTTTTATCCGATTTTTTAATTACATTGGTGATATTATATTTCACTTTGATCTTGGCACTTCTTATCAGAGCAGGGAGCCGGTTATCGACAGTATTCTGGCACGCTTCCCCAATACCCTGAAGCTCACGATTTTCTCAATGTCGGTGTCTTCTGTTATCGGCATCAGCCTGGGCATTCTGTCGGCAGTGCGCCAGTATTCCGTGCTTGACCATGTATGTGTCATTACAGCTTTGATTTTTGCATGTATACCGGGCTTCTGGCTGGGACTTATGCTGCTGATGCTGTTCTCGTTAAAGCTTGGCTGGCTGCCGCCGTATGGGGCAGGGAGTCTCAGACATTTTATTCTGCCGACGATTACAGTATCTATGACCTCGGCAGCGGGACTTCTCCGTCTTACGAGGTCAGCGATGCTGGAAACGATTCGACAGGAGTACATCAGAACCGCAAAGGCAAAGGGGGCATCTGAGAAGCGCATTATCGTAAGACATGCTCTGAGAAATGCCATGATACCGGTTATTACTACACTTGGAACAAGCTTTGGTGCGTCACTTGGCGGTGCGATTATTGCTGAGACAGTATTTGCGATGCCGGGTATGGGAACGCTGATTACGACTGCAATCCGTCAGAAGGACATTCCGACCGTCATGGGTGCAACGCTGTTTCTGGCGACGTTGTTCAGTCTGATTATCCTGATTGTCGATTTGCTGTATGCCTTTATTGACCCAAGAATCAAAGCGAAATACAGGAACGGAGGAAAGAGCCATGAGTAATGCAGGAAAGAAGAGAAATTCCCAGCTATCGGAAATCTGGCGGCGCTATAAGAAGAATAAAGCGGCAATGGTCGGACTTGTTATTCTTGTCATTATTCTCTTTCTGGCAGTTTTTGCGGATTTGATTGTGCCGTATTCGAAATGTATCGACCAGATAGGTGCAGAACGGCTGCAGGGACCGAGCTTGAAGCATTTTTTCGGGACAGATGAGTACGGCAGGGATTTATTTGCCAGAGTGATTCATGGTTCCAGGTATTCGCTGTTCATTGGCGTGGCAACCAGCCTGATGGCACTGGTAATTGGCGCGGTACTGGGAGCAAGCGCCGGATATTTCGGCGGTGTGGTAGATACGGTTATCTGTCGTATTATCGATGTATTTATGTGCGTACCGCCGATTTTACTTTCACTTGCCGTGGTAGCAGCACTTGGCACCAGCATGAGAAATCTGATTATAGCAATTACGGTCTCCTGCATCCCGGGCAATGTGCGGCTGATTCGCTCTCTGGTGCTGACCGTGGCAGAGCAGGATTATGTGGAGGCGGCGAGGTCTTACGGCACCTCTCATGCGAGAATTATTTTCCGCTATGTGCTTCCGAATGCCATGGGGCCGATTATTGTCAATACAACGATGGCAATCTCGGATATGATTCTGTCGGCAGCAGGCTTAAGCTTTATCGGCATGGGTATCCAGCCGCCGTCACCGGAATGGGGTGCGCTGCTGTCGAGTGCTCAGCAATATATGTTTACTTCACCGTATCTTTTGCTGTTTCCGGGTATGTTCATCATGTTGTCCTCGCTTTCCTTTAATCTGGTTGGAGACGGACTGACGGATGCACTGGACCCGAAATTGAAGGATTAAGGAGGCAGGACTATGGTATTGAAGATAGAAAATCTGTCCGTATCATATGAGACGGACATAGAGGTAGTACATGCCGTGAATGATATCAGCTTTTCGATAGAGAAGGGCGAGACACTGGGACTGGTAGGGGAGACAGGCGCCGGTAAGACGACAACGGCGCTTAGTATCATGGGACTTCTGCCGGAGCGTACCGCGCGCGTGAGAAGCGGACGGATTGAATTTCAGGAAAATGACCTGCTTGCCTTAAGTGAGAGGGAAATGCAGCATATCCGCGGAGATAAGATTTCCATGATTTTTCAGGATCCGATGACAGCGTTGAATCCGGTGCTGACAGTAGGAGAGCAGATTGCAGAGGCATTGATTCTGCATAATACGGACGGCTATACGCAGAAGGAAATTGAGGCGAGAGTGGAGGAAACGCTGGAGCTTGTAGGAATCCCGAAGGAAAGAAAAAAGGATTATCCATACCAGTTTTCAGGCGGAATGCGTCAGCGTGTGGTAATTGCTATTGCACTGGTCTGCAACCCGGATCTGCTGATTGCCGATGAGCCGACAACGGCACTTGACGTGACGATTCAGGCTCAGATTTTGTCCATGATTTGTGATTTACAGAGAAAATATGGTACTTCTGTCATTATGATTACCCACGACCTTGGAGTTGTGGCGGAAACCTGTGACAAGGTGGGCATTATTTATGCCGGAGAAATGGTAGAGTACGGTACGTTGTATGATATTTTTGAGGGTGATGAGCACCATCCGTATACGGTGGGACTGTTCGGCTCGATTCCGAATCTTAAGGAAAATGCGAGAAGGCTGCACCCGATTGAAGGCTTAATGCCTGACCCGACAAATCTGCCGGAGGGCTGCAGCTTCTCACCGAGATGCAAGCGGTGTATGGAGATCTGCATGAAGAAAAAGCCTGCTGTATATGAGAACAACGGACACCAGATTCGCTGCCATCTGTATGATGCCGGTATGCAGAAGGCTGTGAGCGAGAACAGAAAGGAGGCGGGAGAAGATGGAAGATAAGATGCTGGAGATTCGTCATCTGAAGAAATATTTCCAGACTCCTGCCGGAAAGCTTCATGCGGTAGATGATGTGAGCTTTCAGATAGAGCAGGGAAAGACGCTTGGTGTGGTAGGAGAGTCCGGCTGCGGAAAATCAACGCTTGGAAGAACGATTCTCTGTCTCAATGAGCCGACGGAGGGTAAAATTTTATTCCACGGGAAGGATTTAGTGACAGCCGGAAAGAAGGAACGCAAGCGGCTTCGACCGAAGATGCAGATGATTTTTCAGGATCCGTATTCCAGCTTAAACGGCCGTATGACCGTCAGACAGCTGATTGCGGAGCCATTGATTGTGAATAAGGTGTGTAAGAATAAGAAGGAGCTGGAGCAGCGTGTGTCAGAGGCAATGGAGACAGTAGGTCTGGCAGAGCGGCTGTCGATGGCATACCCGCATGAGCTGGACGGAGGAAGAAGACAGCGTATCGGTATTGCCAGAGCGCTCGTGCTGGAGCCGGAGTTTATTGTCTGTGATGAGCCGGTGTCAGCACTGGATGTGTCTATTCAGGCACAGATTCTGAATCTTTTGATGGATTTGCAGGAGGAGAGGAAGCTTACCTATCTGTTTATCACGCATGATTTATCTGTAGTAAAGCATATTTCTGATGAAATCATGGTGATGTATCTTGGAAAATGCGTGGAACGAGCACCGGCAGATGAGATTTTTGAAAATCCGCTGCATCCGTATACAAAGGCGCTGCTGGCGGCAATTCCGATTCCGAGTGTGGAATCCTGCCATAAGCGCAGGGAGCTTTTGCAGGGTGAGGTTACGAGCCCGGTTAATCCGAAGCCAGGCTGCCGTTTTGCGGCGAGATGCCCGTTTGCGAAGGAGAGCTGCAGGAGCGGTGAGATTCTTCTTCGTGAGGTGTCAGCAGGACACTTCGTGGCTTGTAATCAGATTTAAGAAAAATGATGTGCAGCCGTGGAAACGGCAGAATGAGAGGAAAGATGGAACATACATATAGCTGGCCCTATGCCAATGAGGCAGGGGAGGAAGAGGTAGTAACAAGTGATGTGGTAGTCCTTGGCGGAGGACTGGCAGGCTGTTACGCAGCAATCGCGGCGGCGAGAAAGGGACAGTCCGTTGTTCTGGTAGAAAAGGGTGCCACAGAGAGAAGTGGTTCGGCGGGAACCGGCTTTGACCATTGGGAGTCTGCATGTACAAATCCGTGTTCTCAGGTGACACCGGAGGAAATCGCACAGGCCTATGTCGATGAGCAGGACTGGTACAGTAACGGAATCGCACATTATATCGAGTGCAGAGAGGGTTATGACCGTCTGCTCGATATGGAATCGTTTGGAGGCAAGGTACGTGATACAGAGGATGAATTCAAGGGTGCAGCATTCCGCGATGAAGAGACGAAGCTGATGTTCGCCTATGATTATAAGAATAAATTCACTCTGCGTGTCTGGGGTTCCACCTTCAAGCCGGCACTTTTAAAGGAGCTTAAGCGTCTCGGCGTGAAAATCTATGACAGAACAGAGGCAACCGGACTGCTGACAGCGATGGTGGATGGAAAAAAGCGCGGAATCGGAGCTATGGGTATGAATGTACATACCGGAAGATTTTACATTTTCCGTGCGAAAGCAACGGTGCTTGCGATGTCACGTCCAGCGAGAGTGTGGCTGTTTAACCCGGATATGGTGGGCTTATGTGAATTCCGTCCGATGCAGAGCATCGGAAGCGGTCATGCTATGGGCTGGAGAAGCGGAATGGAATTTACGATGATGGAGAAATCTGTCCGCGCCGAATTCTCGGCTGCAGGCAGAAGCTTCCCGCCATACGGTGCCGGAAATAATCATAATACCTGGTATGCGGCAACGATGGTAGATGCCAGAGGCGTGGAGATTCCATATGTAGACCGTGACGGCAGGGAGCTTAAAACGGTGCTGGAGCGTTACTATCCGGCAGAAGGACAGAAATTTTTCTTAAAGGGCGGTGTGATTGACAATCCAAAATATGAGTACCGCGGACCGGAAACACTGGATTTCGAGGAGCTGATGAAGAGAGGCTATCAGCTTCCGTTCTATGCGGATTTAAGCCGTATGCCGGACGAGGAGCGCCGGGTAATCTGGGGTATGATGGTCGGCGAGGAAGGCAAGACGAAGATACCGGTTCTGAAAAATTATACAGATCGTGGCTTTGACCCGAAAAAGGATATGCTGCAAAGCTATGGTACAGGCTGGCAGTCCGCGAATTTCCTTGAGCAGGAGAGACAGTTCTTCGGTGCACCGGGCGGAATCATGCACGACTGGGATTTGCAGACCAATATTGAGGGTATCTATGCCGGAGGCGACCAGCTCTACGCTTCGGACTGCGCCGGATTTGCCTGTGCGACTGGTTATTATGCCGGCAGAAAAGCGGCGGCTTTTGCGGCGAAGTCGGAGCTTATGGAGTATGACAGAGAGGATGCAGAGGCAGAAAAGAAGCGGCTGTATGCACCGTTATATGTAGAAAACGGTATGAGCTGGAAGGAGCTTAACATGGCGATTTCCAAGGCGATGCAGAATTATTGTGGGGGCATCAAGTGCGAGGCATTATTAAAGGAAGGGCTGGATTTATTGCACAGCTTTGAAACGGATATCGTACCGAAACTTTCCTGCAGGAATCCGCATGATCTGATGCGTACACACGAGGTTCTGGATATTCTGACGGTTTCCCAGATGGTGCTGCATGCGTGCCTGTCAAGAGAAGCAAGCTCAGAGCCGCTTTGCTTTAAGCGCAGCGATTATCCGGCTGAGGAGGCTGTGGCTGACAGAAAGCATATTGTAATACGTCAGGAAAATAGCGAGGTGCTGAAGCGTTTTGTTCCGCTTAATTTCTTTGGAAATCTGAAGGAGGAGTACGAGAAGCGCAATCAGGATTATATCAGGGAGGTGGCAGAACGTGGATAAGATTGAATTTTATGTAGAGCCGGTTCCCTGCAGTACGCAGCCGATTTATTATGATGGGTCACGCTGTATCGGCTGCAACCGCTGCGTGTCGGTGTGTCAGTGCGATATTCTGATGCCTGCAAAGGAAAAAGGTCAGACACCGGTCGTGATGTACCCGGGAGAATGCTATTACTGCGGTGCGTGCGTGATGGTATGTCCACAGCCTGGAGCAATAAGGCTGGAGCATCCGTTGATGAATCAGGCGAAGTTTGTGCCGGTGAAGGAATAGGTATAAATTTGAAAAAGCTGTCGCTTAGGCGATAGCTTTTATAATGTTTATGGGAAAATATGTATATGAGACAAAAATATCAACAGGATAATATGCGATTGGAATAGAAAAGTCGGCTGGAAAATATGTATTCTATATATGAAAGTCGGCTGGAAAATGTGTATAATAGATTGACTTTCGGGGAAAAACATGAGAATATAGAGATGAAAATGTCAGGTATCGTGGAGGTGTCTTATGCTGAAAAGGAAAATTGAACGAGAGCTGATGGACTGGAAAGAAAAGCATGATAAGAAGTGCCTTCTGGTAAAAGGTGCCAGACAGGTAGGAAAAACATATATTATTGACAAGTTTGCCAGAGAAAATTATAAATATTATACTTATATTAATTTTGATGAAAATCCGGCATATCAGACGATATTTGATGGCGATTTGGATGTGGATACTCTGATTAAGCAGATATCGCTGCGTGTGCGTGGGGCAGAGCTGGAGCCGCATGAGACGATACTTTTTCTTGACGAGATACAGAATTGCCCGAGAGCGCGCACGGCGCTTAAATTTTTGGCGATAGACGGAAGGTTTGATGTGGTCGCTTCCGGCTCTATGCTGGGAATTCATTATAAGGAGGTTCCGTCTTATCCGGTTGGCTATGTGGATTATCTGGAAATGTATTCTATGGATTTTGAGGAATTCCTATGGGCAAATGATGTAAGGGAAGAGTCCATAGAAGATATCAGAGAATATTTTGGGAAAAGAAGTCCCGTTCCGGAAGCAATGCACCAGAGGATGCTGGAGCTGTTCCGGGAATATATTGTAGTGGGTGGTATGCCCCGTGTCGTGCAGGAGTTTGTGAATTCTCATAATTTTGCGAAGGTATATCAGATACAGAAGGGAATTCTGACTGATTATACAGATGATATTGCAAAATATGCGGAGGGTGCAGAGAAAACAAAAGCGCGGGCATGTTTTTTATCAATACCAAAGCATTTGGCGAAGGATTACAAAAAGTTTCGGTATAGTCTGGTGGAGCCGAAGGCAACAAACCGGAAATATGGTGGAAGCCTGATGTGGCTGTACGATGCAGGAATTATCAATTTCTGCTATAATCTTTCAGAGCCGGCATTACCGCTGGAAGCAAATGCACGCAGTGACGCATTTAAGGTATATATGAGAGATACAGGATTATTGATGGCTATGCTGGATGAAGGAGCTGCGGAGGATATTATAGACGGTAATCTGGGAATTTATAAGGGTGCAGTATATGAGAATATTATTGCTGATATACTTGCCAAAAATGGAAAGAAGCTTTATTACTATGAAAAAAATTCTCAGATTGAAATAGATTTTTTTATCCGCTATCAGAAAACAGCAACTGCGGTAGAAGTAAAATCGGCAGAAAAGGCAGCATCAAAGTCTATGACGGCAATTATTAAAAATTATGGGGTAAAGCATGGAATAAAGTTATCAACACAGAATGTGTCGGGTAATGAAACAGTGGAGACGTTTCCACTGTATATGGCAATGTTTCTATAAAATAAGGAATGGAATACAGGAGCAATCTGGTGATATGTCAAGCTGATTTTTGAAAAGATTTTGATATGGATTTCAGAAAAAAGGGTAACTTTAATAGACCTATGCTTAATGCAAAACATAAGTTCGATTATTTAGCCTCTTTAATTGATGTATCCAGCGATACGCCGGAGTACAGTTGGTTTCTGGCCAGCAATCCATAAACCAAGCGAACGAATTTACGTGAAGTCAGCGCGAGTGCTCTTTTGTGTTGGTGTTTCGGAACTTCGTTGTACTTCTTTCTATAGTACGCTCCGTACTCAACATTATGTTTTCTCATACTGTTGGCAGCTTCGCCAAGATAGTATCTGAGATAACGATTATCGGCTTTGCTCATTGGAGTGTCTTCTCCATCGAAATCACCTGATTGGTTTGATTTCCACATGAGCCCGGCATACTTAGCAAGAGCATCAGATGAATGGAAAGCAGAAATGTCGCCTATTTCAGCTACAATGCCACCTGCAAATACAGGACCAATGCCATCTATGGATTGAAGAATAATGAAAGCATTAGGTTTTAATCCTTTGATTTCTTTTTCGATGGCAGTATCTAAAAGCTTGATTTCTTTCTTAAAAGTTTCAATGCAGTTGAAAGAGCTGGCGATAGATACATTTAACGGTTCATAAAGAGCCTTATCTAAGCGATAAGAATCTCGGGCTGCTTTCTTAAGTAATTCTGCAGTCTTGCTAATGTCTTTAATACGATTGCGACTTTTCTCTGCAAGAAAACTTATGAGATCTTCTTCTGATGAATCAATAATCTCTTCAGGAGATAAGTATTCCGTCAATACACCGGAAGAAGTTGCTCCGTAAATATCGCAGAAAGGCTGGTCGTCACCTTCCAACATCTGTAGTTCACTAAACTTCAGATACAGGTTGGAAACCAGATAGGTTTTCTCTCTGGTCATACATTCAACAAGATGCAGACGATGCCTTGTGAGGCGTTTAAGAGCCAAGAACTGGCTTCCACGCCAAGGCTCTGTTTCAATGTTTCCTGCACGTGCATAATCGGCAATAACAAAGGCATCAATGGGATCAGACTTACCTAATCCGATATAAGACTTTTTGTAATTAGCTGTGCACTTGGGATTGAGCACAAAAACATAAGGTTTAAAATGCATCAGTTCTTCGCAGGAAGATAGAAAGTTTGCGATGTGGATGCTGTAAACAGAGGTAGACTCTAAAGCAGCAACAATCGTATTAAGTTCAGGGTGTTTTTTTAAACACTCAAGTATCTTCTTGGCTAATTCCTCAGCACCAGGCTGATTGTTAGCAAAAGAAGAGTTTATGTATTTATTTTTGTAAAAATCCAAAGCACAAACATAGTTGGATCTTGAACTGACGTCAATACCGACGTAAAGCGTAGATAATGGGTTAATCTTTAACATGATATCACCCGCCTTTCCGATTAAGTATTCTTGGAACCTGAAGTTAAAGGTTTATCCTGGGAATCATATGCTGACCGAAACCTCGCGTAATAAGCATGCACCCTGGCAGCTCTTTTGCTGGTGCTGTACGCCAGGGGATGAAACATCTGTGTAAGCGGAATGTGACATATGATTCAGGCTGCAAGCTCCATAAGCAGGCACCGGAGACCGGGCTGAAAGGACTAAAAGCAGTGCCTCTAGACATCAGACTCTGCTGATATCATACCACAGAATAACCTATGAAACTAATAACCAATGTAGATGAGATGGAAAGGGGTTATCCCAGGTGTCTCAGATCATCTATAAATCTATAGAAAGGATAAGTGCATAACCATCATTTTCTACTGGTTATACACTTATTATACGAGGAATAAGAAAGATGAAGCTTTTACTTGTAGTGGATATGCAGAATGATTTTATTGACGGTGCGCTGGGAACAGCGGAGGCACAGGCGATTGTGCCGAAGGTAGTGGAGAAAATCAAAAGCTTTGACGGTGATGTGGTGTTTACGAGGGACACGCATTTTGAGAATTATATGGATACGCAGGAGGGAAGGAAGCTGCCGGTTCCTCACTGTATCAAAGGAACTGCCGGATATCAGCTTCAGGAGGAAGTGCAGAAGGCGTGCGATGAGAAAAATGCGGTGGGAATCGACAAGCTGACATTTGGCTCCGAGGAGCTTCCTACGTATCTTAAGAAAACGTACCCGGACGGACTGGAAGGAATCGAGCTGATTGGACTTTGCACGGATATCTGTGTGATTTCCAATGCACTGCTGCTGAAAGCATTTTTCACGGAGCTTCCGGTGAGTGTGGATGCCTCCTGCTGTGCAGGGGTGACACCGGAGAGCCATAGAAATGCACTTAGTGCGATGAAGATGTGCCAGGTGGAGATTGTCGGGGAACAGGTATGACAGTTTTATACTGATTGCATTTATCTGATGCGTAATTGCCGCATCAACATTGATTATGTTTAATAAAATTGACAAAATTAAATAAATAGTTTATTATATTAAACATTAGAAGGTGGCAAATATGAGCAAAAAAACAGTAGTGATAATGCCGGACACACAAAAAGTCTTAGAAACAATGGGTGAGCAGATAAAAATGGCGAGACTTCGTCGTAATCTTTCTACCGAATTGGTTGCTGAAAGAGCAGGAATCAGCAGAGCAACACTTTGGGCAGTAGAAAAAGGGACATCAACAGTTGCGATTGGAACTTATGCTGCAGTATTGCATGCATTAGGCGGAATGGATAAAGATTTGGAATTAATTGCAAAGAATGACGAATTTGGAAGGAGAATACAGGATTTGAATTTGACGACTCCGAAAAGAGCGAAGAGGAGTAAGTAATAGATGGACAATGTAAATGAAATTTATGTATATGAAAACTGGAAGACAGATATTCCTTCGTTTGTTGGCACTATATATGCGGATGGTGGAAGAGGTAAGCAGGTAATTTCATTTGAGTATGCGGATGAGTGGTTGAAGAAGCTGAGCAACAATACCATGTTAGATCCGGATATAGGATTGTTTAAAGGGCGTCAGTATGCACCGGCTGATAAACCTATGTTTGGTGCTTTTGCGGATTCCTGTCCTGACAGATGGGGACGTCTTTTGATGAAAAGACGAGAAGCGATTATTGCCAAGAAAGAAGAGAGAAAGCCTAGGACGCTTACAGAAATAGATTACCTTCTTGGAGTTTATGATGAGACAAGAATGGGGGGACTAAGATTTTCCATAAAAAAAGATGGGTCATTTTTATCAGATGATAAAGAACTGGCGACGCCACCATGGATGACTCTTCGAAAGCTTGAATCAGCATCTTTGGCATTTGAAAAGAATGATGATGGGATGGAGGAAAAGTGGTTAAAGCAATTGGTAGCACCAGGTTCTTCATTAGGTGGAGCAAGACCGAAGGCTTCTGTGCTTGCACCGGATGGTTCACTTTGGATTGCAAAATTTCCATCCAAGAATGATGAAACTGATGTTGGTGCATGGGAAATGGTAACTCATGATTTGGCGGTAATGTGTAACCTAAATGTGCCGGAAGCAAAATTGGAGAAATTTTCAAAATCAGGAAGTACCTTTTTAACTAAGCGATTTGATAGAGATGGATCAAAAAGAATTCATTTTGCATCCGCAATGACACTTCTCGGAAAAACGGATGGAGCCGGTTATTTAGATATCGCATCTGTTATCAGACAAAGTAGTATGGCTCCTAAAAAGGATATACATGAGCTATGGCGCAGAATCGTGTTCAATATGGCGGTTTCCAATACGGATGATCATTTACGTAACCATGGATTTATTATGGGTACGGAAGGTTGGATGTTATCTCCTGTATACGATGTGAATCCCAATATTTATGGAGATACCCTGTCACTTAATGTAGACTCGGAAAGTAATCTTATAGATTTTAATTTGGCCTTATCGGTATCAAAATTATTTAATCTTTCTCAGCCGCAAGCGATAGAAGAACTTAATAATATAAAGGATATTGTAGAGAGTAATTGGAGAAAGCTTGCGAAACAATATGGACTTTCCAGAAGCGAGATTGAAGATATGTCACCGGCCTTTGATATGGCTTATAAGTCATAGCCGGTTTTATAATTGAAGAGAGCAGAGAGAATCGCTGTGCGCGGCTGAATGGCTGTGTACAGCGATTTTTTTTTGTAATAGGAAATTCCGATAGAATTTCCTATTACAAAAAAAGCCCTCCGGGCAGGAACGCACTGCGGCGCAGCGGAATTATGTCGCCATGGCGACCCACCGCAGGCGGAGAATCCTGCAAAGCAGGATTTTTTCTTCCAGGACCTCTCGTGTCCAGCCCGGATGCTATACTAATAAGAGACAGGAGGTATACAGTACAATGGATAAATATAGCAGAAGGACAAAAGAGCGTTTTTTGTGCAGGGCGCAGAAAATGGCAGAGGTAATGGAAAGAAGGAAGCTGCAGGTTGAGATATATGCAAATGCGCAGGAGGCAGTGGAAAGAATATTGTCACTGATTCCAGAAAATGAAACTGTAGCCTGTAAAGAATCCCGGACTTTGAGGGAGTGGGGACTTACAGAAAAGCTGAGAGAGGGAGAATATCAGTATATAGAGCAGACCAGAGAGGCATCCATTGAGGAACGATGCCGACAGTTGGAACAGATGTCACAAAGTAATGTATATATTACAGAGGTGCATGCCATAAGCGTTGATGGGACATTTGTGCTGACTGAAAAAACGGGAAGCCGAATAGCCGCAATGACATTCGGAGCAGACAGAGTGATTGTGATTGCCGGTATCAATAAATTGTGCAGGAATGAAAAGGCAGCAGTCAGATGTGCCAGAAAAACTGCCGGGCTTGACAGTAACTATCTTCTGAGTGTAAGAGGATGTATGATACCCGGCAGAATCAGAGTGGTTCTGGTAGCTGAATATCTGAGAGACTAGTGTGGGGCACTGTTTCGCGGATATTCTGCTTTATCATTGCTGGCACCCGTAATGTAATCTACGGAAACATCATAGAATTTGGCAAGAATCAAAATACTTTCGATGGGAATTCTAGTCTTGCCGCTTTCATAATCGCAATAGGTGCGCTGGCCTACGTGGAGCAGGTCGGCGACCTTCTGCTGCGTCAGATTGCGGTCCTCACGAATCTCACGTATACGCTCGTTATATTTCATAGGCAACACCTCACTATTAGTATAAAGAAAATAGAAAATAGAATTGACTTTTAGAGTCATAAACTCTAAAATGATAGTGTATACAGGAAAAATTTTGAAAATCCCAATATATGTCCATGTGCATTTGTATAATGAAATGGGACGCTTGAGTCAGAATAGATCAGGCATCAGGGAAAAATGCAGTTTGATTACCATGCAAAGTAGAAACGAACAGAAGAGGAGGAGCAGGGATGGATAACAAAGAGGTAAATCGCTATGCTCAGGCACATCGGTTGTTACAGGTGTATGACGAGCTGAACGAGGGAAAAACAATCAGCAGTCAGATGTACAAGGAGAGCTATGGGTTAACTTATAAGACATATGACAGGGATGTAGAATTTTTTAAAAACTATTATTGCGAAAAAAATAATTATGAAAACCCGGACAAAATTCTGATTGATGAGGGGAATAAGAGGTATCATCTGGAAAAAGGCTACAGGGGATTTTTCAGTGAGGAGGAAGCTCTGGCAATCAGCAAGATACTGCTGGAAAGCAGAGCCTTCTGCAAAGAGGAAAAGGATGAGCTTCTGTCAAAAATAATGGAGCTTGTGGCAGATGAGGACAAGGCGCTTGTGAAGAAAATCATTGCCAGGGAAAATCTGTATTATGTTCCTCCAAGGCACGGAAAGCATCTGATGCCAGCGATAAGGAGTTTGTCTGAGTACATCAAAGACCACAGACTTATTGAAATCGATTATTCGAATCAGGAGCTTCCTGTATAATTCAAATATAGGGAATTCCAAGAAAGAAGGTTGAGAAAAAAATACCTCAGTGTAAAATAAGATTACTGACTTTGCACGGTTAGTAAAAAATCTTATTGAACAGAGAGGTATCTAAAATGAATTG
>JAGANQ010000036.1 GCA_017624115.1 Lachnospiraceae bacterium
CATGTAAAAGGCAACCAGGTAGACGCCGTCCTCAGGATAATCCAGCAGAGATCCGGCCTCAACGATGTCATTCATGGCAATCTTGCGCAGCATCAGACGGTAATTCTTCTCGTCATAGACTGCTTCCACCGACATCTCCTCTTCCTCGGACTGGAAAAAGGATTTCTTAATCTCCGGAAAAAAGGTAGTAATCATTTTCTTCTTATACTTGTCGCGCAGCAGAACCTCTATCAATCGTTCATTTGCCCACAGAATCCTGCCCTGATCATCCAGCAGACCATACGGAAGCTCCAGATTATACAAGAACTTCTTCTGTACCTGCGCGTACTCCGTAGCAAAGGATACCAGCTCATTCATAATACCCGGCCGGTTCTTCCAGTACATAACCATGGCAATGACAAAATAGAGAACGGTAATTCCGGTCATAATAATACCGCACCGGATATCTATATAAAAAATGCAGACAGCTGCCGCCAGCAAAAGTACAGTCAGCCAGATTGGCCATTTCAAATAGGTTCTCAGCTGACCCTTTAATCTTATCTTTTTCTTCATGCCTTCCTCACTTCTCCTCAGGAACTGTGACTATTAAGCGTGTTCTATCTTCCATCATACCACCAAACCGCTAAGAAAACAAGAAAAGATTGTGACTGCGCATAAAGTACAGTTGATAATCCTACTTTTTTTCCGTATACTGATAGAGAGGTGAAGCATTTATGATTAAAATCGCTGTCTGTGATGATGATATTGCATTTACCGGAACAACGCAGACCTATCTGGAAAAAATCTCCACAGAATATCGCGAAGAACTGGAAACCTCCGTATTTCTGTCCGGAGGCGCCCTGGTGAATGAATACCGAAATGGCAACAGCTTCGATTTGATTTTTCTTGATATCGAAATGGACGGGATGGATGGTATCGCAACCGCACGGCATATCAGAGAATTGGATTACCATGTGCTGATTGTCTATATTTCCAGCCATGATGAATACCTGCGCCAGCTTTTTGAGGCAGAGCCGTTCCGTTTTCTGAAAAAGCCAGTTCCGTATGATGAATTCTGTACGGTATTCTTTCAGGCACAGAAGCGGATTGTTGCCATGCAGAATAATTTCTTCTGCTTCCGTTCTGGGAAAAATCTGACGAAGATTTTCTGCAGGGATATCCTTTACTTTGAAAGCTCGGGCAGGAAAGTGATTCTCCATACACTCCAGCATTCATACGAATTCTATGATAAACTGAATAATATTGAAGAAAAACTCAGGGATTTCCGGTTTGTCCGCATACACAAGGCATATCTGGTAAACCTCGACAATGTTGAGTCCTTCCAGTACGAGCGTCTGGCGCTGACAGACGGAACGATTCTCAGCATCAGCGAGAAAAACCGGCCGCGTCTCCGCAATGAATTCTGGCATTATTTCAGAAGGGAGGAATAAACATGTATGCAGAAGAAATCCTCCTGTTTCTCATTATTAATTTTTTTTATTTATTTCTTGGATACGGATATTTTTCCCTGTTTCTGAGACATCAGCGCAGGCAATGCATCCTGTTCCTCTTTGCCTGGACCTTTCTCTGGCTGCTGCTGAACCTGCTGTACTACCATGTACTTACCGGCACTCCTGCCATGCGCATTGTATCTGCCGCTGCTGTTGCCGCCATTTTATTGTGCAGTGCTATTCTCTTTAATCTGTACAATAAGGTTCAGGAAAGGACTGACAACCGTGTCAAGGAAGCACTCTATGAGCGTCAACTGGAATATTACTCAAAACAGTATCAGGAAATTTCCCGCAGCCAGGCAGAAACCCGCAAGATGAGACACGAGCTTAAAAACAACTACATCCTCCTCGAAGCGCTTGCCAGGAAAGGAGATACCGAGAGCATCCTCGCTTATCTTCCGCAGATGTATGAAACGGCGCCTCAGGCGCTTACTGCCCACACTGGAAATATCGTTGTCGATGCAGTTATCAACTACCGGATTTCCTCTGCGCAGGCAGATAACATCCGTTTTCAGCTTAATCTCGGTATCCCTACGCGGCTGGACATCAGTGATATCCGCCTGTGTGGTCTGCTGGGCAATGCTCTGGATAATGCCATTGAAGCATGCCTTCGTGTGCCTGAAAAAGACCGCTGCATTACGATATCCATGCAGATAGAAAAGAAAAATCTTTTTATTGAGATTATCAATCCATATGACGGCACTCTGTATTCAAGCAGCAAAGGGAAATTGCTCACGCGTAAGGAGAATGCTGCCCATCATGGTTACGGCCTGTCTATTATGGAAGAATTGCTGGACAATATCGGA
Organism: Lachnospiraceae bacterium; assembly: GCA_017624115.1. GTDB lineage: Bacteria > Bacillota > Clostridia > Lachnospirales > Lachnospiraceae > RGIG8607. The sequence continues at coordinate 2,297 of JAGANQ010000036.1, forward strand.
AGTATGGAAACAGTATGGAATGAAAGTACCTTTTCACTCCGTATCATTCTGTACTCTGTAATTTAACCTCATTGCCGCAACGCGGATTGCAGATATCCGTTTGATAAACCGCAATTATTACAAAAATCACCCTCGTTTATGACATTGCTGTGCTTTTTTCCAAAGATTATGCTATACTGTGTATATACAAAAGCAAACTGTAAAGGAGTGATTTTATGGAAACTATCGGCTGGCTCATTGCGTTTATTATATTAGTTATAGTAGAGGCAATTACCTTAAACCTGACGACAATCTGGTTTGCTATCGGTGCCGGAGCTGCATATCTGTGTGCACTGCTCGGATTTGGATTTCCAGTTCAGTTCACCGTGTTTGTTATCGTTTCACTGGCACTGTTATTCTTTACCAAACCGGTTGCCCAGAAGTACGCTCAGAAGCATTTCATTAAGACCAATGTGGAAGAGCTTATCGGTCAGACCGCAAAAACTACTTCTGTTATCAACAATGCAGAAGGCTATGGTTCCGCCGTTTTAAACGGTCAGGAATGGACCGCTGTATCTTCGGACGATGACATTATTATTGAGCCGAATACACGCGTTATTGTCAAAGAAATCCGCGGCGTAAAACTCGTCGTAGAAAAAGCAAATGCAACAATAAATGAAAACTAAACAAAGGGGGAAACTAATTTATGTTACTCGCAGCTATTTCCGGCGGCGCGGTTGCTGCCATCATTTTCATTCTGTTTTTATTGGTTTTACTGGCATCCTGTGTCAAGATTGTACCTCAGGCACATGCTTACGTTGTAGAGCGTTTAGGCGGATACCAGGCTACATGGTCTGTAGGTGTGCACCTTAAAATGCCTTTTATCGACCGTGTTGCCAAGAAGGTTATATTGAAAGAGCAGGTTGCTGACTTCGCTCCGCAGCCGGTTATCACAAAGGATAACGTTACCATGAGAATCGATACTGTCGTTTTCTTCCAGATTACAGACCCGAAGCTTTTCTCCTACGGTGTGGAAAACCCGATTATGGCGATTGAAAACCTGACTTCCACTACTCTCCGTAATATCATCGGTGAGCTGGAATTAGACCAGACATTAACCTCCAGAGAGACTATCAATACCAAGATGCGCGCTTCTCTGGATATCGCTACAGACCCATGGGGTATCAAGGTTACGCGTGTTGAGCTGAAAAATATCATTCCTCCTGCAGCTATTCAGGATGCAATGGAAAAACAGATGAAGGCTGAGCGTGAACGTCGTGAATCCATTCTTCGTGCTGAAGGTGAAAAGAAGTCTACTATTCTTGTTGCAGAAGGTCATAAGGCTTCTGCTATTCTCGAGGCTGAAGCTGAGAAAGAGGCTGCTATCCTTCGTGCTGAAGCCAAGAAAGAGGCTACCATCCGTGAGGCTGAAGGTCAGGCTGAAGCTATCAAGGCTGTACAGATGGCTACTGCAGAAGGTCTTCGTTACCTCAAGGAAGCAGCGCCGGATGACGCTGTTATTCAGTTAAAGAGTCTTGAAGCATTCGCTAAGGCTGCTGACGGTAAAGCCACCAAAATTATCATTCCTTCCGAGATTCAGGGAATGGCCGGTATGGTAAAGGCTCTGACAGAAGTCGGCGTCAGCGATAAATAGTTTGAATTGATTGGTTTTTTCAGACAATAACAAGATACCCACATAATTGTCAACATTTTGTTGATAACTATGTGGGTATTTTTTTCTTTACCCCGATATCAAACCATGGTATACTAATAAGAGATTGCAGAAAATTCGAAGAGAAGCAGAGGTAAGGTATACAATTTTTTATTTTCGGAAATCATGGAGTTTACCCTCTACATCTCTTGCGAACCTGGGGCTATCTTAACATGCCTTTTACATTTTTAATTACTTCTGCCCTGAATGTATTCTTTTCATCCCCAAGTGTAGGCGGAAATCCTGTCATTATGCGGGGTTTTGCAAGGAGGCAATAAGCCTATGGATTCCATTATTTTTCACATTGACGTAAATTCTGCTTACCTGAGCTGGACAGCCGTGAAGCTGCTCTCAGAAGGCTTTCCTACCGATATCCGCACCACGCTCTCTGCCATCGGCGGTGACAAAGCTACCCGGCATGGTATTATTCTGGCAAAATCTATTCCTGCGAAATCATACCACATCACTACCGGTGAACCGGTTGTCTCCGCACTCAAAAAATGTCCAGAGCTTACTCTCTATCCGCCTGACCACAGTTATTACAGTCAATGCAGTGAACGCCTGATGAAGCATCTTTCGTCCTATACCCCGGAGCTGGAGCAGCTCAGTATCGATGAATGCTTTCTCAATTTTACCTCTATACAGAATCAATATACTTCGCCGGAGGAAGCTGCCCATATCATCAAAGACAGCATCCGTGACACCTTCGGTTTTACTGTAAATATCGGCATCTCCACTAATAAGGTACTTGCCAAGATGGCTTCTGATTTCAAGAAGCCTGACCTTGTGCACACTCTGTACCCCTCGGAAATCCGGCAGAAAATGTGGCCGCTGCCTGTCAGTGAGCTCTACATGGCAGGTAAATCCAGTGTTCGGACCCTTTATAATCTCGGTATCACAACAATCGGCGAGCTGGCTCAGGCACCGCTGGAGTTAATCTGTCTCCATCTGAAAAGTCACGGACGACTTCTCTGGCAATATGCCAACGGCATAGATGACTCTCCGTTCATCTCTGAGCCGGTAAAGGAAAAAGGAATCGGAAATTCTACCACACTTTCCACCGATGCCACGACCAGAGAAAGCGCTGCACACGTACTGCTGACATTGTCTGAAAGTGTCGCCAGACGTCTGCGCGCCGCAGGCTTTCAGGCATCCATGGTAAGTGTAGAATTAAAATATAATGATTTCAACCGCGTTTCACACCAGATGCAGCTTTCCACTCCTACCGATAACTCAACAGCACTCTACCAGACATCGCTCCGGCTGTTTGACAACCTCTGGAATGGCACCCCTATCCGGCTGCTCGGTATCCGCACCGCTAAGCTCACAACCAACGATGAACCTGTACAGCTAAGCTTGTTTGACCAGACAGATAAACGCAGTCAGAAGCTCAAAAAGGTGGATGAAGCCATGGACTCGATTCGCCGGAAATACGGGAAGGATGCCGTCACACGGGCAAGCTTCCTCCCACCGAAGGAGTAAGGCAGCCGCATTTGATATAGCTGAAAATCGTGATAATTGGTATTATCGGATAGATTATCTCTGCAATATTTTCAAATATAGTTTTGTAAAAAGCCCGAAATTTGGTGTTTCTAACACCGGACTTTGAAAAGCCTTTATGATTTGTGTCTTCCGAAGCATCGAGCAAGCCTTAAGGCAGGAAGTCCGTCAGGAGAAAGAACAGACGATAGAAAAGTTTCGTGCCGCTCTTGGCAGGCAGACGAACAAAACGTAAGCGCATAAATGTGTGTCTGAGCTCTCAGCCTTATTGTAACAATAACAGTTGGAGCGAGTTCGCATTTATGCGCTTTTATATCGAGTTTGTGATAGTAGCACAGCTAAAGCGCACAAGGCGCAGCTGTGCGCAGGTTCTCGATTGCTTTGCAATCGGAACAATACCTGCCTTAGAGCGGCTAGAAACTTTGATTGTCTGTCTTTCCCTGAGCGGACAGCTGCCTTGGCTTGTCGATTGCATCAAAGACACAAAATTTGCTTTCCAAAGCTCCGGGTGTAAGAAACGCTCAAATTTCGCGCCAATCTTTCCAAAACTAAGATTTGAAAAGTTTGCAGATACTATCTGTTTATAATACCAATTATCACGATTTTTAAATCTTCAAAATACGTCTGTCCTTACTTCTTCCGGTTTTCAAAATACACAAATTTATCTATTGCATCCAGAATATCCTTAAAGCATTCTCTCGGAGCAGCATCGATATACCTCCTGAGTATCTCTGTCTCTTCTTCGCCGCGGTATCTGCCATAGAAAATATCATACAGATTATGTCCTCTGACATAGATGCGGAAGCTCTCCATATTCTCGATGATGTCCTTCTTAGAGTTGATACGCTTGCCGATAATCCGCTGCATGCGCTTCACGCTGGTAAGGCGGTAAAGGTAATCCTTATACTTCTGATAAAGAATATTATAGAACTCATCCTCATTCTTCACCACACCGATTTTCGCCATAACCGCCGGGTCCAGGAAATAATTCTCAAAAGAATAGTATTTCAGTACCAGCACATTTCTCGGTGTCACACGCGGAAGATAGCCCTTATCCTCCGCCTCTCTGTTGCTGTAATAGCTGCAGAGCTGCTTCACCAGATATTCCGGCTTCTTACCGTCACTGTCGCGTATCATCAGAAACTGGTCTTTAAGATAAAGCTGGTTCATATACTTCAGATTCGCATATGTCTTAATATTTGTACAACTATTTGTGGAAATAATCGAAACACGCTGCAGTCTTCCATCCTCATCATAAATTTCTGCATAATATTTTTCCAGCAGAAGCGGCAGACGGTTTCTGTCCTGCTTGCCCTCAACAATAAATACAAAGCTTACATTCATAAGGTCGCTTGCCGCGTAGCCCAGATCATCCAGTATGCGGTCAATTTCCTCGTCCTCTTTGGCAATCGTATAATATTCATCATCCAGACATACCTGCTTAATCTGCTTACTGGAAAAGTTAAATATCATATTCGGTGAATGCGTGGAAAAAATCACCTGATTCTTCTTCGACAAGCGATACAGCACCTCACAAGCCGACTTCTGGAGCTGCGGATGCAGATAAATCTCAGGATCCTCTATCATAATAATACTTGGCAGAGAATTCTCCCCCTCAATATACGCTTCCAGAAGCGACAAAATATAAATACTTCTGGTACCCGCGCTTGCCTCATGGATATTCTCTTCCCTCTCCCTGTCATTATTATGCAGAATTGTATCTATCTTAAATACCTGCTCAAAGCTGAAATTAAATTTATACTGAATATCCTGATTCTTTCCGCTGTTTCTGTGGAAGCACCGGTTCACATTCTCAGCAAATCCACGCATATTCACATGATACAGCTTATATTCCAGCAGACGTGCTGTCTCAAAGGCAGTCAGCTCCTCCGGTTTTTTCTGATTTATCAGACCGATACACTGAAAGCAGTCATTGCACACCTTTCCTTCATCGAAGATACAGCGGTTTTCCTCGAGACTTACCATCTGCTCCTCATCAATCTGCACATGCAGAAAATCCCGTTCTATCTCCTCCAGATTTCTGCTGTTATCAATATAGTAAAGCTTCGGCAGCACCACCGGTATGTACGGATTATTTTTCTTTACGCCATCATTAAAGCAGACCGTACCATTCTCATACATTTCCCAGGTAAACGTAAGCACACCGTCCTGATAGGATGGCAGCTTCTCCTTAAACTCACGCTCCCAGGCATCATATTTCTTATATCTGCTGACCGCTGCCCTGTCATGCAGAATCTGCAGATCCTGTTCTGTCAGTTCCAGCCCTATCGTTACCTCAACCGGCTTATTGTGCAGATTAAAATCCTTCCTCGCAACCGCATAGTCCCCCATCACCGCACGAATTGCATCCAGAACAACGGTCTTGCCGGTATTATTCTTTCCAACCAGAATACACGCATAATCCACTTCACTCAAAGCAAAATCTCTGATGGACTTAAAATTTTTAATGCGCAGACTGCTAATCTTCATTTACACCCCAGCCCTTTCTGCCATGCTTATTTCTTCTTCACCGAATACCCGAAGCTTCCCAGCTTTTCTCCCAACAGGAAGTATTCACCGTGTGAATATGATACAAGTCCTGTACTGTTAAGCTGAAATTTACCGTTCTCATCCATGTATTCATCGCTGATATTTACATTTACGATTTCTGCGATAAACATATGATGGGAACCAAGCTCCTTCACCTCTGTCACACGGCATTCCATATTCACCGGGCTCTCCATGATTCCCGGTGCATGAATTATCTTTGAAGGTGACGGTGTCAGGCTCATTTCTTTAAATTTATCCACATTCCTTCCAGATTTTACACCACAGTAATCTGTCGCATACACCAGCTCCTTCGTCACCAGATTCACCACAAACTCTCCTGTCTCCCTGATAATCGGATATGAATGTCGCTCCGGGCGCACCGATATGGACAGCATCGCCGAGTCTGAGCATATTGTCCCCGCCCATGCCACAGTAATAATATTGGGCTTCTCCTCCCCGCGCTGGCAGCTCACCATAACTGCCGGCACAGGATATAACATATTTCCAGGTTTCCAACTCTGCTTTGCCATCTCATTTTCTCCTTTCTTATTCCTGAAATTATGATACCATCTACTGCTGCATCGCCGACATAATCGCCGGAATCAGTTGTTTCTTTCTCGACACTACTCCCGGCAGAATAAAGCTCTCTTTCTCCGGCACAAGATTAAATGCTGCTGTAATCAACTCACTGGCATTGCTCCCCATGTAAATAAGCTCTGTGGACTCTCTTACAATATCCGTCAGCATAAAAAATATCATACTGACCCCATGATTCTGCCATGACTGCTCCATATAAGGCAGAAGCCGTTCCTTAATTTCTGCCAGTTCACTGTCACTCATAGAATTTATCTGCCCCACCCCAAACGAAATGTCATTTATTGAGAACTTCTTAAAATCCTGATAAAATATCTCCTCCGGTGATTTGGACGCCAGATTGCTTCCCGCCTTAAACATATCTCTCGCAAACTGCTCGACATCCAGCTCGGCAATCTCCGCCAGTGCCTGTGCTGCAGCCTTATCCTTCTCCGTACAGGTTGGGGAACGGTACATCAACGTATCTGATAGAATCGCCGCACACAGAAGCGATGCCGTTGTCCTGTCGACCGGAACTCCTGCCTCCTGATACATCTCATAGATAATCGTTGCCGTACAGCCAAGCGGCTGGTTTCTGAAAAATACCGGCGAAATCGTTTCCAGACTTCCCAGGCGGTGATGGTCGATAATCTCCAGAATCTCCGCATTTTCAATCCCGTCTACTGCCTGGCTCCTCTCATTATGATCTACCATGATAATCCTCTTGCGTGCCATATTGAGGAGATTTCTGCGGGAAATCATACCAATATATTCGCCCTTTTTATTCAGAATCGGGAAATCTCTGTGACGCTTCTTCGCCATAACCTCACGGATTGTATCTGTAAAATCCTCTGTACAGAAGGTAATCAGATTTTCCTTGCACATGAAATAGCTGATAGGCATACTCTGATTAATCAGACGGGCTACCGTATAAGTATCATGCGGTGAGCTGATAATCGTACATCCATGCTCCTCCGCCAGCTTCTTAATCGTAAGTGATACCGGTGCGCCCTCACATACCACAATGCAGGCAGCATTCATCTCGATTGCGCACAGCTGGGACTCATAGCGGTTTCCCAGAATAACAAGGTCATTTTTCTCAATATAGGATTCCATCAAATCAGGATTTGCCGCTGCTATCAGAACCTTTCCCTCTGTAAAATATGCGTCAGCATCTCCCACTACTACTGTCCCGTCCAGAGTTTCCACTATATTCTGATATCTGGTGTGCGCTCTGCCGAGAATACGGCTGTCATAGACATCCATATAGGAGGTTGCGATGTCGCCAATCGTAATCAGACCCTCCAGCTCCTTCTTATTCGTAATCGGCAAAGTAACAACATTATTGTCTTTCATCAGCGTCCATGCTTTTTTCAGCGAAATATCCCTGGAAACGCCCTTTGTCTCACGGATTTCAATATCCTTCACCTGCGTCCCCACATCTCCTATATAATCCGGTGCCTTCACGCCAAAGCGGTTCAGCACATACTGTGTCTCTTCATTCAGATGCCCGGCTCTCCTCGCCACATAGTCATCCTTTGTCATAACCCTTTTCAGATTCGCATATGCTATCGCAGAGCATATCGAATCCGTGTCCGGGTTCTTATGTCCGATAACGATAACCGGTGTTTTTCTCTCTCCCATAGTAACTCTCCATTGTTGTCTTTGTTAATACCTCATTAAAATAATATGGCATTTTCCTTAAGTTTACAAGATTTTTTTGAAATTTTATTTACTGTGTGTTATACTAATAAGCAAAAAACAGTTGCCGTACAGCACGGCAGGAATGGAGGATAACATGAGTGACGAAATCAAGACTGAATCTATGGACGATTACAAAGAAGAACTGGAGGCTTCCTTTCAGCAAATCCGCCAGGGTGCAGAAGACAAGGATGATCCTGAGCTTCTCGCATGGAATACCCTTCGCGAATACATGGAAAATAAAACCGTATTACAGGTAAAAATCGGCGGCATTGTAAACAAGGGCGTTGTTGTCTACGTGGAAGGAGTTCGCGGTTTCATTCCTGCTTCTAAGCTTGCAGCCACCTATGTAGAAAATACAGAGGAATGGCTCAATAAGACAGTGGATGCTATCGTTATCACTGCAGATGAGGAGGAAAAGAAGCTGGTGCTTTCTGCCAAGGAGCCAGCCATGGAAAAGCTCGCAAAAGAAAATGCAAAAAAAGCAGCAGCCATCACGGTCGGCAGTGTCGTTGAGGGTACGGTAGAATCTCTTCAGCCATACGGTGCTTTTGTGGCATTGGAGAACGGTGTGTCCGGTCTGCTTCATATTTCCCAGATAAGTGATAAGAGAATTAAGTCTCCTTCCGTTGTGCTTTCTGTAGGTCAGAAAATTACCGTGAAGGTCATTTCAACTGACAATGGCAAGATAGGTCTTAGTATGAAAGCACTTCTTGATGTAGCTGCTCCTGAGGAGGAAGAGCTGGATTACGAACTTCCACAGGCTGAGGAGGTAGGCACCGGACTTGGCGCATTATTAAAAAACATCAAACTTTCCTAAGCCTTATCGGCTGCAATTCATATAAATTTTATAAATAATATGAATTGTTAATTTGACTATTACAGCTTTAAAGACTAAGATTATACTAAACAGTAATCTTAGTCTTTAATCATGTAAAGGATGAGCGTATATGCAGTATGAAGTACTATTTGTCAGCCAGACCGGCAATACCGAAAAGGTGGCTACAGCCATTTATGATGCTATCCCGGATGGCGACAAGGAAATTCAGCGATTAAACGATCACACGCCTCTTGATTTGGCAGAAACATATTTTATCGGCTTCTGGACCAATCGTGGAACCTGCAGTTTTGAGGTTCTCGACTACATCTCTGATCTTCACGGCAAAAATATCGCACTGTTCGGAACCTGCGGTATGGGTAATGATCCAGCTTATTTTGAGAGAATTGAAAAGCAAGTCAGCGCCTTTATTCCGGAAGACAATCTGTACCTTGGAACTTTTCTGTGTCAGGGGAAGATGCCGATATGTGTACGCAATAAATATCAGGAGCTTTTAGAGCATGGTGATAATGACGCACTTGCCCGGCGTATGCTGCACAACTTTGACACAGCGCTGCTGCATCCGAACGAAGAGGATTACCAGCGCGTCCGGAAGTTTGTGGAAGAAGTTATGTTGAAAATCGGCTCTTATCAATAATTGTAACAGCGGCCTGAAAAAATGGAAATGAGGTACAATATGAAACAAAAGATCCAACAGTTTATGCTCGGACGCTACGGTGCAGATCAGCTTGGTCAGTTTCTGCTGATTATAGCTATTATCTGCATGGTAATCTCCATGGTCTTCCACAGCCGGGTCTGCAATCTCCTGTCCGTGCTGCTGCTTATTTTATGCTACTACCGTATGCTGTCCAAAAATCACAGCCGGCGTTATGCAGAAAATATGCAGTACCTGAAATATTCTGGAAAGGTTATAGGATTTTTTAAAGCTAAAAAACGTTATTTTCTGCAGCTTAAGGATTATCATATCTACAAATGCCCTTCCTGTAAGCAGAAAATTCGTATTCCCCGGGGAAAAGGCAGAATCAGCATCTCTTGTCCGAAATGCCACACAGAGTTCATCAAAAAAAGCTGAGGTATCATGTTTGGATATATTACAATCAACAAAGACGAGCTGAAAATTAAAGATTATAATACCTACCGCGGTTATTACTGCGGTCTGTGCAGAGCACTTGAAAAACGTCACGGTCAGCTTTCACGTCTCACTCTGACCTATGACATGACCTTCCTGATTCTGCTGCTTACAGGTCTGTACGAAGCTCAGACACAGGCATCGCAGAAGCGCTGCCTGCTCCATCCAGGCAATAAACACCTGACTCTGCAAAATGAATTTACGGAGTATGCCGCCGATATGAATGTTCTGCTTGCCTGTTATAATCTGCAGGATGACTGGACGGACGAGAGAAAACTGTCCTCTCTGGCAATGTCGGCAGCACTGAAAAAATCCTGCCGTGAAATATCAGAGCGCTATCCCATGCAGGCAGCCGCTGTAAAGCAGTATATCACCAGACTTACCGAGTGTGAAAAAGCGCGGGTAACAGAGCTTGATACTGCAGCCGGTTATACCGGAGAAATGCTGGGCAGCATATTTGCCTGCCATGATGACGAATGGGCTGACAGTCTGCACAGATTCGGCTTTTATCTCGGCAAACTCATTTATTTATACGATGCTTTTGAAGATCTTGAAAAAGACCAAAAGAACGAAACCTATAATCCTCTTCTCTCTCATAGAAATGAACCGGATTTTAATGAAAATATCCACAATATTCTTACCATGATGGCAGCTGAATGTGCAAGAGAATTTGAACGGCTCCCTATCCTGATGCACGCGGATATACTGAGAAATATCCTCTACTCTGGTATATGGACCCGTTACGAGATTATAAACACGAAACGAAGGGAACAAGACAAAAACCATGATAACTGACCCTTATAAGGTACTAGGAGTACCCCATGATGCGTCCAACGATGAAATCAAAAAACAGTACCGTAAGCTGAGCCGGATTTACCACCCGGATGCCAATATCAATAATCCGAACAAGGATCAGGCTGAGGCAAAATTTAAGGAAATCCAGCAGGCATATACTCAGATTATGGATATGCGTGAACGCGGTGAAAGCTACAGCTATCAAAGCTCCGGCAGGGGCTACGGCAGTCAGGGCAGCAGCGAACCAGTAGAGCTGCAGGCAGCCTTCAACTACATCCGCTCCGGTCACTATGCCGAAGCGCTTCATGTATTATCTGATATACAGGAACGCAATGCCAGATGGTATTATCTGAGTGCTATGGCAAATGCCGGAGCCGGAAATAATATTCTGGCATTAGAGCATGCCCGTCAGGCTGCCGCCATGGAGCCTGATAACAGAGAATACGCCTATCTCCTGCAGCAATTACAATCAGGTGGACAATGGTACCGCAGCATGGGCGAGGATTACGGCTATCCTTCCATGAATATCGGAGACTGCTGCTACAAACTGATGCTGTGGAATCTGCTCTGTGGCTGCTGCTGCCGTCCATGCTAAGCTGTCATGCTCGCTTTGTGTGCAAAGGCATACATAAAATAATCATATTTTTTATGAAAAATATCTCGCTAATTGAATAAAATATGCTATACTGTTATCAGAAGGTATATTGCAAAAAAGGATATTATAAAGGGAGTGTAATGCAAATGGAAAAACCAGAAAGGTTTGCCGAAGTTGATGCCTGGCAGACATTGATGTTTTTATATAATGCTGCGCTGAAAGAAGTAAGCACCAAAATCGAAATTCTGAATGATGAGTTTCTTCATGTTCATAATTATAATCCGATAGAACATGTAAAGTCCAGAATCAAGTCACCGGAAAGTATTGTCAAGAAGCTTAAGCGCAACGGCTACGAGGCCACGATTGATAATATGGTGCAGCATTTGAACGATATTGCCGGAATCCGTATTATCTGTTCTTTTACCCCGGACATCTACACTATTGCCGAGATGATAAGCAATCAAAGTGATGTCCGTGTCTTGCAGATTAAAGACTATATAGCTTCACCGAAGCCTAATGGCTATAAAAGCTATCACCTGGTCGTATCTGTACCGATTTTCCTGTCGGACGGACCAGTGGAAACCAAGGTGGAAATCCAGATTCGAACCATTGCCATGGATTTCTGGGCAAGTCTGGAGCATAAGATTTATTATAAATTTGAGGGAAACGCGCCGGAACATATCAGAACAGACTTGAAGGAATGCGCCGATATTGTAGAAATGCTCGATGCACGAATGCTTTCTCTGGACGAAGCCATTCAGTCATACAAAGTACATTAACTAAAAGAGCCGCCGCACAGCTAAAATGTTTTAGCCGTGTGACAGCTCTTTTTAACATATTCAAACATCACCCATAAAAAGAGGAGTGCCCCGGCAACCAGGTCGCCAGGGCTATTATGAAAAAATTGTATATGAAATAATAATGGAAAAATCTTTTTTGTATATCTCGTTTAATACATTTTTAATATAGCAGTCAAATATGTACAAAATGTGAATGAGCTATTAAATATTTGTAAATCCTCGTGCAAAATGCCTAAAAAAGCTTTTCTTTTTTATTTTCATCATGCACTTTTCATAAAATCACTTTTGTGCTATACTGTAGAAAGCAATATAATATAGCTACTACGGAGGATACATATGGCAAATATTGTAGAATCACTGATGGATAAAATTAAAGTGCCGGAAAAACTGGAATTATCCCAGTCAGACCGCCAGTTGCTGCAAAAGCTTGTTATGTCGGTGGAGGAACTGAAAAAAAGAAATTATCTCACAGAACAGGAGCTTAGCCAGAGTGAGCAGCGTCTGCTTGCTCAGATTCGCACTGCTCTGAAGGACGATATCAGAGAAAGCATTCCTTCGTCAGGCTCCGCGCAGCCTCAGGAAGTCGCTGTCGACTTATCCGAGCTTAAACGTTTTATCTCAGAAGAAACAGACAAAGAACGATATCAGGTAAAAGCTCTGATTGAAGAAAAGAATGGCTCTGTAAGCTCCCAGCTCCAAAGTATCAAGGCATCCATCAAGGATGAGGAAATTCTGGGCAAGCTGCCGTCTATCCTCAATCAGCTTTCCGATACGGAGCATACTCTGCGCAAGCAGCTGCGCACTGTCAAGATTATGATGGGCTTCACTATCTGGATTTCCATTATGACACTGGCCGCTATGGTCGCACAGGCACTGGGATATATTTAAATATTGTCTAAATATATAGACAGCTACAACCCGTTTTTGACTGTATTTATAAAAATACTGACAGCTGATTCACACTTGCTGTCAGTATTTTTAAACATGTGTAAATCAGCTATCAGCATATTATAATTCATCAGCCTTCAATCGATATATATTTCTTCTGCTCTACCGCAGGCTGTTCCTCTTTCTTCGGGATAAACAATTTCAGAATGCCATGCTTGAATTCTCCCTTAATGTCCTCTTCGCTAAGTTCCTCACCTACATAGAAGCTTCTCTGGCAGGCGCCCGCATACCGCTCTCTTCGGATGTAGGTACCGGTCTTCTTATCCTGTTCATCCTGATCCAGGCCCTTAGCAGCACTGATGGTAAGATAACCGTCCTCAAGGGACACCTTAATCTCATCCTTTTTAAAGCCCGGCAGATCCATCTCCAGCTCATAGCCGTTTTTTAATTCCTTAACGTCCGTCTTCATCATATTTTTGCCGCGGCGTCCGTATAATTTCTTCTCCATCTTTTTGAAATCCCTGTCATCATAGAATGGGAATCCAAAAAAGTCATCAAACATATCTTTTCCAAATACACTAGGCATCAACATAAGTCATTCCTCCTCTTTCTTTATCCTTCAATGGCAACATATTTCTTCTGTTCTACTGCAGGCTGCTCTTCCTTCTTTGGAATCAGCAGCTTCAGAGTACCATCCTCAAATCTGGCTTTTATATCTTCTTCCTTTACATTCTCACCTACATAGAAGCTTCTGCTGCAGGAGCCACTATAACGTTCTCTTCGGATATAGGCACCGTCTGCGTTCTTCTCATCATTACTTGAACTAGAGGATGCGCTGATGGTCAGATAACCATTCTCAAGCTCTGCCTTGACATCTTCCTTTTTGATACCCGGCATATCAATCACAACCTCATAACCCTGTTCGGTATCTCTGATATCGGTATTCATCAGATTATTCACCTCATAGCCTCCAAACGGGAAATTCATAAAGTCATCAAAAAAGTTCTCTCCAAAAATACTATTGAATATGTTTGTACTTGGCATTAACATAAGTCATCGCTCCTTCCTTTGTTCTACATGTAATATAACACTTATTGTTAGCACTGTCAAGAGGTGAGTGCTAATTTTTTGTGAAAAAATTGTGAAGACTGAATCATTTCCCTGTTTTATTAGAAAACGCTCCAGTCTTCACACCCTTATTATCCTACCGGAAAGCCTATCACGCATCTCCTTCTGCGTCACTGCGATGATAATCGGTGACTGCTTTCCCATGCCGGTCGCTGCATAGCCTCCCTAAGCTGTCCTAATGCCTGCTCCAGCACCTTTCTCGGGCAGGCAATATTGATACGTTCAAAGCCTTCTCCGTCTTCTCCAAACATTGCCCCACTGTCCAGCCACAGCTTCGCCTTATTTACAATCAAGTCCTCTCTCTCCTCTTCCGACAAGGAAAGTTTTCTGAAATCAAGCCAGAGCAGGTAAGTGCCCTCCGGCTCCACAAGCTCGATTTGTGGTATATTCTCCCGCAGATATGACCTTACAAATGCCAGATTTCCGGCAAGGTATTCCTTCAGCTGTACAAGCCAGTCCTCCGCCGTCTCATAAGCTGCCTGACATGCCACCAGTCCCATAACATTTACCTGACTGTAGCCTGCTGCAGCGATTGCTTTTTTAAACTGTTCGCGCAGCTTTTCATTTGAAATAAAAATATTTGATACCTGCAGTCCTGCCAGATTAAAGGTCTTGCTCGGAGCTGTACAGGTTACTGTAATCTCTGCGTATTCCGGCGACAGGGAAGCGAATACCAGATGCTTATGCCCCTCGTATGTAAAATCGCTGTGAATCTCATCGCTGACTACCAGCACACCATATTTCAAACAAATGTCGCCAACTTTGCGGAGCTCCCACTCCTGCCACACACGCCCCACTGGATTGTGCGGGCTGCAAAGCAGAAACAGCTTCACCTTATTCTCCACTATCTTTCTCTCAAACTCTTCAAAGTCAATCTCATAATGACCGTTCACCTGTTTCAGAGGATTGTTTACTAATACGCGGTTATTATCTGTAATCACCTCGCTGAAGGGATAATAAACAGGCTGCTGAATCAGCACTGCCTCCCCTTCCTCTGTAAAAGCACGGATAGCCGCCGCAATCGCAAATACTACTCCCGGTGTCTTTACAAGCCATTCCTCCTGTACTTCCCAGCCAAAATGTCTCTGATACCAGTCTGCCACTGCACGGAAATATGCTTCTTTTCCTTCACTGTAACCAAAAATCCCGTGCTCTACCGTTTTTTGCAGCCGTTCCCGAATTGAAGGCGCTGTTGGGAAGTCCATATCTGCCACCCAAAGCGGCAGAACGTCCTCCCTTCTGCCGCGCTCCCTGGCAAAATCATATTTCAGACTGTTCGTACCTCTTCTGTCCACAATTTTATCAAAGTCATACTTCATGCCATTTCCTCCTTTACGAAAGAGCCTGCGCGAGGTCTGCAATCAAATCCTTCACATCCTCGATTCCTACAGAGAGACGCAGGAATGTTTCTGTAATACCCAGCCTCTCACGAACCTCCGGCAGTACATCACCATGTGTCTGCAGCATCGGATAAGTAATCAGTGATTCCACACCGCCAAGGCTTTCTGCATAGGAAATCAGCTTCACCCTCTCCAGCACAGCTCTTGCTGTTGCCTCTGTATCTGTGCGGAAAGAAATCATGCTTCCATAGCCTCTCGCCTGACGTTTATTTACCTCATACCCCGGATGCTCAGGAAGTCCTGCATAATAGACCTGTGTGACCTTTTTCTGCTGCTTCAGCCATTCTGCTATCCTGAGCGCATTTTCCTGCTGCTTCTCCAGACGCACTGCCAGCGTTTTAATCCCCCTCATCACCAGAAAGCTGTCAAATGGTGATAGACATGCACCTGTGGTCTTATATGTATAGCGCAGTTTTTCTGCCAAATCCTTCCGCCCTGTGCAAATAAAGCCTGCCAGCACATCATTATGTCCGCCGAGGAATTTTGTCCCACTGTGAACCACAATGTCTGCCCCAAGTGCGATTGGATTTTGAAAATATGGTGATAAAAAGGTATTATCAACAATCAGAAGAAGCTGATATTTATCTGCCAGCTTTTTCATCGCTGCCAAATCGGTTATCTGCATAGTCGGATTACTCGGTGTTTCGATATAAAGCGCCCTTGTATCCTTATTTATCTGACTCTCCACTGCTGCCGCATCGGCTGTATTCACATATGAAAAATGCAATCCTCTCGATTCTCCTATTGTCTGAAAGATACGGACTGAGCCTCCGTACAAATCCTCGGAGCATATCACATGCGCCCCATACTCCAGAAGCTCAAGTGCCAGTCCAATCGCTGCCATACCGCTTGAACAGGCGATGCAGTCCTCTGCTCCCTCCAGAGAAGCCACTACCTTCTCCAGCTCTGCCCTCGTCGGATTACTCTCGCGTGTATAATTATATCCGGTACTCTCACCAATACCTGGGTGTGCAAAGGTCGCCGACTGAAAAATCGGTACTGTAACTGCACCATAAAATTCATTTTTGTCTCTTTCATTTGTTCCATGTATACACCGTGTTGCTATATTATGCTCCATAACTTATTCCTTCTTTCTTTTCATATATACTCTATCGGTTTACTGTAAATTATATTTAGGCATATTTTAACACATCTGCCCGTTCTGTGCTAATACAAAAAGAAAGTGGCTGGTTATAGTTCTTTTCTATATCTATTTTTTTGACCTCTCCAGCTTACTACGGCACTCTATAAATACCATTGATATAAAAAACAAAAACCTCGAAAACTCAAGGTCTTCGAGGTTCTCAAAAAGGCGCGAGCCGGATTCGAACCGGCGGATAACGGTGTTGCAGACCGGGGCCTTACCACTTGGCTATCGCGCCATTTTATGATATAATTACCATGTCGGCAGCCTGCGGCTGGCGACATATTATAACAAGGAAGTACGCTGATGCGTACGCAGGTCAGCAGCCTGCGGCTGGTGACATATTATATCCTTAGTATATAGTATTTTTTATTTTGCGTCAAGCTGTAAATGAAAGGAGTCTCCATATGAGCCGTATTAAAGATATCAAAAAATGTACTGACAACCGCTTTCTGAATTTCTATGAGCTCTCTGCTGAAAGGAGAAATGGTGCTGTATACCCCTATTATATGTCATCGCGTGCAAAAGATGCCAAAGATTTGAAAATAAATACGAGAGAAAACACACCGGACGGTGTTATCATCTATTCCCTTTATGGTGAGAAGCAGGATAAGGTTGTGCTGGTAAAGCAGTACCGTTATCCGATTGACGATTATATCTATGAATTTCCTGCCGGGCTGGTAGAGCCGGGCGAGGATATGCGGGATGCCGCTGTCCGTGAAATGTATGAAGAAACGGGTTTAACACTTACCCCGCTCACCGTACCGGACGGATATGGCAAGCCGTGCTTCACTACCATCGGCATGACAGACGAGAGCTGCGGAACCGTCTTTGGCTATGCTTCCGGCACACCAACTAACAGCCATCAGGAAGCTTCTGAGGATATTCAGATTGTCCTGGCTGACCGCGAAGAATGTAAGCGTATTTTAAAGGAGGAGCATATTGCTATCAAATGCGCTTACATGCTGATGCACTTCATACATGATACTGAGGATCCCTTTGGATTTCTTAAGCTGTAGCCATATTTCCATAACAGGGGAGGGGCTGCTGCAAAATTTTACACTTAATTTTGCAGCAGTCCCTCCCCTGTTATGACATCATATCTATATTTATTACAGTCTCGGATAAATCACCTCATAAAAGCTCTCATAGATATATCTGATATCCTTGCCGCGCTCCGTCATATTTCCCGTAGTTACCAGCATAAACTGCTTGTCCGGGAAGCATACTGCAAGCTGACCACCCATGCCATAGAACGTAAAGCCGCCCGGTTCCCTATTGCCCCATACCTGATAGCCATAACCGAACCGTTCGTCGTAAGCCTCCTTATGTGATGTGGAAATCTGCACAGACAGCATTTCCTTCAGATAGTCTGCCGGTATAAGCTGTTTTCCATGAAATACACCGCCGTCCATGCAAAGCTGTGCCACGCTTGCCAGGTCGCGGCTGGTACAGTAAAGTCCATCGCCGCCACGGATAATTCCTGCATCATCTGTCAGCCACTCGGTACTGGTATACCCGATTTCATCGAGCACACGTTCCTTTAAAAATTCCAGCATGTTTTTACCCGCCAGCCGCTGCACCAGTGCGCACAGTACATGTGTCGCTGACGTGTCATAAGAAAATATCGTACCCGGGTGATAATCCGGCTCCACATGGAAAAAGGATTCTACCCAGTCACCGTCATATTTCTTATATGTGGTGCTCTTATGTGCAGTGGACATCGTTAAAAGATGCTTCACCTGCATCTCTTTTATAAATGGATGTACGTTTTCAGGCAGCTTGTCTGGGAAATAATCGCACACATAATCGTCCAGCTTTAATTTGCCGTCACCCACGAGCAATCCTATCGCTATCGCAGTAAAGCTCTTTCCCACCGAATACATACGATGATTCGTATCTTTATCATATGGCTCCCAGTATTTCTCAAAGCAAAGCTTTCCGCCGCGGATAAGCAGTACACTGTCAACCCCTGCATTCTTCTCTTCTAATGACTTCAAAAATTCTTCTGTAAGCTCCCTTGAAAGCCCCGCTTCCTCCGGTGTAATCATCTCAAATTCCATATCAGCCCTCCATTACCTCCCATACCGTTTTCACCGGCTCCGGATCTCCCTGACAATCTCTTAAGCTCTTAGAAAGCAGTGCCAGGTCAATCCAGCGGTTAAACTTGTAGCCTGTTTTTTTATGCACCCCATCCAGTGTAAAACCAAATTTCTCATGAAATGCCATGCTGTCAGGATTCGGCACACTAATCAGTGCGTACACCTGATAATATCCCTGTTTCTTAAGAATTTCCAACAGCTCCGTATACAAGGCTGTGCCGACTCCTCTGCCTCTTGTGTTCTCCTTCAAATAAATCGACAGCTCACAGTCCCATGCAAATGCTGCCCTCTCATGAAATTCCGAGGCATACGCATAGCCCAGTATCTCCCCGTCAGCTTCATAAACCAGCCATGGAAACTTCTTCATAACCGTTCTCATGCGCTCCTCAAATTTTTCAAGCGGAATCCTGTCATACTCAAACGTTACCGTCGTATTCAGAATATATGGCTCATATATCGCATAGATTCTGCCCGCATCTCCCGGCACCGCCATACGGATATAGCTTTCGTTCTTGTCATCGGATTCCGTCATAGCTGTACCTCTGCCATCTGGCTGGCATGTCCCTCACTGCCATTTTCAAATACCGCTGTCACATAATACTGCCATAAAAATCCGGCTTCTGCTGTGAATGGCAGCGTTGCAAAGGCTTCCTTCTCTTCCTTTGTCACAGTCTTAACCACCTCGAAGGTCAGCTCATCCTTTTTCTTTGCATATACATGATATGCCACTGCTTTATCCATGGTATTCCAGTTAAGCAAAAAGCTTCCCCTGCCATTCTCTATGGAAATTTCCTGTACAACAAAGCCTGTTACCGTGTCCTCCGGTCTTACCTGCACTCTGCCTGCAGCATCCACGCGCTCCTTCGGCTTCTCGATTTCCTTCTTCGGGGCAATCAGTGCCTTCAGAGCATCAAGCTTATCATCCTCATCATATTCCTGTATCAGTTGAGCCACGATATTAGCATATACCTTCGCTCCATATTCCTGCAGATGTGCTTTGTCCGATACACCTGCAGCGTAAGCACCGTCCGGGTATTCTCCCTCAGCTGCCCACAGATAAATAGTTTTACTTTCCTCTGCACCTATTTCATTCAGATACGCCGTACTTCTTGCTCCAAGGTCTAACAGCGGCAGCTTCTGCTCCTTCGCCATCTCAAGCATCTTCTCGCGGTACGCATTGAAGCTGATATGGAACACCCCATCATCACCACAGTTGCGCATCGCCACAGGCGTTACCAGTACACACTGCGCACCGCGGCGCTTACAGCCGTCAATGTATCTCTGTATAAAAAATGGAAATTCTTCCGGCGCAATATAGCGGTTCGGACGAATCGCTGTCGCGTCATTATGCGCAAACTGGACAAACATATAGTCACCCGGACAGAGAATCTCCAGCACCTGATCCAGCTTTCCCTCATCATAGAAGGAACGTGCGCTTCTGCCGCCGATAGAACGATTCTCAACCGCGATTTCCGGCAGCTCATAGGTTCTGCAAAGAGAATACGTGCTGTGCTCCGCACGATATTCCTTATAATCCTCTGCCCCCTTAAAGAACTGGTAAAACATCTGTCCCCAGCCAGTCTGCGGGTAAAAACGTTTTTCATAAGACTGCACCGTAGAGTCCGATACCAGAAATACCTTCGGCTTCTCTCTCTTTTCCTTCGCCTTTTCCGGTGTCACAGAAATATCTTTTATGTAAACTTCACCCCGGATAACCTCGCTGTCAATCTCCGGCATAGCTCCCGTCACCAATGACAGTGCAAAGCTTCCGTCTGTCATGCAGGCAGTCACTGTTATCTTTTTCTCTTCGCCCGGTTCTATCGTAACAGCCTCCGCCTTCACAACGCCATTGATACGGATATGGCAGGTATAAGCATTCTCTGTCGGATTGGCAAAGATTATTGCCACCTCATAATTACTGCCGTCAAGCTGTGTGATAAGCCTTGTCGTTTCTTCATAGTAATAGATGCCATAACCGGTTTCCTCGATTTCCTTCCATACACGGCTGTTAACTTTCATCAGTCCATCCTGCTGTGTAAGAAAGCTGCTTCCCACCTTCTCCTGCGCCTCACGCGGATAATATACCCCGTCCGTCCAGCCTGCCGCCGGAGTTTCGTAGGTCACATCCTGATATTGAAATACTGTGTTCATAATCGTCCATCCTTCTCTGTTTTACCCTTCCAGGGCTCTGTGGTTTTTGACCCTAGTACATCGTTTCGTAAATAACTAGACCAATAACGTAGAATATTTTTTCGAGTGCGCATGGCAAAAAATGTAGGCGTAGCGGGCTACGTCGAGGCTTTTTGCTATGTGCAATCGGGAAAATAGGCAAGTTATTTGGTGTAGTTATTTAGAAATCGGTGTACTAATATCATTATATAATTTCCCCTGCAGATGTCAACCATACAGCAGCCATGAAAAATGGGCGAATATATCAAGGTAATGTCCAATTCTTTTAGTATCTATTGTACAGGTGGCGATGAGTTTGCCATTATATATTTCAATAAAAGTTTGGAAACTGTAAAAAGAGAAACAGCATTGGCATTAAAGGAATGTGCTGAACTGCATCTGGATGACAGTATACCCGTTGGAGCAACCATCCATAGAGCAGATATTTCTATGTATTCTCAAAAAGAAAAATTTTATAAAGAAAAAGGTCTTGAAACAAGAAAAGGATAATTATTCTTTACCGCTGCAGCATGACGGATTTCCTTGCTTTTTCAGTAAACATATCCTATAGTTAAAGTAATACTTCCAGAGGAGGAATCAGGTATGATATACAGAAATCCAGTCATCAGAGGCTTCAATCCTGATCCCAGCATATGCCGGGTTGGTGACGCCTACTATCTCGTGACAAGCTCTTTTGAATATTTTCCCGGAATACCGCTCTACCACAGCACCGACCTTGTCAACTGGACACAAATCGGAAACTGCATTAACCGGGAAGAACAGCTACCCATGCACACAGCAAAAGAATCCGGCGGTATATAGGCACCTACTATACGATATCATAACGGCAGATTTTATGTAACGGCAACCTTCGACGGAAAGGGCAATTTTATCATAAGCTCTACCGACCCGTCTAAGGTCTGGAGCAACCCGGTCTGGGTGAAGATGGGCGGCATTGATCCTTCCCTGTTCTTTGAGAACGGCAAAGCATACTACTGTACAAATCAGAGAGTGGATAACAATAAAGAGTGCATCTCTTTGGCTGAAATAGATGTCGAAACCGGTGCTCTGACAAGCGAAATCAAATCTATCTGGAACGGTACTGGCGGCGGATTTCTGGAAGCGCCGCATCTGTACCATATTGGCGGATGGTATTACATTTTTGCCGCAGAAGGCGGCACAAACTTCAATCACATGATTACTGTTGGCCGCAGCCGGGATATATGGGGACCTTATCAAGCGTATGAAAAAAATCCCATTCTCAGCAACCGAAACGACACGACCAAAACTGTTGCCTGCAGCGGCCACGGCGATTTGGTTGAGGATAAAAACGGAAATTGGTGGATTGTTCACCTGGCGACACGACCAGTCAATAACTGGTTGTCACATATTGGACGTGAAACCTTCCTCATGCCTGTAACCTGGCAAGAAGAATGGCCCGTTATTGGAAATGACTGTAAATCCCACATTCAGGCAGATGGTTCTCTGTGGGAAACACAAAAACCGCTTTCTTCATGGGAAGCAGACTTTTCCTCCCAGCAATTTGCACCCCGGCTATTATTTCTGCGCAGTCCTTCACATGAAAATTACGTTCTGAAAAACGGCTCCCTCTTTCTTAAGCCATCAATGGTTGACCTGTGTGAAGCTGTCGGTTCGCCAACCCTTATTATTCTGCGACAGCCCGATATTTCCTGCGAAATATTTGCCAAGATGAACTTCAAAACATGCGAGAACGGTGACGAAGCAGGCATGACCGTCTACCTCTCCAACCGTTTTTTCTATAAGTTTTGTAAAAAACGTATTAACGATAAGGATTATCTTCTTGTTGAAAAATTTGCTGACGATTTTCAGCAGACAGCATTTTGCATGGAAGCAGAGAATGGTATTCTTAACTTTAAAATTACTGCCAGACCAGAAAAATATGATTTCTATTATTTTGCTGATGCTGATGAGCCACATTATCTATGCAGCGCTGCTACAAGATTTCTGTCCTGTGAGCTTGCCGGAAAATGTTTTACTGGCGTCATGACAGGTCTTTATGCCGTATGCAGACAGAGCACTCCGGCAGAAGCCGAGATACTAAGCTTCAAAACTGACTGTCACTAAGCAAAAATCTCCTGCCCCTATGTCAGATGTCTGCAAAGACAAATGGACACAGGTCGCAGGAGATTTCCTATTCTATATTTTTACATTTCTTACAGCATATGCTTACGCAGCTCTTCCCCGCTCTGTCTGCACAGATAAGCAGGCGCTACGTCAAATACCGTCTTGCAGCCCTTCATACCCTCTCTGTTCATGCGGTAAGCTGCTCTTGCATAAGCAACCAGCACACAGGAGGTAAATTCAGGATTAGAATCCAGCTTCAGGCTGTACTCAATGATATGCTTATTCTCACCATTCCAGCCGGTCTTGCCGCTGCGGATAACAAATCCGCCATGAGGAATACCGCTGTGATTTGCATTCAGCTCATCCTGGGAAATAAAATGAACTGTCGTGTCATAATCAGCAAAATAATTCGCCATCTCCTTGATTTCCTTCTCAATGCGTGCTAAATCTGCACCTTCCTCCGCTACCACAAAGCACTCTCTGGTATGCTTTTCACGCGTAGTGAGCTCCGGTGTCTCACCATTTCTGACCTGCTCCAGTGCTTCCGGAACCGGAATCGTATACTGTCTTGCATCCAAAACACCGTCAATACGGCGGATTGCATCAGAATGTCCCTGGCTTACGCCCTTGCCCCAGAAGGTATAGTCCTTTCCGTCTGTTAAAATGGCATTGGCATACACTCTGTTAAGAGAAAACATTCCCGGATCCCAGCCGACGGAAATAATGCCGACCTTGCCGGACTCTTTTGCTGCCCTGTCCACATTATTAAAATGCTCTGGAATCCTTGCATGTGTATCAAAGCTGTCAATTACATTGAAGTACTTTACATACTCCGGTGTCTGCACCGGTAAATCCGTTGCACTTCCGCCGCAGATGATTAAGACATCAATCTCATCCTTCATTGATACAATGTCCTTCACAGAATAAACCTTCGCTGTCTGTGTCAGAATCTTTACACTTTCCGGCGCACGTCTTGTAAAGACAGCCTTCAGCTCCATATCGTCATTCTGCTTAATCGCACATTCTACACCTCGTCCGAGGTTGCCATATCCTAAAATACCTATTCTGATGCTCATAGCTTTCCTTCCTCACACATTAGATTTTTATATCTGACAAAAAAAATATACAGCTTTCCAGCCTGTTCGTCAATAAAAAATTTTTTCCTGAGAAATTTTTCTCAAAGAGAACATTCTCTTCCCAAGGTTTTCTATTACAGAGAGACACTGTTTTTTATGCCGAAAAAACTAGTACTTCCTTATATTCAGAAACGTGATATAATATTTATAACATGCGTTTCCAATCCCAACAGGGACAAATCATAGGAAAGAGTTTTGGAGGAGTGTGGTTGAATGAATAAAAACATGCATAGAATGAACCTGCAAATTGCAATCTGTATGGGAGCCTGTTCGCTGGTAATGGGCTGTCTTCTGTTTTGTAAGTATTTAGGAATTTTTCATTTTAATAAAGCACTTACGGCGGTTATCCTCATAGGAGGACCGGTGTGTTTATCATCGATTATCTTATGGTTTTGTAAGGTTCCGGACACCTTTTTAAAATACTATATGTCCATTGTGATGGCTCTTTTGATTGGCACTTTGGGATGTTTTAACGGTATAGGAATCTATATTACGTTTATCCTGGTTCCTGTGGCCAGCTGTCTGTATTTCGACATCCGCTATACCATCTTCTGCTCGGTTTTTTCATACATCATGATGGTAGGATCCCTGTATCTGAATTCAGCCGGAAAGATGGAGATACAATTTCTTGGCTGGACACATTGGCACGCCTTTCGTGCTTATCTGATTGGATTTACCTTGGAATATCTGGTTATCACGCTGTTTTTAGCTCAGGTAATGAAGAGAGCAAAAGCTCTTCTGGATGAGCAGCATCAGGTATATCTGGAACAGGCATCCCAGGATGCCAAATATCAGCTTCTCATCAAGGAAATGAAGGATGTGGTATTTGAATATTATCCTGCGGAAGGCAGATATGAAGCGAACCGCTCGATTTATGCAAAGCCGGGAGAGAAGAATGAACCGGTTGCCATCACAGCATTTGAGGAATCTTTGTCAAATTCTCCGGGACTTAAGGAGCTGTATGACCGTATCAATAAAGGATTTCAGGAAAAATGTCTGGATGATTTCCAGGTGGATATGTCCTATGAGGTGCAGGGAGAACGAGTTCCTTTATGGTATCAGGTGGAGTATTTTGTGGTAAATGATGGAGATGTTCCGGTCAGTATCATAGGAAAGATGCATGACATTACCAGAACAAAGCAGTCTCAGGAGAGAATGCGGCTCCGTAATCTGGAGGATATGAGAAAGAATGCAAAACGGGGCAATTCTCTTTATAATCAGGTATTGGCAGAGAGTGAACGATTCCAGGAACCGGAATTTGTAAATCTGGCAGATGGACATCGATTCCTGGCGCAGATTATGGAAGACGTAAAGTATGTCGACAATCTGGTGGACGGCATCAATCAGATGTTGTCTGCCATTGGCAAGCACTTTGGTATTGACAGAATTTGCGTAGTAGAAACAGATATGTCCAGCGGAACCTGTAATGTAAATTATCAGTGGAACCGGGACGAAAAGACGTACTTGAAAAACTACTTTACTTCCATGAGTTTGGAGGATGTACATAGAACCATTGATACTTATAATAAGAATGGTTATATCGAGGTGAATCCGAAGAAGGACATTATGACTTCCTCTAAGGGAAGTGATGAATTCCTGGATGATGTAGTATTTGGAGTGATTCTTGGAAACCAGCTGTGGATTCCTATGCTGGAAAATAAGGCGTATATTGGTGCAATCTGTTTTGACCGTTATGATGATACACCATATAGCATCGTGGAGAAGTTCTTATTGTCAGAAGCAGTTAACACTCTGACAACACATATTTTAAAGATAAATGCGGAAAACTCGAATAAAGCAAAGAGTGATTTCTTATCTACCATGTCCCATGAGATTCGTACCCCGATGAATGCCATCGTAGGAATGACAGAAGTGGCACTTCGAGGAGATATGGAAGAAAGTGTGAAGCAGAATCTTCGAATGGTAAAATCCTCTGCCTTTGGTCTTCTTACGCTGATTAATGATATTCTGGATTTCTCCAAGATTGAGGCCGGCCGATTCGAAATTGTAAAGGAAAACTTCTCGATTCTGTCTATCTTGAATGATGTAAAAGAAATCACCATGGCCCGGAACAATGGTAAGCTGGATGTGGAATTTATAGTTCCTGACAATATGCCGATCCGGTTGAATGGTGACTTTGTCCGTATTAAGCAGGTTATGATCAATTACTGTACGAATGCTATCAAGTATTCGGACAAAGGTAAGGTTGAAGTTCGTGCGAATCTGCAAAAACAGGATGAGAAGAATGCTCTTTTGACGTTCTCTGTAAAAGACAATGGTATTGGAATCAAAAAAGAGGATTTGGCAAAGCTCTTTAAAGCGTATACCCGTGTGGATACGAAGGTCAATCATCATAAAGAGGGAACAGGCCTTGGTCTTGCCATTAGTAAGCAGCTGATTGAACTCATGGATGGAACCGTCAGTGTAGAGAGTGAGTATGGAAAGGGAAGTACCTTCTCCTTTACGATACCTCTTGGCATTGAGGACTGGACATCGGCTGGTCGCTTCGAGGACTACCGCTACGAGGATGACGAGAAGGAAAAGGAAATCTCTGTTGTAATTGCACCGAATGCACGGATTCTGATTGTGGATGATATGCAGCTGAACCTTTTGGTTGCTTCCGCTTTGATGGAGCCGACCAAGATGAATATTGAAACGGCTGAAAGCGGAGAAGAGGCTCTTCGTATGCTGGAGAAAAATGATTACGACCTTGTCTTCATGGATCATTTCATGCCGGGTATGGATGGTGTGGAGACTACACAGCGGATTCGTCAGATGTCAGATGAAAAGAAGCGGCAGATTCCAATTGTGGCACTGACAGCGGATGCAATGGAAGGTGTAAGGGAAGAGCTTTTGGGCAATGGAATGAACGATTTCCTGACAAAGCCGTTGATTATCAACGAAGTGTATCAGGTATTGCGCAACTGGTTGCCGGAGGAAAAGATTGAACAGTAGCTGATTATATCTCAGAAAGTTAAAGTATTCTGAGGTCCAGAAAAATATCAGTTATTATGACGAATTGCTCTCCGATATGGTAGAAAACGGCGCACCGGAGGATTTGAAAAAGAAAGACATCTTAGTTGAATTCTTTCATACCTATTCGCTTTCAGCCACTACTACATTCGCTGGAAATGTCTCCATTATCGGCGGTGCTGACGGACCAACCAGCGTCTTTGTGGCAGGAAAGCTTGGCCGCCCCCTTGGGCTCTTTGCCGCTGCAGCAGCTGCCATTACAATAACGGTCATATACAAGCTTATCCGGCATTTTAAGTATTAATCCCTGCAAGCATAAATCTGACGCAGCCGAAATCAGCCTGCTTCGCTTTACACGTCAGATACATGCTGTCTCAGGCAGTAAAATACCGGGATTGTCATATCTAACGTCATAAAATACAACAATCCCGGCTGATTCGTCAGTGAGTCAGCTTATGTCTGCAATAACTGCTTTCCCCACATTTTGGACATCTCAGATATCTCTTTGTTATCATATTGGCCCCCATTACGTAAGACTTCATGTCAGGCGTAAACCGATGACCGCATTTCCCGCATTCGAAAGTCCCGGCTTCTCTGTCCAGAACAACAGCAATCCCGACACCTGTCACAAATGCCACTACGCCAAACACTGCCATAAAAATCTTAACTGCATATGGCATAGTCTCCACATAAATACTTATCATGGTGCAAATCAAAAGCATTGCTGTGCACAACCCTGCTACTGCAGCTGACAAAATCAATTTCTTTTTGCTTTCTTCCTTTTCTCTGACTAAATTCATCATATTTTCCTCCGCCTTTCTGTAGTATTCCTGTGTTGATAACCGTTCACCAGACAACAGCTCATTGACATTGATATGCAGAATCTCACATAACGGCAGCATCAGAGATACCTCTGGCAAGCCCTTGCCCGTTTCCCATTTGGAAATCGTTTTATCACTGATGTCCAACTGTTCAGAGAGCTGTCTCTGTGTTAACTGCTGTTCTTTTCTCATCTCTGCAATAAACCTTCCTATTTTAATCTGATCCATACTTTTCCCTCCTTCCACTAATTGAAATATACAAAAAAACGGCCGAAAATGGAACCTACGC
Organism: Lachnospiraceae bacterium; assembly: GCA_017624115.1. GTDB lineage: Bacteria > Bacillota > Clostridia > Lachnospirales > Lachnospiraceae > RGIG8607. Next base: position 30,624 of record JAGANQ010000036.1, read on the forward strand.
ACCGTAGAATCAACAGTTTTCCTTTCTTTTCAGCCATCATCATAACCAAAATTTCTCCTTTAGCATCATTCTCTCTGTAAAGCAAAAAACCCTTGAAAATTCAAGGGTTTTTAGAGGCGTGAGCCGGATTTGAACCGGCGGATAACGGTGTTGCAGACCGGGGCCTTACCACTTGGCTATCACGCCACATATGCAATTAGATATTACAAAATGACTCCAAGGGGATTTGAACCCCTGTTACCGCCGTGAAAGGGCGGTGTCTTAACCGCTTGACCATGGAGCCGTCTCCTTTTAATGTATATATAAAAAGAATGATGCACCTGCATCAAGCTTCTTCTATCAACTCCCCGAGCGGGGCTCGAACCTGCAACACCACGGTTAACAGCCGTGTGCTCTACCATTGAGCTATCGAGGAATAAAGACTTGCGCCTTCAAAACTGTATACTGCTTTTCAATCCACGCTGAATGAATCTTTTCTC
>JAGANQ010000037.1 GCA_017624115.1 Lachnospiraceae bacterium
CCTTCCTTTCCCATGGCAATGCCTACATCTGCTGCTTTTAAGGAAGGAGCATCATTAATACCGTCTCCGGTCATGGCAACCACTTTTCCTTTTCCCTGAAGTACCTCTACAATTCTCACCTTATGTTCCGGGGAAACTCTGGCATAAACTCTGGCAGACTCTGCTCTGTTTTCAAACTCCTCCTTTGTCATTGTTTCCATTTCCACTCCGCTGATGCACTGCGATTTGCATTGCGCTATCCCCAGCTGCTGTGCTATGGCAAATGCCGTATCCACATGATCGCCCGTAATCATCACGGTATCCACATGGGCATTCTTAAACTTCTCTACCGCTGCCCCTGCCTCTTCCCTGGGCGGGTCTATCATGCCTACCAGTCCCAGAAATATCAAATCCTTTTCCTCTGTCAGATTTCCTTTTTTCTTCATGGCAACTGCCAGCACCCTCAGCGCCTGCTCTGCCATCTCTTCTATGGCAAGCTTTACCTTTTTCTTCTCACCGGCAGTCATAGTCATCTCCCTACCGTTCATCCACATGGTCCGGCATAGCGACAGCATTTCGTCAGCAGCCCCTTTACAATAGGCAATCTGTCCCTCCTTTGTTCTATGTACTGTGGTCATTCTCTTTCGTTCCGAGTCAAAAGCATTCTCCTGTACCCTGGGATACTTCTTTTGCAATGCCTCCTTCTCATACCCATATCCGAAAGACAAATCAAGCAGTGCCAGCTCCGTGGGATCGCCCAATCTGTTCTCCCCAATCATCGCATCATTACAGAGTGTACACGCCTGCAAAAAATGCCGGTGTTTTTCCTCATCCAGTGCATCTGCCTTAAGCTTTTCTCCTTCCGCAAAACACTGCTTTACCGTCATTCTGTTCTGGGTCAGGGTTCCGGTCTTGTCCGAACAGACTACATTTACTGCTCCTAAGGTTTCCACACAGGGCAGTCTCCTTACGATAGTGTTTACCTTTACCATCCGTGATACGCTTAAAGCAAGTACAATGGTCACCACTGCCGGAAGTCCTTCCGGTACTGCTGCTACCGCGAGTGAAATAGCTGTTAATAACATGTCCCCGATGTCACGGTGCTGCCATACCGCAACCAGAAATAAAAACAGGCAAATTATCACTGCCGCCATGCTCAAAACTTTGCCCAAATCTGCCAGTCTCTTTTGCAGGGGTGTCATCTCTGTTCCTCCCCCGTCTATCATATCTGCTATTTTACCAATCTGGGTCTCCATGCCTGTAGCCGTAACTATTCCTGCGCCCCTGCCATAGGTTACCATGGTACTCATAAATGCCATATTGTGTCTGTCACCGATTCCCCGTTCTTCCTCTGCAAGAGTCTCACTGTTTTTTTCCGCAGGCAAGGACTCCCCTGTGAGGGCTGCTTCTTCCAGTTTCAGGTTTATTACCTCAGTCAATCGGATATCAGCAGGGACTACCCTTCCGGCTTCCAAATACACTACATCACCGGGCACCAGTTCTTCAGCCGGAATTTCTATCTCCCTGCCATCTCTTTTTACCAGTGCTTTGGGGCTTGTCAGCTTCTTTAATGTATCAATTGCCCGTTTTGCTTTCCCTTCCTGAATCACACCCACCGTAGCATTCAGCACCACCACCAATGCAATAATAAATGCTTCTCCCCGTTCTTTCAGAAATAAGGATATTGCAATAGCTGCCATCAGAATATAAATCAAGGGGTCATTCAGTTGTTGCAAAAACATTCCGATGATACCCGCATCCTTTTTTTCCTTCAGCCTGTTTTCCCCGTATTTCTGCAATCTCTGCTTAGCCTGTTCCTGTGAAAGACCTGTTTTCAGGCTTGTACCCAAAATATGCTCCGTCTGCTCAATGCTTTTTGTACTATACATAAAAATCCCTCCTGTCCTATGATTTATATGCATAGCCGGGAGGGATTATTCTCTCTATTTAATTGCCGGTGTATAATCATCCACATAACTATATGCACACCAGATACAGGTATACGTGGTAAATCCGCCTGAGTTGCTTGTAGGTGATGTAATCGTTGCCGTGTAGCTGTGATTATTAGGATCCAACTCGATTAGTTCTGCATAGCTGCTTCCGCAGGTACAGACAAAGGACCTCATCCCCTTCTCGGTACAGGTGGATTCCTTCAGCACGTAAGAAGTATAGCTGTGGGAATGACTGCTACCGGGTGTTGCACTTGCTGACGCTGTAGACGATGGACTCGCCGAAGGTGTTGTCGTAGCTGAAGTTGTAGCTGTTGGTGTTGCAGAGGCTGAAGCAGATGCCGAAGGGGATGCTGAACCGGACGCTGCAGGCGATGCTGTCAGCATGCTGACCGGTCTGGAATCTACTACCACACCGCATACATTACAGGTACGCTGTTCCCTGCCGAGAGTCGTTGTGGTAGGCGCTTCCGCCACTGTCCAATCCGAAACCACATGTCCCATTGCTGCAATCTTCTCGGTATAAAAACTTCCGCATACACAACTGTACTTACGAAGCCCTGCCAGAATACAACTGGGTTCCCTGTCAATACTTGCAGTATAAGTATGATAATGCGTCTCATCCTTATCCGATTCCTTGCTCTCATAAGGAATTACTTCCTGGGCTACAATTTCATCACAATAGATGCATCGCATCACCCTTAATCCATCCTGCTCCTTGGTTGCTTCCCGCTGTACTTTCCAAACATCCTCCACATGTCCGGTGGAGGGAATATCTACATAATAAGAATCTCCGCAATCACAAACATATTTTAATCGCCCTGCCCGATAACAGGTTGCCTTTTTTTCAATTTCTTCTTCGTAATCATGAATATGATTGGGATCTGTAGCAATTACATCAGTCTGCACCGGCTCCTGTGTAGGAACCGCCGCTTCTTCGCTATTTTCCGGATTTTCAAACGGAGTTGCTTCTACCGTAGCCTCAACATACTGCTTATCTGTATCCGCATTCTCTTCCTTTTCAAAGCCGCCGCCCATCATGGAATAACCGATTATTCCGATAGTGGCAACACAAGCAATGACAGCCAATATTCCTAAAATTCCCGTGAGAATTTTCATCAGCGTATTCATATCAAATCTCCCTTCTCTTACTTCGGAAACGTATAATAAGCTATTCCGATTGCATTCTTTCCGGTATTACATGCATTGGTAAAGGATGCTTTCTGCATAACCACTCGTTCAAACGGAATACACTTTAAAATTTCTTTCTTAATCCATTCCTGCTGCTTGACACTACATCCTACATGAGTAACAAAACAAATGCCTCGGCTGATTTTTCGCTTTCTTCGCAAATGCAACCGAATTCCCTGTCGCCATGCGTTTTCCATGCTTCCGCCCAAAAGCGCTATCAATACCGCCCTCTTTTGAAGCATTGCCATATACGGATGAAGATTTAAAAAACGGCAGACTTTCACGGTAGCGCTTCTGGCTCGACCATTCTGATGGAAAATCTCTGCACCGGCCATAATGACTCTGGTATGGATATTTCCGAGTCCGCTTTCCACCTCTTTAATAATTTCTTTCGCACTCTTTCCTTCCATCGCCAGCATCGCTGCATGTAAAGTAACAAGAGCCTGCCCACCGGATATTTGTCCCGAATCAATAATATGTACATGGTCAAAGCTCTTAGCTGCTGTCATAGCTATATCATAACTCTTCCCGGCACGAGATGCCAGCGAAATATGAATAATCTGGTCTGCCTCTGTTAAGGTTTCCGCAAAGAACTGTTCAAATTCTTCTACCGTCACGCTGTCTGCATAGGCACTGCTGCTTTCATCTGATACATACTGGGATAAGCTGTCAATATCAATTTCTCTGGTATCCGCAAAACGTCCGTTAGGTGTCTTAATATACAGGTACATCAGCTTAATATCATATTTCTCCAGCAGGTCCTGAGGGATATCACTGGCACAGTCTGTGGTAACATAAATTTTCTTCCGTTTTCTTCTGCTTTGCTTCTGTACCCGCCCAAACTGACCTGATACACCATCCGTATCTCTTCGATTCTCAATAATATCCTCCGGAAGGAATTTCAGGATTTCTGCTTCTAACATTTTGCCCTGAATCGGCTTTTCCAGGTAGCCGTCAAAGCCCATATCCAGATACATCTGTTTTGCCCCTGACTGGGTGTTACCGGTCAGAGCAAGCACAGCAGAATCTCTGCAAAGTCCGTTTTCCTGCTCACGCAGTTCCTGAAAAGTCTCTAAGCCATCC
>JAGANQ010000038.1 GCA_017624115.1 Lachnospiraceae bacterium
CCCTTATTACAGATGCGCTCAAAAGCTATCCTCTTTCTTCTGACAGTGCTCTTTACCTGACGGTCGGGGCAAAAACCTACCTGATTGACAGCAGCACACTTACTGAGCTGGCACCTTCCTATGAGGTTTTGAAGGAGGAAAAAGGCTACTGCCTGATTAAGGGCTCTGACGGTAAGAAGCATACGATTGTCACTGTAAGCGGCATTGATGGGTGGTATCTTTCGCAGCAGCTCTCCGGTCAGGAATCTGTCAGTCAGAAGCGGGTATATTATGGTCTGCTCTTTACCGCCTGCCTGATTGTCCTTGGTCTTGGCATCGCACTGGTTATTTTTCTCAACCATATTATCAATATGCCGATACGCGCCATCAGCAAAAAAATGGCTGAGATATCGCAGGGTGATTTTTCCCGCGACCCATCAATTGAATGGGAGCATGAGCTTGGCGACATCGGCAGGGGCATCAACCGTCTGTCCCGCGATGTCGTGACACTGATGGAGTCAAGAATTGAGGATGAAAAACAGAAAAAAGAGTTGGAATATCAGATTCTGCAAAGCCAGATTAATCCACACTTTTTATACAATACATTGAATTCTATCAAATGGATGGCAACCATTCAGAATGCCACCGGAATTGCAGAGATGACAACCGCTCTTGCCAGACTTTTAAAGAGTATTTCGAAAGGCACGCGCCAGCTTATTCCTCTTAAGGAAGAGCTTGCCCTCCTGAAGGACTATGTACTCATACAGAATTACCGCTACGGCGGCATTGTCAGTGTGACCTATTCCATACCGGACGAAGCACTGCTTGAATACGTGATTCCCAAGCTCACCCTGCAGCCGCTTGTGGAAAATGCTATCTTTCATGGCATCGAAGCCAAAGGAGAAAACGGCGAGATTACCGTTGCTTTTCGCGAAGAAGAGCAGACTTTACTGATTGATATTACCGATAATGGTGTTGGTATGTCCCCGGAGCTGATTGAAAAAGTGCTGTCCGGCACTGCCGAAAATTCCAAAAATGACTTTTTCCGCAAGGTCGGCATCCATAACGTAGACCTGCGGCTTAAGCACACCTTTGGTGCAGCCTACGGCATAAGGATTGACAGCAAAGAAGGCGAATACACTACGATGACCATTATGATTCCACCAAGAAAGGAGGAGGATTTCCATGACGAAGCTCTTAATCGCTGACGATGAGCCTTTAGTACAGATTGGACTGAAATCCATGCTCAACTGGGCAGATTATGATATTGAAATCTGTGCCACTGCCATGAACGGGGCACAGGCATTGGAGCTGATTGAACGTCATTCCCCGGAAATCGTCATAACTGATATAAAGATGCCGGTTATGAACGGTCTGGAGCTTGCCAGAACCTGCCGGGAGCGCTTTGGAAAGCTGCCTCTTTTTATCATTCTTACGAGCTATGAGGAATTCCAGCTTGTCAAGGAGGCGTTAAGCTGTCAGGTACTGGACTATCTCGTAAAGCTGGAATTAAACAAGGATTCCCTTGAGGCAGTGATTAAAAAAGCGCTGCAGACACTCGATGAGCTTCCTGAGAGGAAGCCTGCTGCCGCAAACAGCAGTATCACCGTATTTCAGGATAAATTTTTCATCCGTCTGCTTCACAATCTTTTCGATGACGAAGAGCAGCTTAAGCGTCAGGCAAAGGACTTTGAGCTTGATTTTTCCTATCCGTATTATATTGCCTGCCATGCGCTGATTCAGGCACCCCCTGCAGTGACAGAGCAGGATAAATTATTCAGCCTCTATACCAGTACGCTGCAGATGATTCGGGAGATTCTCGGAAAATCCCTGCCCTGCTATGTCATATCGCTGGATTTGAAGTATTTCGGCATTATCCTGATGCTCTCCGGTACAGAAGACTATAAGCAGCTTATCGCAGAAGCTTTATCACACACCTTTTCCATGGTGCACAACTACTTTAATGTTGATGTGCTTGTAACAGCCGGAAATCCGTGCCCGCTGCCGATTCTGATTTCCGAATCATATCAGGAAGCAAGACAGATATTCTCTATGCTGGACAATGAACACAGGCTTCTTTTCTACGAAGATGTTGCCAAGGACGCTCCAAATAAAAATGCCTTCAATATGTCGCTCTTTAAAGAGGATATCTCCAAGGCATTTGACGAATTTGATACCGAAACCTTATCCGGTATTTTCCGTGAAATCACAGAGCTATTCACCAGCTATCCGACACGCTACCTGCAGGCGATTGACGCTGCCTCCAATATCCTCTATCTGGCAATTTCACTGCTGCCTAACGGTGAGGAAACGGTATCGCAGATATTTGCTGAATTTCCCGATGGCTACCGCTCGATTTACCGCCAGACCACCATTGAACAGGTAGTAGACTGGCTGGACTATTTTGGGCAGAACCTGTGCCGTATTCTTGATGAACGCAAGAAAACTTACAAAAACCACATTGTCAACAATGTGCAGAAATACATCTCGGAGCATATTGAAGAAAAGCTCAACCTTAATGACATCGCTTCTGTATTTAACATCAGTCCGAGCTACCTGAGCCAGTTGTTCAAGAAATACAATGACACCGGCTTCTCGGAATATATCTCGCAGATGAAAATTGAGCGGGCAAAGGAGCTGATGTCAGAAGGCAATTTGAAGATTTATGAAATCGCTGATAAGCTTGGCTTTGAAAGTGCCTTTTACTTCAGCAAGGTCTTTAAGAAGGTAACCGGACTGACTCCAAGAGATTACCAGCAGTTGAAGCTATAGAAAGGAGACACAATATGTACAGACTGAAACAAATTCTTACAGAAGCCGGAGGCAGCTTCTATGATACGCTGCATTGCGCTTACGACAGTCATAAGGTGCTTTCCAACACTTCCCTGACCGCTTATCTTACCGACCTGAAAAATGAAGCAGAGACTCTAAAAAAGGAGGCGCTCTGTGAGCTGCCGTTTCATGTATTCAAGCAGTTCGATACTACCGGAAACCGGATTTCCTATGAAAATCTGTATTTTCACCGCCGCCGCTGTCTTGGTGTCTTTGCATTGATGGCATGGCTCTACGGGGACGAGGAGTATGTATCTCTCACAGAGGATTACCTCTGGGCAGTCTGCAGCGAATTTACCTGGGCGCTCCCCGCCCATCTGGATGGCAACAGCCTCAACGAAAAGGTCAATCCCTTGCAGCTTGACTTATTCGCCACAGAAACAGCTCAGACACTTGCTGAGCTTCTCTTTCTTTTGCAGGATAAGCTCAATCCTGCCATTGCGTTCCGCTGCCGCTCTGAGATTGAACGCAGAATCTTTACACCCTTTCTCACACGAGTACAGCCTTACTGGTGGGAAAGCTGCCATATGAACTGGGCAGCCGTATGTGGAGGCTGTATCGGTATGGCAGGTATCTATCTTATGCAGGAAAATGACACAGAGAGACTGGCTCTTCTGCTGTCACAGCTGCTTCCGGTTATGGAGCATTTTCTCTCCGGCTTTGAACAGGACGGTACCTGTCTGGAAGGGTTGTCCTACTGGACCTATGGCATGAGCTATTTCACAGCCTTTGCCGACCTGTTATCCAGGCGTACCGGCGGGTCACTTGACTTACTCGCACAGGATAAGGTCAGAGCCATCGCTTCTTTCCAGGGAAAATGCTATTTTGCAGGCGGACACACAGTAAGCTTTTCGGATGCTTCCTGCACCGATACCTTTCGTATAGGCATCACCAGCTACCTGGCCCGCTATTTTGATTATAAGATTCCGTTTCCTCCGGCTGCATCTGCGGCTGCCTTCGGAACCGACCCATGTGCCAGATGGTGCCAGATGTTCCGTGATTTTATCTGGGCAGAACAGGCAGTTGTATCCCGGCAAAAGGACATATCTGCTCCTGCCGTCTCCACCTCCGGCTGTATCCTGCCTGATGCCAAATGGCTGATTTTCCGCGGCAATGACGGCTGCGGCGGTGCCATCAAGGGAGGACACAACGGCGAACCGCATAATCACAACGATGTCGGCTCCTTTTTCTTCCTGCTTCATGGAAGTGAGGTTCTCGCTGACCTCGGTGCCGCAGAATACACGAAGGATTCCTTCTCCGACAGACGCTACACAATATTTACAAATAACTCCTTCAGCCACAGTGTACCGATTATCAATGGAAACGGTCAGAAAAACGGAAAAGAATTTGCCGCGAGAGAGTATTTCTTCTCTGATGGCAGTCAGGTATTGCCCGAGCATGCTGAAAACACCCTGCCTGACGGTGTCAGCTCCACCTGTGCCGTCATGGACATCTCTCCTGCTTACGGGGACAAAAGTCTGTCGGCTCTGATACGCTGTCTGTCTTTTGATGGCACAGCTCATCAGCTTATTTTATCTGACAGCTATACCTTTACCGAGGTGCCAGACTCTCTGGAGGAGCGGTTTGTCACGAGACAGAAGCCGGCACTGCAGGACGGGACTGCTGTTCTGTACAGCGGGAGCGGGGATGCCTGCACTCTGTCCTATGATGCAGCCCTGCTGGATGCTTCCGTGTCCACTGATATTCATCACAGACACGAAGACGGAGCAGAAGAAATCATCTATCTGCTCCGTCTGACACTGAAACAACCGATATTAAATCCGGTTCTTACGTTTACACTTAGCTGGAATTAGAACGTCTCGCTTTCAGGCCTTCGTGTCTACCGCCAGCCCCTTCAAATCCTCCTGCAAAAGCTTCTGCTTTGCGAGAATTTCCTCTATCTCACGCTGGAGCTGCTCCCTGTCCACTCCCTCATCTGCTGTGGTAATTTTTCTCGTGAGCTCCTCCAGCTTTTCCTGCTCCTGCTTTTTCTCAATAAGCTCTTCCTTTTCTTCCTTCTTTTCCTGTGCCTCCTCGACTTTCTCCTGCTCTTCCTTTCTGTCCTCCTCTATCTTATCAATGGCTTCCTGCCTCAGCATGCCGATAATCTCATCGCTGGCAGCATCCATGATATCCTCTGCTGCCGCAGCTGCATCTGTCATATCATTTGTCCGCTTAAGCAGTGCCTCCTTCGTTGCACGAATGGTCATCAGCTCCTCATGGATTGCCTTATCGCCCTCGTAAATCTGCTCCTTCCAATAAGCAATTTGCTTATACATATCCGCAAGCTCTGCATCCTCTGCCCCGTACTCTTCCTTAAACTTCTTAATATCCTTCTCCAGACGTGCAATTTCATGGCTTGCATAATTGTTCTCTTCCCGAACCTCATCAATGTGTGTACTCCGTTCCTCCAAATCAGTATCAATCTCCAAATCTGACTGAAACTGCTTTGAAATCAGTCCCATGGCCTGTCTGCGCGCTTCCTCACGCTTCTGTGCAATTGAATCCTGCATTAAATTCAGGTTTCCGGCAAATACCGTGCCATCCTTCACCTGTGCACCCTTGTCTTCCTGCTTTCCCTGTGTATTCTCCTTCTGTGTATGCTGCTTCGTCTGATAGACTGTTTCCTTTACAGCTGCATTTTCAACCTTCATACAATCCCCGCTTTCCATACCTGCGCGCCTGCCTTTTCTGCATGAGCAGACTGTCCGTTTATTCTGGTATTTATATCGGCACTATGGAAGCAATACTTAACAGTACCGAATTTCCAGCTGCTGCAGAAAGCTTTTGCTTTTTTCCCTTAAACGTGGTAATATGATAAAGTATGAAATTGTAACCAATGTGGAGGAAAAATTATGGCATTGATATTACCAAACGATTATGACCCGCATCTTTCCATCCGTGAGACGGAAGAGGCGATTAAGTACATCCGTGATACCTTCCAGAAGGAATTTGGCAGGGAAATGAATCTGGAGCGTATCTCCGCCCCTCTTTTTGTAGAGAAAAGCTCTGGTCTGAATGACAATTTAAACGGTGTCGAGCGCCCGGTTGCGTTTGATATCCTCGGAATTCCGGGAGAAGAAATCGAAGTCGTGCACTCTCTTGCAAAGTGGAAGAGGATGGCACTCCATGAGTATGGCTTTGCTGTCGGCGAAGGTCTGTATACCAACATGAACGCTATCCGCCGTGACGAGGAGCTGGATAATCTTCACTCCTGCTATGTAGACCAGTGGGACTGGGAGAAGGTTATCGCCAAGGAAGACCGCACTGTCGAAACGTTAAAGTCCACCGTTGAAACTATTTTCAAGATTATCAAGCACATGGAGCATGAGGTATGGTATAAATATCCTCAGGCTGTGAAGAAGCTGCCGGATAAAATTCACTTCATCACTTCCCAGGAGCTTTTAGACCGTTACCCGGATAAGTCCCCAAAGGAACGCGAAAACCTGATTGCAAAGGAGCTGGGCTGTGTTTTCCTTATGAAAATCGGCGGTGCACTCACTAATGGCGAGCCGCATGACGGCAGAGCACCGGACTATGATGACTGGGAATTAAACGGAGATATTCTCTTCTGGTATGAGAATCTGAACTGTGCTCTGGAAATTTCCAGCATGGGAATCCGTGTTGATGAGGATTCTCTTCGCTCCCAGTTAAGGACTGCCGGATGCGAGGAGCGCATGAACCTGAAATTCCACCGGATGCTGTTAAATAAGGAGCTGCCTTACACCATCGGCGGCGGTATCGGCCAGTCCCGTCTGTGTATGCTGCTGCTTGACAAGGCGCATGTAGGTGAGGTGCAGGCAAGCCTGTGGCCGGAGGAAATGAGAAAGCTTTGTAAAGAGCATAATATTCCGCTGCTGTAAGATAAACTCGCTGTATGTCCAGTCTTTGGTCATACAGCGAGTTTATTATTATTATTCAAACTTTTCTATATTTACAGCTTACTATATATTCCGAAATACTCCTCTGCCTCACTTAGTGAAATGTTCAATTTTTCCTGTAAACGTGCAAGAATATCACTCACAGAAAGACCAAATTCGATTCCCATCTCCACTATCTGCCCGGCTCTTCCACGAACTTCCCCAATACTCTCTCCTTCTTTTCGTCCTTCTTCCCTTCCTTCGCGCCTGCCCTCTTGTATATCCAGTATTCGCTCTTCCCACCTCTGCATATATCTCATCCCTGTCCTTTCCAGCTCTTTCAGTTTCTGTATTCCTTCATGCAACTGCCGTACTGCCTCCGTAGTCGTATAGTTCTCTGCTTCCTCTACGGGCGCATTGATGTAATCCAGCAGTTCCACAAACTCCTTACTGAATTTCTCTCTATTTGTTCCTTTTGTATTGATAAACATACGATTCCCACCGTCTTCCAGCCTTAAATCAGGGTATTCTTCGCATACCTCATAAAACGTATAGCGGCACGCGCCCTTCCCAAACAAATCAAACGGACATATCATAATTAAAAACACATCTCTTATCTCATTGAAATCCTTTGTTCCTGTCGGAAGCAATGACACATCCATCTGCGCCTGGTACAGACGGCTTCGTTTTTGCAGATTCCTCGTATCATTTTTCTGCATTTCGACCGCATAGATATGCTTGTCCATGTCCATGTTAAACACATCCAAGCGAATCTCCCGCAATAATGGAGATGTCCCCAATATCTTCTCCGTCTGCGGTTTTTCCAAGAATTCAATTTCTCGCTCCAATAAAATACTTACCAGCAGCTGAAACAGATTCCTGTCCTTCATAACCTCCCGAAATAAGAAATTATCCAGCAAAGTCATCTGTTGTACTGCTCGTTTCGCTTCTTCTTTTCTTACTTCTTCGCAAATACCTCTCTTCATTCACACACTCCTTTTCCGCAGGCCGCCGAAAAAGAGGGTTTTCCGCTTTCCCGTATCCTGCCTGTTATTTAATTTCAAGCAGGGATTCCATAGTTGTCTCGATTAGAAACAGATGACACAGGCTATTCCTGATAAAAGAAGACCACCGCAAGTCTGCGATGATCTCAGAAATCTTTGCTTACAATTATTATAGCAAAGTCAATTTGAAATTGTAAAGTAGGTTGTAAGTATTATTTTTCGACACGAGTTTTTCACTTTATACGTAATACTGCGCCTGTGCATACCACAGCTTATAATATTTGCCCTCTTCCCGCTTCACCAGCTCCTCGTGGCTGCCATGCTGCACGATATTTCCATGGTCGAACACAGCAATCACATCACAGAAACGGCATGATGACAGACGGTGGCTGATATAAACAGCCGTCCTGTCGCTGACAATTTTATTAAAATTCTCATATACCTCCTGCTCAGCTAACGGGTCGAGCGCTGCGGTCGGCTCATCAAGAATGATAAACGGCGCATCCTTATACAGTGCACGAGCGAGGGCAATCTTCTGTGCCTCACCGCTGGAAATCTCCACACCCTTATCATCAAAATCCTTATACAGCTTCGTATCCAGACCCTCGGGCATTTCTTCAAGGCGTTTTCCGAAATTCGCCTCCTTAAGACACTTCTTTACAAGCTCCTCATCATACCGCTGCCCTGCTGCCACGTTTTCACCAAGTCCATAGGAAAGAAGCTGGAAATCCTGAAATACAACCGAGAAGATTGACATATATTCCTTATAATCATACTTGCGGATATCGATGCCGTTCAGCAATATCTCCCCCTCCGTCGGGTCATAGAGCCTGCACAGCAGCTTAATAAAGGTCGTCTTACCGGAGCCATTTTCGCCCACCACTGCAAGACGCTCACCGACACGGAAGGTAAAGGATACATTCTTAAGCGCCCATTCCTCAGAGCCCGGATACTTAAATGACACATCACGAAACTCAATCTCGTATCTGCGGTCAGAGCGCTTCTCCACCGTCAGGCTTCCCTGATACATGTTATTCGGAATATCAAGAAATTCAAAGGTTGTTCTCAAAAACTTCGTGTTGTTCTGCATATTTCCAAGAAGCCCGAACAATCCTCCCATACCGGAGGACAGCTCTGTAATGGCTCCCACATACTGTGTCACAGAGCCGACGCCAAAGGCTCCCGCCCATGATTTCAGACAGACAAACAGATAGACTGCTCCCGAGAATACAGCGGACACCATGCTTGACAATGACTGAAGCACCCCGACCTTTCCTCTGTTCAGACGGTCAAAGCCGCTGCCTGCACCAAACATATTATTGCTCGTAAAATACCGGCTGCCGATATCCTGCTGATTGTACATACGCATATCCAGGGCACGGTTATTTTCATACAGCTCATATAAGAAAAACCAGAATACTCTGTTTCCGAATCTTGCCTGTTCGGCATACTCTGCTCCGTATCTGCCTGCCTTTGTCGCCAGGGACGAGGACAACAGCATGGCAGCTATCATCAGTGCCAGCACTGCCAGTATACATAACGGGCTGTCAAGCAGCATAAGCATACCCTTTCCGTCAGGTATCTTTTTTAAGAATAATCCTGCTGTCAATGTCACAGCACCACAGATGCTGATCATACAGCGAAGCCCTGTCTCAAAATAGCCCGGAATCGATATAAGCCCCCATCCACTCCAATTCTGATTCTGCTGTACCTGACTGTAAAGATCATGTGTTTTCTGGTTATCCATATCTACAAAGTCCATATCCAGCATTTTTTCAACATATATTTTCTCCTCATTCTGACCCAGCGCCGCATTTTCATACCAGTCCCAGTGCTTGATACATTCCGAAAGAACAGTTAAGCCCAGCGTAGATACTACGACGGCAGCTGCCAGCACAATAATCCTCTCTATATCGCGCCCCCCTGCCAGCTCATTCACCAGCAGGGCTGACAGATAGATACTGACATATGGTGTCAGCGCCTTAACCAGCGCATAAACCGACCGGGAAAGGAATACCTTCGGATTCTGCTTCCAGAAAATCAGAAAAGCGCGCCTGTGAAGCTGTAATGTTTCTTTCCATGATACCTTACTCTTCTGTTCCATTGTCCTCACCCTCCCGATAATATTTCCTCTGCACCTCGAAAAGTTCCGCATATTCGCCGCCTGATGCCAGTAACTGCTCATGTGTGCCGGATTCTTTTATCTGTCCGTCCCTCAGATAGATAATCCTGTCGCAGAAACGTGTGGAGGCCAGCCTGTGACTGATATACAGGCTGGTGCGACCCCCTGTCATATCATGGTATTTCTGGTAAATGTCGCTCTCCGCCAGTGGATCCAGCGCCGCAGTCGGCTCATCCAGTACGATAATCGGGGCATTTTTATACAACGCGCGTGCCAGCATAAGTCTCTGCGTCTCACCACCTGACAGCTCAATGCCATCCTCAAATACCAATCTGCCGATATGCGTGCCATAGCCCTTCGGCATACTTTCCACTCTCTCCGTCAAGCCCGCCTTCTCAATACAGTCCCTTACACGCTCCATGTCGATACTCTCATCTGTCTGCGCCACATTTTCTGCCAGCGTGACCTCCAGCACGGAAAACTGCTGAAATACTGCTGAGAACAGCGAGTAATAATCTCTTCTGTCAAACTCCCGGATGTCCCTGCCGTTAAGAAGCACCTGTCCCTCCGTTGGGTCATAGAAGCCGCACAGAAGCTTCACCAGCGTTGTCTTGCCTGCACCATTCAGACCCACGATTGCAAGCTTCTCTCCCGGTTCTATCACCAGGTTCACATGATGCAATGTATCCTTCTCCGCCCCGGAATAGCGAAAGGACACGTCCCTAAGCTCAAGCTTATAGGATGAAAAGCTCTCCGGCGCGAGGTGTTCTCCTTCATCAAATAAAAATGGCTCCGGCATTTCCAGATATTCCTGCACGGTAGACAAGTCCAGATTCTGTTCATAAAGCCTTGTAAAGCTGTCAAGGATTCCGCCAATCCATGCAGTAAAGCCGCCGACCATGGCAAAATACAGCAGAAACTGCGATGCCGGCAGATTATGCTCCAGTGTCAGAGAAATCAGGTAGATGTAAGCAATCCCGTTCCGTAAAAATGCCAGCAGTGCATTGATAAAATCTGCCAGCAAACGATTCTTCTCCTTGCGGGCAAAGAAATTCATGTACAGCCTCATATTGCTGTCATATACATCCATGAGCCATTCACGCATACCAAAGATACGCAAATCCTTGGCAAACTTCACATCCTGCGACGTACCAAGAATATACCACGACTTATGGATATATTCCGCTTCCTCTTCCCGGTGATTATAGGTTCATTTCTTATTATGACGGTTCACGATGTAGCCCGCTACGGTAGTGACCACTGTAATCGCGATAATTACCGGATTGACTGCCGTGAGCATCAGCAGATAAATGATAAAGCCGGCAATATTTTTCAGAATGTCGGAATATGTCTGCCAGACTGCCTCGGTTGCCCGATTGTTGCCCTCTGTCGCCTGAAATGCCTTTTTCTGCAGTTTAATAAGCTTCTGCGCCTCCAGATTTGGATATGAGGTTGTGCCCCTCTTTAATATCATTGCCTTAATAATCTCAATCCGCACTGAAATTTTTCCCGCCCTCATAGCAATGTCAGCATAGGTATTTGCTCCGTTTAACACCATCAGCAATACGGAAAACACGAGAATTGTTGCAGCTAATTCTGCAAGCGGCGCTGCCTCCTCCACGCGGCGCAGAATCATCGGTGACAAAAAAAGCTGTGTAAGACTGATACACACCTGCAGCACACTTCCCAGCACACACAGTACGATTACACCAGGCAAATGACTGCGCAGCGCCATATGAAGCATATACCTTGTACTCTGCCACATATTATACTTTGGTTTTTTCTTCTCTTCGTTCATTGACATAACGTTCCCTCCTCCTAAGGATATCCTAACACACAAATACCCCGTAGGTGCATTTCGGTGACGAACTGCTCCCACGGGGTGATGAATTGCGTTATCTGTGCGAATGACCTGCTGTATCCTTCCGGCGTCCCTGGGAGGCGGTTAGCTTATCTTACTCTGTGGAAGAAGTACTTCCGTTGTAAATGCACCGTCCTCACTGTTGCGGCTCAGATACCCTCCCATGCGCTTCACGACATTGTCCATGCGGTTAAGTCCGAAGCCGTGTTCCTCGCCCTTGGTGGACAGATAGATATTGCCGATTTTTTTCTGCTTGCTCACTGCCGTAAGATTCGTAAACGATATGTAGAGCTGTGTCCCTTTCATGTCCATATAAACGCGTATCATGCGCTCACCCTCGGGCAGCTTAAGGCTCGCCTCAATCGCATTGTCAAACAGATTGCCGATAATCACGCACAAGTCAATCTCCGATATACTGAGCTCAACCGGAATATGTGCATCAGCCGTGACCGGGATATGCCTTGCCTTCGCTAGCGATATCTTACTGTTTAAAATCGCGTCTGTCATACGGTTTCCGGTTTTGATTACAGTATCTACCGTATTAAGGTCATTGTCCAGCGCATCCAGATATCTCTTAATGGATTCCATATCATTTATGGCGGCATAGCTTTTCATCGTCTGGATATGATTGCGGTAATCATGACGCCAGCCGCGCATCTGCTGGTACATATTGTCCACCTCAGCATAATGTGTCTTAATCAGCTCCTGCTGATAGACAGCAATCCGTTTATCTAATAATCGTGATAAAAATGACATCCTTACAACCTGACCTCCTTATGTTCTGCTGATAATTGCCCGGTTAAGCGGCTCATACACTCCTCTCGGCAGCGGTACAATACTTCCGTCCGACAGCTCCACCTGTGTTTTCGACACCCGGCGGATGCAGCCCAGATTGATGATGTACGACCTGCCTGTACGAAAAAATGAGTCGTCAAGCTGTTTTTCGATTGTGCCTAACGTCGCTTTCACTGTATACTCCCGTCCGGCATGCACCGTCACATAATTCCCCTGCACTTCTACAAATCTGACCTCATGTAACGGAATGCGCACCGTCTCCCCTGACACAGCTAACACGATTCTGCGCTCCTGCCGTATCAGCATCTCCTTCGCCCTGCCAAGCACAGTAAAAAGCTTCTTCTCATCCACCGGCTTCATCAGATAATGCAGCGCCGCCACATCATAGCCTGCCGAAATATACTCTGAATAGCCTGTGATAAATACAATCTGTACCGCATGATTCTCTTTTCGAACCGTATGCGCAAGCTCCACCCCGTTCATCTCTCCCATTTCCACATCCAGCAGCAGGATATCATAGGTTCTGTCCTCCGTGTACTGAAACAGAAAGGCTTCGGCACTTGGAAAACAATCAATTTTTATATAAATATCGTCCGTCTGCGCCCATTTTTCCACCAGGGCTGCGATATAATCTGCATCTGTCTGACTGTCGTCGCAGATAGCTATGTGATATGTCATAGTGACTCTCCTGTCTGTCTCATAGCATCATTCTTCTGATAGCTTAAAAGGGATATTCTAAAGCAAAAGAATATCCCTCTTTCATAAAGCTTTTATATGAAGCAATCGACGATAGTAAGGAAGCGGAGAGCCTGCGCTCTGGATACTGCCGGTAAATCCTCTTACTGAGGATAATGTCGGATTGCATATTTTCATATGTAATCTCTTTTTCCGCTTCTTACTATGTAATATATGTAGATTGTGTCATTTTGTTACTGGATTTTATTAGCAAAATCGAAGACAGGTCTGCCATCTCTCCAGGTTACCTCAAGAAGCATCGCATGGCGGTTCGGGTCATGCAGCGGGTCGCCTTCGATTTCCTCATAGGTTCTGGCATGGTAGACACAGACATCTCTGCCGTCCTCTGCCTTAACAAAGCTATTGTGCCCCGGTCCATAGATGCCCTTCTCCTCATCTGTAGAAAGTACCGGGCAGCGTTCCTTCCTCCACTCTGCCGGATCAAGCAGATCTGCACCTTCCCGGGCGCTCAGCATACCCATCGCATAGCAGGCTCCGGTTGCACTTGCCGAATATGTGAGGAAAATCCTTCCATCGTGCTTAAGCACAGCCGGTCCTTCATTTACCCAGAAACCAATGCGCTCCCAGTCATAATCCGGTGTCGTCAGAAGCACCTGCACGGTTTTCAGCTTTGTCGGGCTTTCCAGCTCAGCAATATACAGATTGGAAATGCCTTTGCCTACGCCGACCTTTTCAGCCCATACAATATAGTATTTCCCCGCGCTTTCCAAAATAGTTGCATCAAGTGAAAAGCTTCTGAAGGAAAATTCATCCTCATCCGCACACTGCAACTGTCCCATTTCCACCCAGTCATCTGTCATCGGATTCTGACCCTCACATTTTAAGACATAAGGCCGTATTTTCCACACCTCTTCTGCATCACCTGCCGCAAAATAAATATACCATGCACCATCAAGATAATGAAGCTCCGGTGCCCAGATGTGTGAACCCATAGCACCTGTCGTGTGCCGGTTCCAGATTACCTTCTCCTCTGCCCCGGCAAGTCCAGTGAGCGTATCTGATTTACGCAGAATAATTTTATCATATGCCGGGACAGTCGCCGTAAAATAATAGATTCCATCGGTATGACGGCACACATATGGGTCAGCTCTCTGGATAATCCAGGGAGTATTATATTCATTTAATTTGCCATTTATCTTCTCCATTATGCCAGCTCAACCTCCAGGGATAATACAGAGCATGCCGGAATCATAAAGGAAAGTCCTGTATCGGTAAGCTTCGTCTCTGTAAATTCCGTGCTGTGTACCTGATTTGGATTCTCAAAGGTATTGTGCGCGTCCATCGCTCCGGTAAGCAGTGTTCCTGTCACACTCTTTGCTTTGCCTTCAGTAATTACCGTATCAATCTCATAGCTGTCAGTCAGAGACAGATTTGTCAGAGTAATATGCAGCTTTCCGTCTGCTCCTACAGATACGGATTCATTCATATTCGGCACCATAAACTCCTTCTCAAGCCCAATCTTCTCTGTGGTAAGACTACTCTCTACAAGCTCTGCGTCCTGATGATTCTTATACATACAAAATACATAGTAGGTCGGCGTCAGCAGCATCTTCTCGCCCTCTGTGAGAATCACTGCCTGCAGTACATTGACAAGCTGGGCGATATTTGCCATCTTTACACGGTCACAATGCTTATTGAAAATATTGAGGTTAATGCCTGCTACCAGAGCATCACGCATGGTGTTCTGCTGATACAAAAAGCCCGGATTCGTGCCTTCCTCTACATTGTACCAGGTTCCCCATTCATCGACCAGCAGACCAATACGCTTCTTCGGGTCATACTTGCTCATAATATGGTCATTGTTGGTAATCAGCTCGTCCATGAACAATGTTCTGCTCAATGTCTTGTACCAGTCCTTCTCATCGAACTGTGTCGCGCTTCCCTTGTCTGACCAGTTTCCGGTCGGGAGCGTGTAATAATGCAGAGATATCCCATCCATATATGGATGCGCAATCTTCATTACCTGCTCTGTCCAGTTATAATCTGATGCATTGGCACCACAGGCAATCTTATACAGGCGGTTCTCACCGTAATTTCTGCAATATGTACTGTATCTGCGGTATTCATCTGCATAATATTCCGGGCGCATATTTCCGCCGCAGCCCCAGTTTTCATTGCCGACACCAAAGAATTTCACCTTCCATGGTTCCTTTCTGCCATTCTGCTCACGGAGCGTCGACATAGGTGACAGTCCGTCAAAGGTCATATATTCTATCCATTCAGACATCTCCTGTACTGTACCGCTTCCAAGATTTCCATTGATATATGGCTCGCAGCCAAGCTGGTCACACAGCTCCATAAATTCATGTGTGCCAAAGCTATTGTCCTCTACAACACCGCCCCAGTGGGTATTTATCATTTTTTTGCGGTTCTCCTTCGGACCAATACCGTCCTTCCAGTGGTATTCGTCTGCAAAGCAGCCACCTGGCCAGCGCAGTACCGGAAGCTTCATCTCCTTCAGGGCTTCCACTACGTCTGTTCTCATTCCGTTTTTATTCGGAATCGAAGAATTCTCGCCCACATAGAGTCCTTCATAAATACATCTGCCAAGATGCTCGGAGAAATGTCCATAAATTTCCTTGTTAATCGTACCTTTTTTCACATTTGGGTTAATATACAGTTTTGCCATGCCTGACCTCCAACACTTCGATTCTTTGTGTGTGCTCCTGCACACTGCTCTAATTATAGCATAGAAAACATATCGTGACAACTTTTTAACAAATCACCGTTCCTGCTTTTCCCTGCAGTGCCTCCAGTGCATCCTTCAAATCTGCGATAACCGCCCGTCTCCCCGGAGCCGCAGATACAAATTCAATCGAAGCCTCTATCTTTGGCAGCATCGTGTCTTTGCCAAACTGTCCTTCTTCTATATATTTCTCTGCTTCTTTTACTGTCATACTGTCAATCGGCGTCTGATTCTCCTTACCAAAGTTCAGATATACCTTATCAATCTCAGTAAGAATCAACAGTGTATCAGAATCCAGCAGATGAGCCATCTTCGCTGCTGCCATATCCTTCTCGATAATAGCGCTTGCTCCGCGAAGCTTTGTGCCCTGTGCAAGCACCGGAACACCACCGCCTCCGCAGGCGATAACCACCTGTCCGGCATCAGAAAGCACCCGCACAGCGTCAATTTCGAATATATCCACCGGCTTTGGTGAAGCCACGATTCTCCTGTAACCCTTCTCCTCACATACAACCGGATTTCCCTTTGCTTCCTCCGCTTCCGCCTCTTCCTTCGTCATGTAACGTCCAATGACCTTGGAAGGCTTGCTGAATGCCCTGTCAAACGGGTCAACACTGACCTGTGTAATAATCGTCGCAACCGTTTTAAAAATACCACGGTTCAGAAGCTCCGTGCGGATTTCGTTCTGCAGGTCATAGCCGATATACCCCTGGCTTAACGCGCCGCAGACTGCAAGTGGTGCTGTCGTATACTCCGGCTCCAGACGGCTCAGTTCACTCATAGCTGCGCGAATCATACCTACCTGAGAAGCATTACTATGTGTTACCACAACCTGATAACGCTCCTCTATCAAATCTGCAATATGCTTCGCCGTGTTCACTACGGCTGCCTTCTGTTCTGGAAGCGTCTTGCCAATGGCATTTCGTCCTAACGCCACTACTACCTTCTCTCTCTTCATATGCTTCCCTCCTTATATCGTTGCAATATCAATCGGTGTCATCGTTCTGTTTTCTGCATTTTCCAGACTGGTCAGCAATGCGTTTGCCGTATCCAGCGCTGTCAGGCAGTTTACGCCTGTCTCAATCGCATAACGGCGAATCAGGAAGCCATCCCTGCTCTTTTCATAACCCTGCGAAGGAATGTCAATAACCAGGTCAATCTCATGGCTGTAAATCAAATCCATAAGGTTCGGCGACTCCTGCTCAAGCTTATTGATTTTCAGGGCATTGACACCATGCTCATTCAGGCATCTTGCTGTACCGCGGGTTGCATAAATGGTGTAGCCTAATGCCTCAAAGCGTCTTCCTATATCTATCGCTTCCTCCTGAGATTCATCGCATACCGTAAGAATCATCTTCTTATGCTTCGGCAGATTGATGCCCGCTCCAAGAAATGCCTTGTACAATGCCTCATTAAAGCTCTTTGCAATGCCAAGACATTCACCGGTCGACTTCATCTCCGGTCCAAGGCTGATATCGGCACCGCGCAGTTTTTCAAACGAGAATACCGGCATCTTGACAGCAATATAATCCGCAGGCTTCTGAAGTCCCGGTGTATAGCCAAGTCCTCTGATGGTATTTCCAGTAATCACTCTGGTAGCCAGATATTAAGGCAAAAACCATCGGTGCATTAAGTTTCTTCCAGCGTAAAGAAGTAAAAGACATCATTGCTTACTTAAAAACCATCGACAACGCCAGAGACGACATTGCGCTCACC
>JAGANQ010000039.1 GCA_017624115.1 Lachnospiraceae bacterium
GCCCTCTGATAATCCTCTTCATTAATTGTAATCAGTACATCCGTCCACCTTGCTAACAACCATTCCACTGGATAATAGAACAGCCAGTTAAATACCGGCGCTCCCTTATAAAAATGAAAACCATGTGCCGTATAGAGCACTTTTGTTCCTGTCCGGCGATATTTTCTAGCCGCCAGTCTTGCCAGAACGCCTCCCATCGGCGTATGGCAGTGTACCATCTGAAACTGGTTTTCCCTCATCAGCTTTCTAAGCTGCGCATATGCTCTCATATTCTGAATAAACCGGAATGGAGAACGCACAAAGTCCACCTGGTGACACACAACTCCTGTTCCTTCCAGGCGGTGATTGTCTTTCCCATAATGGGGATTTTTGAAGTTACTTGCATAATGTACTTCGTACCCCATCTCCTGCAGAATCCTGACATTATTCATTTCAAACTGCGGCACAAAACCGCTGACCGTAGTTACTATCAGGACTCGTTTCATTACATTTCCTCTTTCTAAAATCTATACCTCTCAGCACAACTGAACCTCGCGGTTCTTCTTCGTCCGTGCTTTCCCATTCTTCCGGGTCTGCAGGGACAGGCGGCGCTGTACCCAAAAACCATGCCATGTCCTGCACGGTTTTCCTCACTGTCTCCAGCTTCTATTCCAACCCGGTTCCTTCCACATTTTCCTTTTCAGTCTCCTGCGGATATCCCCTGAGGAAATATCTCCCTATGTTTCCTGCCGTATTGATGGCACTGTTTCCTCTGTGTCCATTCGGGCACACGAACAGCTTCCCGCCATAATAGTTCTTTCCGGCACGGTGTCCTTCATTGTATTTCTTAATCTCTTCCCCACATTCACTGCAGCGATCCGAGATATGATGTGATGATACCGATGTCACCACGATTCCTTCCCTGTATGCCTTGTACCTCAGATTCTTTATGATAGCTCTCCCCTGCCAGCGGAATCCGTTTGTCGACAGATACCCTTTCCCGGCAAAATCTATCGCATCCCCGTAATCCGGAACCACGATGATTTTGACTCCATTTCTCACGCAGTAATCGACTATCTCCCGGCTAATCTGATGCGCATAATAACGGTTAATTTTAGAAAGCTTATCATACAGCACAGCATTCTCCCTGCCGGGCATCCCGGCTTCTGCACCCGTTGCTGGTGCTTCTGCTCCTGTCACCCCGTCTGTTCCGGCTTCCTGCTTCTGCTGTCTGCAGTCCACTTTGTACGCCCTGTCTGTCTCCATCGGGCTTCTGCATTCTCTGCGGCCGTTTCCTCTGCTTCTTTGGCTCTTCTCGAGCTTTTCTAAAATCTCACCACGCTGTCCTTCCCTGGCATTTCCTCCCCGGAAGGTCTTTTCTGAGAGCTTTCTTCCCTGCCTGTCAAGCAGCACTCCTGCTGCCAGCACGTCATAATCCGGGAATGCCACCGCACAGATAACCTGCTCGGTCTCCATGCGCTCCTTTACGGTACGTGTATCACAGACCGGAAGCTCAACAGGCACATGCAGGATGACCTGCTTTTTTTCTACCACGATAGTCGGTGACTGGCACACAGCTCCCTCCGGCAGCTCCCGCCCCTTATAGCGGTATGTGTCCCATCTCCATGTTTTCCCGTCATAGAGCTTAAGCTCAACAGAGCGCTCCTTCCACTCGCGGTACATCCCCTTGTAATACACCGGGGATATCTGGAATTCCGAAGGATGCGAAGGCTCGTTTCCTGCCTGCCTCCCGCTCTCTGTAAGAAGCTCCCATCTCCTGTGACGGCTTATATAGCTGCGCATCAGTCCGGCAGCATTATTGATAGCCGCCCGCCTGAAATAAAGTGGAATCTTCGGGAAATCTGCAAGCGGATAATCCGGCTTTAGGCAGGCAGCCTTCATCTCCTTCGTGCCGACTGACAGCCGCTCCAGCTCACGCAGAAGCTCGTGCCCTGATAAGGACATCAATTCCTGCCTTTTCCTTAGTATTCCGTAATAATGAGCCACCACCCGGTTATAGAGCTGCTTCGTACACGCAAACCACTGTAAATGCTTCTCATACAGGTGAAAACGGTATGTGATTGTGGTAGTTCCGGTCTTTTCCCGTGCCATGTTACAATCCTTTACCAAAGGAACTAATACAGTTTCTTTGGTTTTTCAGGTATTTTGGGGTTATTTCAGTGAAAAATCGAATCCGAAAAAGTATACTTTTTCAGAATGAAGACAGCTTTGTGCAATTTGTACATTTTTTCGGTAAAATAGTCCTTGCAAAAGCCATAGAATATGGTAAAATAGGATAAGAAAAAATCGTTCTGAAAAAGTATACTTTTTCAGAACGATTTTTCTATTTGCTGATAAAGAATTTCAATTTTTACTTTTCGCACGGTCTGTGATAAGCTTAAGTCCCTGCCCGGCTGCATTCACAACCGCTTCTGCCGCATATGCTGCCATCATTCCGGCTGCTATGCCTCCCAGTACCTCAGTCGGATAATGCACTCCCACCTACAGGCGGGAAAATGCTATCAATCCAGCAAGCACCAGCGCCGCGACACCGTATTTCTTTGGTGCATTTTTCCATACAGCCCAGGCTGCGGCAAAGGAGCTGGCTGTATGACCGGAAGGGAAGGAATACTCCTCCGGCTTCGGAATCAGTGGGAACAGCCCTTCCACCACCTCATAAGGTCTTGTTCTGGCAAATATATGTTTCAGCCCGATATTAGTAATCAACATGGAGAAAAGCAAGGCTGCCACTATCATCACACCAGCCTTTCTCGTCTTCTTACAGCACAGAAAAATGCCAGCCAAAAGAATCCACACCTGTCCACGGTCTCCCAGATGAGTAATCACTCGAAAAACTTCCGTACATACCGGATTTCTCAAATATTCCTGAATCCACAGTAATATGTTCCCGTCCAAAGAGAAAAGACCTGCCATATCCACCTCTTACAAATCCTTAATCAACGCTTCAACATCCTCTTCCTTTGTCGCCCATGAAGTACAGATGCGGACAGCACTGTGCGTCTCATCGATTCTCCGCTCATAATTAAAACAGTATTTATCCTGCAGCTGTCCAAGCTTCTCATCTGACATAATCGGGAATATCTGATTTGTCTGATTTTCCACCAGATAAGAATATCCTGCCGCAGTCAGAGCCGCCCGAAGCTTATCTGCCAGTCTGTCGGCATATGAAGAAATTTTCATATACAAATTATCCTCAAATAACACCTCAAACTGAATACCCAGCAGACGTCCCTTGGCGAGCATACCGCCCCTCTGTTTGATAAAATAACGGAAATCCGGTTTAAGCTCCGGATTAGTAATCACCACTGCCTCACCAAATAAAGCGCCAACCTTCGTTCCTCCTATGTAAAATACATCACAAAGTGCCGCAATATCCTCCAAAGAAAGTGTGTTATCACTCGCCGCCAGTCCATAGCCCAGTCTTGCTCCATCCATAAACAGATACAGATGATTCCTGCGGCATACCTTCGAAAGCTCTGAAAGCTCTTCTTTGCTGTATATCGTTCCCAGCTCGGTGGAATTGGAAATATATACCATCTTCGGCTGCACCATATGTTCACCGACATACTCACGGCAGCAATCCTCTACCTGCTTCGCTGTAATCTTTCCATCTTCAGAGGGCAGTGTCAGTATTTTATGCCCGCATGCTTCAACAGCACCCGTCTCATGCACATGAATGTGTGCGCTTGCTGCTCCTATCACGCACTGGTGCGGACGAAGTGCGGCAGCAATAACGGTCAGATTCGCCTGCGTTCCGCCTACCAGAAAATGTACGTCTGCCTCTGGTGCATTACATGCCGCACGAATCAGCTCTCTCGCCTTTTCGCAATGATAGTCCTCTCCATATCCCGGAGTCTGCTCCATATTGGTCTGTATCAGGCGCTCCATGATTTTCTCATGAGCTCCCTCACTGTAATCACAATTAAAACGTATCATATTGATTTCCTCCTGCAACGTTACTCCTGCATATTATAGCTCTTTTTAAGGCATTCGTAAAGTCTGTCCGGCTGACTCTTTAAACAGCTGGAACACCATATCATCCTCCACATAGCACAGGCTGCCCAATCTATAATCACTGCTTGTAAGATAACCATAATAATCAGGATTCCCATTCTGCCCCTTAAAGCGCACACCCCTCCATGAACAGGCTCCAAGCTTAAACAGCTCCTCCGGTTCTGCATAAGAATCAAACAATTCAATTCCATCCAAGGAATAGCTCTTTTTTGTCAATGTCTGCGTGTACACCTCATACACATACATATAATCCTTCTCCATCGGATGCAGATATACGTTGCTTCCATCCTTTGAAACCCTGACATCACAGGAGTTGGAGCCCTGTGTATCCTGACAGCCGATTGCTGCCAGGTCTACCGCTCCCACGATACCATATGGCAGCTCCGTTCTATTTATTCCCACGATTCCTCCCGTATTCAGTGAAAATACAAATAAGCCGTAATAATCATGGAAAATAATCCTGTTATTTCCTGCATAATCAAGCAGCGTGCCCTCCACACCCAGCAGCATATCCGGTGAAATCTGCGGTGCTGTAATCTCTATCCTGCTTATCGTCTCATCGGAAGACATCGGTGTGAATGTCGCTGCTATCACACGCAGAAGTGTGCCAAATCCCTCCTCATATTCCGCCCCTTCAGGATAATAATAATAAATACGCCATGCTCCTGCACAGTGTAAAATATGCTCACAGATGCCATCCCGTGTACGGGACACATGCAGCGGTAAAGCAGCATCTCCCACCGATGCAAAGCCTTCCTCCGCAAGCTCTTTTTCCGTAGGAATATCCTTGCTGTCATAATGTGATATCTGTATCCCAACCCTGTCATTTACTGTGGAGACCCAGCTTTCGGCTTTCTCCTGCTTCCAGCCCTCCAACGGTATCAGAATCACATATCCCTCTCCTGTAAACATCTCCGCCGGTTCCTCTACAGGAATTCCTTCTGCCATATATGAAATCACCGGTGATTCTGTCTCTTTCTCACTCGCCGCTGTTTCCGTTTTTTTTACGGTGGCACTTGTTGTTTCCTCTTCTCCTGCTGCAGCAGCCGTTGTCTCCGGCTGGCTCTGAGTGTCATTCATTACCACAGATGTCTCCTGTTCCGGCTCATTCCCTCCGCTTAACGGGTCTGTTAGCAGACCCAGAATCAGCGCGGCAATCACCAGCAATGCAAACACACCGGTTATCATCAGGGGCTTCTTATATTTCATAATATTCTTCACACGCCCCTTCGTATTGCCCTCACCAAATGCCAGCGCTATCCCCTGCAGTCTGTGTCTTCCTACGGACAGTCTCAAAAGCGCCCCCGCATATGCAGCTCCCTTTTCCTGTCCAAGTGCCCGCATCACTGCTTCATCACAAGACATTTCCATATCATTTCCCATACAGAGAAATGCTGCCCACGAAAGTGGATTAAACCAGTGCACCAGTGTAATCAGGAATGCGGCTGCCTTTATGACAGCATCGTGACGTCTGATATGCGTCTGCTCGTGGAGAATGACATACTCAAGCTCCTTCTCCTCTAAGTCAGACGGCAGATAAATTCTGGGTTTTATCAGCCCTATCACAAACGGTGTATCGATTTCATCTGCCAGATAAATATTTTCTCTTAAGCAGATACTCATCCTCAGCTTCCTCTTTAGCAAAAATAACCTGCATAGACTGTAGCCAACCAGTGCAATTGCCACAAGCACCCAGATATAGCTGCATATCGCTGTCAAAATCTGTAACGGGTCAGCACTGTACTGTGGTGTCGGTGCAAGAGAGCTTAAATTTATCTGATTCAGCACCGGCACATTGTCCCATGTCTGCGGATTCTGTGCACCCTGCTCCAGCCAGACTGACGTAGTTTCATAAAACGCTTCTGTCTTCTTCGGCAACAGACTGAATACACTCTGCAGGGATACCGGACATATGAAACGCACAAACGGTATCAGCCAGAGAAAATACGAATATTTCTTTGGCACCCTGCACAGACTGAACACCCATCGTGCCAGCAAAATGAAGCATACCACGATTCCAGCCTGAAAGCTCATATTCAACAGCTCAATAAATATCTTTTCCATAGCGCTCCTCCCCTCTATTGCTTCCGGTTAATAATGTCCTGTATTTCCCTTATCTCTTTATCACTCAGACTTCTTCTTGAGGTAAATGCCGCCAGAAATCCCGGCAGAGAGCCGCCAAAGGAACGCTCTACATAATGTTCGCTCTGCCTGGCATAAAATTCTTCCTTGTTTATCAGAACCACTACGGTTCCCTCCTGATTCTGAAAGATTCCTCTCTCACTCAGCTTCTTTAAAACCGTATATGTCGTCGTCCGCTTCCAGCCAAGCTCCTTCTCACACAGCTTAATCAGTTCCCCTGTCGTAAGCGGCGCATGCTCCCATACGATATCAGCAAACCTGCTCTCCACATTTCCAAGACTGTATTTCTCCAAATATATAACCTCCTTACCGTCATGTATATTTATCCTGTTCTTCTTTCTTATGTATCAGTGTCTATTCTCAGTAGACATTTATAGTCTATCATCTATAGACATCCCTGTCAAGAAAATCTTTATCAGGTATTTTTATTTTATTGCAAAGCAGATATGAATACGTTATAATATCTGAATAAGCTTGCAACTGATATTTCTACTATATGAAAAAGAAGGTATTTACTATGAAAATTGCTGTAGCAGGAACCGGCTATGTCGGACTTTCCAATTCTATTCTCCTGGCGCAGCATCACACTGTGTATGCTGTCGATATCGTTCCTGAGAAAGTCGACTTAATCAATCAGAAGAAGTCACCTATCATAGATGCCGAGATTGAATACTATCTCGCCAATCATGAATTAGATCTGACTGCCACACTTGATGCAAAAGCAGCCTACTCTGACGCTGAGTTTGTCGTTATTGCTGCGCCGACCAACTATGACAGTCAGAAAAATTTTTTTGATACTTCTGCTGTCGAATCGGTTATCCGCCTGGTTATGGAATACAATCCGGACGCTGTCATGGTTATCAAATCTACAATTCCGGTTGGCTATACAAAGTCCATCCGCGAGAAAACCGGCAGTCAGAATATCATTTTCAGTCCTGAATTTTTAAGAGAGGGGCATGCCCTGTACGACAACCTCTATCCTTCCCGCATTATCGTCGGTACCGATATGGATGACGAGCGTCTGTTAAAGGCAGCGCATACCTTTGCCGGACTTCTGAAGGAGGGGGCTGTCAAGGAAAATATTGATACGTTAATCATGGGTTTTTCAGAGGCAGAAGCTGTGAAGCTGTTTGCCAACACCTATCTCGCTCTGCGTGTGAGCTATTTTAATGAGCTTGATACCTATGCTGAAATCAAAGGTCTGGACAGCCGCCAGATTATCGAGGGTGTCTGCCTTGACCCGCGCATCGGCTCCCATTATAACAACCCAAGCTTTGGCTACGGCGGCTACTGTCTGCCAAAAGATACCAAACAGCTTCTTGCCAATTATGCCGATGTACCGGAAAATCTGATTGAGGCTATTGTGGAAGCCAACCGCACCCGCAAAGAGTTCATCGCCGAAAGAGTTCTGCAGCTGGCAGGCTACTACGGCTATGATGAGGACAACGCCTATGATAAGAATAAGGAAAAATCAGTGACAATCGGTGTGTACCGCCTGACTATGAAAGCCAACAGTGATAATTTCCGCCAGAGCAGCATTCAGGGGGTCATGAAACGCATCAAGGCAAAAGGCGCCACTGTTGTTATCTATGAGCCTTCCCTTGAAAATGGTTCCACTTTCTTCGGCAGCGAGGTCATCAATGATTTGGCAGAATTCAAGAACCGTTGTGATGCGATTATTGCGAACCGGTATGCGGAAGAATTAGATGATGTAAAAGATAAAATCTACACAAGAGATATATTCAGAAGAGATTAAAACATATGTAAAAATCGTCCTTCATACACATCATGCCCTTAATATGTTAAACTTCGGTGCAAAATCACCTAACTTTAACACATTAAGGACATGAATTTTTATAATTCGTGCTCTTATTTTTTCAATTAGAACTTACCAGCATCTGCTGCTTCTTCAATAGAATCAGCGAGTGCCGATAAATAGGGCAATTTTACGGGTTTTGGTATTGTTACTGTATTTTTCATATCAAACCGTATCAAATAAAACCCAACAGCATCGATTAAAATAATTTGCTAGTGTTCTACTGGCAACAATAATAACATACTCCGAAGTTAAATGCAAGTCTTACAGCAAGACCGAACTTACCTTATAAATATGAAAAGAGCCTTGCATTTAAACAAGACTCTCTGAACCATACCCCCTTATTGTTTTGTTTTTTCTTTGAACTCCTTAATCATTTCATCTGTCACAATACAACCAGTGAAATCATAAAATAACTTAGGACTAATGTAAAAGGTATATGATTTACTACCTTTTGCTTTTAAAGCCTTACCTATCGGAAACTCTCCCTGAATTAAACCTAATCGCACTGTTTGATAATCCAATTTCATAATCTGAGCTGCCATCCTCAATGGAATATTACCACCATCAAAACTCATAATCTGCTCTTCTGCTTCGCTTATCATATACAAACCTCCTGCATTAAAAGTAATTTACAGGATAAAATAAGTAAACTCACAAACTCACTCGTAAAAAAGGTAACTCACATAGATTATTTGATTTCAAACAACCTACAATAAGTCACCTTTAATAAAAATACATATTTATATTTCAAACACCACTTAGACTTAAGCCTAAGGAAAAAAGCTCACAAAATTTCTATCAACTCATCCACTTGTAATTACTCTCTTGTATTGAACACTTTAAGATTACCAGAGTTCAGAGCCTCAACAAGCATACCCCTCAATACTTCACGAGTTTTGTATTTATTAAGAATATGACACTCATTTTCTCTTGTAAATATAGAAAAAGCAATATTTTCAAAGCAATTAGCACCATTTATATAACAATCCTCGTTGAAAACAATATGGAAGTCGAAACCTTCAATAAATATAGGCTTCACTAATTCTTCAACTATATTAGTGAAAGTAGCTGGCTTACCAACAGTACCTTCATACATTATATAATCACCATCTTTACACAAA
>JAGANQ010000040.1 GCA_017624115.1 Lachnospiraceae bacterium
AGCGTTCATCCTGAGCCAGTATCAAACTCTAAAATAAAGCTTCACTTGTTTTCAAGTTTAATTCTCTCAGAAATCACTAACTAGCAATTTCTCATCACCTTCGATATCCCGCAGTCTTTTCACTAAGTGAAAATCTGCCGGAACCTCCGGTTCCGTTTTTACTTGGTTTTCGTTCCAATAGAACTAAATGTTCTTGAATTTTTCTCTCGAATTTTCAAGGTTGGTTCTTGTTCTTAGCTGTTCAATTATCAAGGTTCTGTGTTGCTGTTCACTGTTTATCTCAGCGACAGCTTAATCATAATATCACATTAGATTTGGTCTGTCAACAACTTTTTTAAATTTTTTTACACCTTTTTTACAAAAGTAATTTTAATATGTTTCCAACCAATAATAGCAGGCAATTATTATTATAGATAAAGCTCAAAATCACGCTGTCCTGTATCATGGACAATATTTCCTGCCCTGTTTTTGTCGCGCCAAACGCAGTCACTACCAGACAGCCAATCCAGATGATAATAATCCCCTGCAGGAATCCAAGCAGCATTCCCGCCAGTTTATTCATTCCTTTTATGCCCGGAACCTTCTCGATAATATCCGCCATAACAAATATCACTTTAACCACAAATCCGGCTATCACCAATGTTCCGATGAAAGAAATCGCATTTAGTATCATACATGCCAGATATCTGCTGATATATTCCTCAAACTCGCTTACACCCAGCGCATCATAAATGACAGAATTATTATCCTCAATCAGCTTCTCACGAATCGCCTTTGGCAGTGTCAGATGGTCAATCGCAAACACCTCATCCGTTCTTGTATTAATCTCCTTATCAATTTGTGATTCAAAAATTTCTGTTACAAACTCGGATGTACTCTCATGCAGCACCTCATACAGTCCAGTATTGTCCATTAAAAATTTACTGACATAAGGATTGAGAATTGATACAATCATAATCGTTCCTACTAACGCTGCCATAGACAGCGCAATTTTCAAAAATCCCTTTCTGTACCCGTTAAAAATACAGAGTGCCATAAATGCAGCAACTCCAATTAGCAGCATATTTGTTGTTTCCATTTTTTCTCCATTCTATCTCATGTTCTGTGGGTCTCAAAGTCATGTATTGCATGCAGGTATGAAATACATGACTCTTTGACTCTGGTATCATGTCCTTTATTTCAGACGTATTTCGCTGACAGATGACGGGGTCACCAGATTAAATCTGGTGTCGGCTATATGTTTCAGCAGCACCACATTTTTATCAAACGTATAGCTAAATCTTTCCACGCCCTCCATCGTTATTATTTCACAGGAGTAATCATTATATAACACCAGATTCTTCTCTGCAAAAAACGCATTTTTATATTCCTGGTCAAGCTTTTTGCCCGATATGCCGGCAACCGGCTTTCCATCTGCCGTATACACCTGAAGCTGATACATCAGACCGTCCTCCTCATTCTCAGTTATCAGTCCAATATAAGCTTCATTAGAAAATACGGCATGTATCTTTTCCTCTATCGGAATCGCAGTAATCAGCTCCGGTATCTCCTTCATTCGAAAAAGCACCAGTTGATTATCAGCAAACGCACATACTGTATTATTATTAATAAACCGAATCTCCGGCACCAGAGAATTCTCAAATTCTCCCTTATATGCACCTACCATCTGCTCCACATAATTCTGTCCTACCTCGGAGAAATTATAAAATTCCACAGTATTTCTGATGGCATTATCTACAATGTTAAGACAGGAAACTGCCATTTTCTTTCCATCCTCCGAAAGTGCCACAGCAAACGGATATCCTTCTCCCTCTAATAAAGTCTTTATTTTCACAAGCTCCGTCCCATAGACATCATACAGCTTAATATAATTATAGCCGGAATCCTCCAGTAAAACTGCCACTACGCCCTGACCGGCAACACAAATACCGGAAATCGGATACTGGGTCTTCACCTCTCCCTGAAAGCCGCTCTTGTTAAAGATATACACGACATTCCCCTTCAGGGATGCCACTGCCACATAATTACCGCACACATCCACAATGGGATTCTTTATTTCATAAGCCTGTCCCCAAACGAGTGCACCATTTTTATCCATGCAGGAAATTCCGTCCATGCTATAACGGAGAATATAATCGCCATATGCTTTATATTCCCCGTTTATACTTTCCGTAAGCTCCGCCACAGCCAGCACATCATATCCTGTATATACCAGATTCTTACGATAATATTGATAACCGAACAATAATGCCGCCGCCAGGGCAGCCAGTCCCACAATTGAAAAAATTTTCTTTCCTCTGTGAACCCACAGCTTCTTTCTGAAAGAATCCTTTTCCTCATTTTTTTCCTGTTCCTGACCGGAAGCCTTCTCCCGTTCCTTCATATATTCTCTGATGTTCACCATTTATCCCACCACTTCTTAACTCTGTGATATACTGCTTCTTTTGATTTTAACATACTTCCAGCCGTTATGGAAGATAAATTTCCTGCCCCGGATAGATTTTGTTTTCATCCTCAATTCCATTTGCTTCTTTTATTGCACTTACCATTGTATCTGTATGATACACCGCCACGCTAATCGCTGTCAATGTTTCCCCCTCTTCCACAATGTGATAAATACCTGCCCTTGGCTCCATAACCGATGCTGCCGTCTCTGCCGCTGCTTCTGACGTCTGCTCTGCAGTCTGTGATAATGTCTGTGTTTCTGTTGACTGTCCTGCAGCCGCCTCTGCCTGTGACATTGCTTCCGGTGTTGTCTCTGTCTGCGTCATCCCGGAAGTCGTCGGCTTCACATTGCCTTCCACATTCTCCACAACCACATTGGCTGCCACAGTCGGCCTTTGCTCTTCTCCGCTCTTACTCTCTCCTGCTATATTCTGGGACAGGGAATTGAGTACAGCTTCCATACTTTTCATTTTATCATAATTATTCATCATGGTTACTCCAATTGCCAGCACTACAACTGCCAAAAAGGTACATGCACTGTAAAGCGCTGTTATTACTCTTCGCTGGCTCTGCGAACCAATCTCCCGTTTCTCCTGAACCAACGCACGATAATTTCCGATAACCTTGTCCTCCACTTCCTCGTCCACTGGTTTGCCCTGCTTCTTTTCTACCATATATGCCTGCATACTCTCATTTTTCTCATAATAAATATAGTACCCCTTCTGTCTTTCCAACCCCGCATTATGATAGATATAAAATTCTTCCTCCTTCTCTTTTGCATCAGCAAGCAGCAAAAGCTTGTCCACTCCTGCGAAATTATCTACATGCGCCTTATATAAGCCCTCGTCCACCTCCATCGCCGAATCATTTCTCACCAGAAACCAGCCTACTATCTCCAGGTCATTGAAATATTCCTTCATGCTCTCATACACGCCTGTCCAGCTTTCATCAGAAAAAATAATGCCACTGCCGCTGAACACCACATGCTCTGCCACCATAGCCCCGGAAACAAATATGTATGTGCAGTCCTCACTGTATTTCACTGTTCCCAGCAGCACTCCTGCTGTATTCTCTGGTTCCGGGTTGTCCCACAGCTTTCCGATATAGGTCATAACATAGTCTTCTACATATATTTTCCTCTTATCATCTCCGCTTCCTATTTGTCGTACATTTCTTGGCAGGCGAATAGCCGATGAAGGCATCCCCTGTTTTCCCGACTCTTCACTGTAAATTACTTCAATCATAAGTCCTCCTCCATTCTGTGCCACCTTAGGCACAAAGCCATTCGGCTCATTATATTCAGAGGTATCATATCACATTTCCTTTTTGGCGTTTATCGCATCCTGTCGGCTGACATGGTTTTTTTATCGCTGTTTTCCCTGATTTTCCCGTATATTTCAATCCATCTCGACATAACGCCGGGATTTCTGTGTAGAAACAGCTCAATCGGTCAGCCTTTGTGTCGCACGATTTTTTCCCCTCGTCCGTCTAGCTTTACCCTGCTCGTCAATACTCCAATTATCCAGTCAGAAAAAGCATACAGAAAGGTGGATTTCTTTTGATTTACTATTATAATTCTAATGAAAGCAATTGTGGCTTCGCCGTGGGAAGAGCTTTGAAAGCACTCATTCTTTCCCATCCAAAGTCGGATTCTCCCATTGTTTTGCTATGTATAGGCACTGACCGTTCTACCGGTGACAGTCTCGGTCCATTGATTGGCTATAAGCTGTCCCGACGCAAATTGCCGGGAATCACCATATACGGCACATTGGAAAAACCCGTTCACGCCGTAAATCTGGAGGAAACCCTTCATACAATAAAAAAGAAGCACCCGGACGCCCTTATTATAGCCGTCGATGCTTCTCTTGGCAGCAGTTCTCATATCGGTTATGTCACTCTCGGCGCAGGCAGCTTAAAGCCCGGTATCGGAGTAAATAAAAAATCCCTGCCGGAAACCGGTGATATTTTCATTACCGGCATCGTCAATTTTTCAGGAATGCTTGACAGTCTGCTTCTGCAGTCAACCCGTCTCTCGACGGTAATGAAGCTTGCAGACTGCATCAGTCTCGGCATTTTCAGTGCTCTGCTTTGTAAAGAGCAAGGGCTTCTGCGACAGTAGAGGCCCCTTTCTCCTCCATGAGCACAATCATGTCTTGTAATGCACGCTCTGTCACATAATCCTTTCCTAAAAATGCTTCATAATTTGCCGTGATATGTTTATTGATATCCTTTACCAGACCATCTGCTTCCTTCAGGCTCTTATCTGTCTCATTTCTCCTGTCGGTCAGCGCAGTAAGCTTCTCCTGATATCTCCCGTTAATCTCCTCCATCAGCATGGCACGCGTCGTCTCCTCAAATGCAGTCAGTGCCTCCTTCTTCTCGTCCATACTGCGCTTTACCTCCGCTTCCAGACTCTGGATTTCCTCATCATACTTTTCCAGGTTGTAGCCCTGCTCATTTTTATCCTTCAATATGACATTTTTTACTGCTTTAATCTTCCTGTTATTTGCACGGATTTTATCTCGCAGTGCCTGCACCTGGCGAATCGCCTGCCATTTGTTCATCCTGGTTCTGCGTGCTACGAACTGATAACACAGAAAGAAAAGCAGATAACACAAAAAGCATATCGTCAGCATAGCGTACGCCGCACTCGGCAGTGGTAACGGCAGTATGTTAAAGATAAGCAGTGGCAGCAGCATTGCAGCCACTATAAACGTCAGTGCAAAGATCAGATATTCTGTGATTCCTCTGGGTGAAAAAATGCCAAAGTAAATCTTCGTATTGCAGAAACGTGGGAGGTGGTTTTCTTTCAGAACCGCCTTTATCTCTTCCTGTGTTTTTCGATTTTCTTCTCTTAAGTCCGCTGTTTCTGTATCAATTCTTCCGGCTACTCCCTTATCCTTCGCCTTCTCTCTGTCCGCCCGAACCTTGCGGACCTTATCCTGGTCA
Source organism: Lachnospiraceae bacterium (assembly GCA_017624115.1). Taxonomy (GTDB): domain Bacteria; phylum Bacillota; class Clostridia; order Lachnospirales; family Lachnospiraceae; genus RGIG8607. The sequence goes on from JAGANQ010000040.1 coordinate 5,395, forward strand.
TTGCGAATCTCACGGTCAAAGCTGGCAGAGATTTCTTCCCTGCGTTTTTTCAATGTTATTTCAATCTCATCATGGCGCGCCTTCTCTTCGCCTGCTATCTCACGTTCCAGATTTTTAAGCGACTCCTCCAGCTGTTCGCGATTTTCTCTTGCTCTTTGAAGCTCTCCCAGAACAGACAATCCATCCTTCAAATAATCTACATTACTCGCCAGCAGATTTTCATTATCCATCGACGAACCCTCCTTATTATGCCAATATAATGATACCAGGATTCAAATACCTTTCATCACAACATCATAACATCCTGCGATACTGTACCTTATATTGTATCAAATATGACAGGCTTCGACAATAGAGTTTGTAAAAAATATGTCTAAATACGAAGCAGCATATCTCCGTCCTTTATCCAGCCCTTCTTCCTCATAAACTCAGAAATCAGAAGCGTCACAGCAGCCGGAAGGATGAAATGCAGCAATAAAATTTCTCCGAACAGTAAAAGCCCCGGTGTTGTTTCGCTCATCACCTGCCAGGTCATAAGCTGTCCGACAAAGCCTGCTGTTCCCATGCCGGAGCCAGTTGCATTACTTGTCATCTTAAATACCATCGTTCCTACGGGGCCCAGAATAGCGCTCGCCAGTGTCGCTGGAATCCAGATAACCGGCTTCTTTACGATATTTGGAATCTGCAGCATAGAAGTACCAACTCCCTGAGCCACCAGACCGCTCCATTTATTTTCCCGGAAGGACGCTACAGCAAAGCCTACCATCTGACAACAGCACCCTACTGTTGCTGCACCCGCTGCCAGACCACTCAGATTCAATGCCACGCCAATCGCGGCAGAGCTGATAGGAAGTGTCAGAATCATACCCATCAGAACAGATACGACGATTCCCATTAAGAATGGCTGCTGCTCTACACCCCAGTTTACCATGGCTCCAATACCTGTCATAAAACTGGAAATCGGCGGCCCGATAATAATTCCCACAACAGAACCGCTCAGAATGGTAACAAGCGGTGTCACCAGAATGTCTACTTTCGTCTTTCCTGCCACCAAATGTCCGATTTCAATTCCCACATAAGCTGCCACAAAGGCGCCCAGCGGCTCACCCGGTCCTGCAAATATCATAGCTCCTGTCTCTGAGATGATACTGCCTGCCAGAATTTTGCCGGCATATCCGCCCACCAGACCTGCTGTTGCTGCTGATAAAGTGACAAGCGGACTTTCCTTGAACTTTGCTGCCACCCCTACACCGATTCCGGCACAGGTTGCCGCTGCCGCCATCTTGCCTATCAGATACAGAAAATCTCCTGCTGTACCCGGCACCAGCTTGCCTATCTGCTGTATAATTGTACCTACAATCAATGTTGAGAATAATCCCAGCGCCATTCCGCTCAACCCGTCAATAAAAATCCGGTTCAGCAGCTTTTTTACCTTTTCCATCACTCTTCCTCCGTCTTCTTTCATGTTTCCTGTAATTTTTCTCCGCTTTATGACAGACACAGGCTGCCCATCCAGTGCTTATACCTTTACAGTAAATTCATGTGTCTTGTCATTAACAGGCAGTATAGCATCTTTCTTTTGGAAATGCAAGCGCATTTTCCCTCTTGTCCGCCAGAGATATGTGTGTTATACTTTTTCTGTTTACTTATGGATTATTAAGAAAGGACATAAATCTATGTTTCGAATCTGGGCAAGAACCTTTAAAGACAATCGAATGCTGCAGGATACCGTTATCCAAAATGATAATCCCGAACTTAGCAGAACCAAAAAGGTCTTTGCTGCTCTGGATTCTGTATGCTATGAATTCGACCTAAGCCGCCCTGTCTGGCTTGATAAAAATATTGCTGATTTTAAGCGGAACAGCAAGGTGCGTTTTACACAGGACAGCTTTATAGACACCATTGACTTTGACTATCTTGAACTGCAGGTCTTAGAAGAAGACTGACAAGCAGCTTACTTTTTTCATTTCAGATGTGACATATGTAACTTGTAATCCGGGCTGCATCTTAGTAAGATAGTAGTGTGAAAGAAATCTTTCACATTACCAAAACCAGGGTACAACTTACAGGAAGGAGTTATTATATGAAACCTAAATCCAATCATTCTTTATGGGGTGTCATTCTTATACTTTGCGGTATCGGTTTTGCCGGGAATGCCTTAAACCTCTGGAATTTTTCCATATTTTTCAAGGGTTGGTGGACACTTTTTATCATCATTCCATGCGTCGTATCCATCGCGCAGAAGGGCTTTGATCCGGTTCCAACTACCGGGTTGATTATCGGAATCCTGTTCCTGCTCTCCGCCTGGAATATTCTCCCAAGCGGTATTGTTTTTAAATTGTTTTTCCCTGTTATGCTGGTGTTAATCGGATGTAATATTGTGCTTAACAACTCCTCTCAGAAAAAACATTTTAAAGATAACAACACAGCCTGGCATTCAGATTCACCGGAATACAATGCAGTCTTCGGCGGACAGACTATCACCTGCGATAACGAAATTTTTACCGGTGCTTCATTAAACAGCATCTTCGGCAGTATTGATTTAAATCTGAGCAATGCTTATCTGCAGGAGGATATTGTTATCAACTGTACTACGATTTTCGGCGGCATTGATATCCGCGTACCTGCCACTGTGAATGTCCAGGTAGCCGGTGTTCCTGTCTTCGGCGGCATTGACAATAAGGTCAAGAGCCGGACGCCGGGCGCACCTACCATTTTCATCAATGCAACGTGTATGTTTGGAGGTATCACCATAAAATAAAAAAGCGAAGCAATCGCAAAATTAAGCTTCTGCATCCCATGCACACATATCTTTCTGACATCTGTATACATGTGGACAGCAGAAGCTTTTTCACTTAATTTTGCAGCAGCCCCACTCTTTTTACACGAAATCATTTTCCCTCAGCATTGTCAAATCAGAATCCTTATATTTTCTGGAAAATACTGTTTCGAATAGTCTCTTGATATTCTTCTTCTCTGAATGTTCAATAGCAGCATCAATAACCGCTTTCACATCCTCCATCGCAATAACAGTCTTATGTGCATACAGTGCATCGATTTTGGCAGAAAGCGCCAGCACTGCCATCTCGTCAATACCGTAATCCATCTCCTGTGCATACTGCTTTGCAAGCTCCACCCATTCAGAAATCTCACATTCTTTGAGCGCCAGCTTATGCGTAAAGCGTACCTCAACCTCAGGATTCTCGGCAATCAACCGCTCCATGCCCTCCTGCGTATCCTCAAGCACCACCAGCATGCCGCCTGTATAACCTGCCATAGCCTGCAAAAGCTCCTGCGTGGTCGTCCGATTCATTTCTCCGGCACGCTCTATGAGAAGATCTGCACCAATCAGATGCGATATCGTTTCTTTTATTCCCTTATTATTCAGACGGTCTCCGGAAATTTTGGCTATCTTTCTGCCCTTACGGTTTGTTGTCTTATTCAGTGCTTTCATCAGCTCTGCTGCCAGAGTTGTCTTACCTGACTTATGGTCTCCGATAATCAGGATATTGCCAAACAAAGACGTATCCTTCTCCTCTCCAATCTGCTCGGCTTCATCAAAGATTTCTGCAAGCTGCTCCTCCAACCCACTGATATGCAGAAATGCCGCAAAGCTCTGGCGGTGTTCTTCGGAAAGATGTCTTGCCGGAGCATTCTTCTTTTCCGTTATCTCCATCTCTTCGATAACCTTATCTATCTGTGTCTTCAGCTCCGTGCGTTCTTCTTCGGTCTCTTCCTCTTCCTTCCAGGCTTCCTCTGACGTCTTCACTTCCTCCGGCTGCTGCGGCAGCTCAGACTGCACTTCCGGCTCAGCATCAGTCTCTCTCTGCCACATCCGTTTCGGCAAAACAGTTTCCCTCCATACCGGCTGCACAGAAACCGGAGCAGCCTCTTCTTCGGATTCCTGCTCTTCCTCTGGCATTTCCTCTTCCGGCGCATCCTCTGTTTTTGGAACTACGCGGAACAGACTCTCCTTCTTTTCCCCGGCGCTTTCCTGTACTCTCTGGTTATACATGGCAAGCACTTCGTCTATTGTCATCTGCCCCTCTATCTGCTCATCAAGATTCATTTCAGCATCTTCCTGATTGCCCGGATATGGCATATTGTTCCATGACAATGCCTTATGTACATTACGCAAATCCTTTGTTGTACCAAAAATATCCTCAGCCTGCTCTGCCGGATTCGGTGAGGTTGCATACTGTCCTGCATCTGTCTGTTCTGTCTCCTGCACGTACTGTGACGGCTGAATATGCTGCGGCTGTTCAGATTCTGCATCCGTTTCAGCTTCTTCCGGCATCAGCTCCTTCATGCTCTCCGCCAGCACCGCCTGTATATTCGCTGTATTGTACATATCCAGGGATACAGAAACAGGCTTCTGCGGAATCTGCTCCGCCGAAGCTTCCTCTGACACCGGCTGAACCGGCTCGCTATACTTCATCTGTGGCTGATAACGCTTATTATACTTCTCCTGCTGGCTCGGTGAAAGCGGCATATAGAGCATCTTCAGCTCCATCGCCTTCTCTACATATTCTCCTTCTCCAAACCACAGAATAATCTCATCACATTCGGAAATACATTCCTCCCGCATCCCCGCCTTGTGATACATTCTCGCAAGCTCATACGCCCACGCTTCGTCAAAATCATTTTTCTTATATTCCTGCAGAATAGAGATAAGCCTTTCCACAGGCTCGCCCTTTTTTTTCGCCAGCTTATACTGCAGTTCATATTTGCCGGTATCACGCGGTGCCAGGTCAACAAAAATATCATAATAATGCTCTGCTTCTTTGAACTCACCCGCCTGAATGCTCACCTCGGCAAGCTTATACGCCAGTCTTCTTCCAATCGGCGCACGGTCAAATGCCAGCATGAGAATTTCCTTCGCATCACTGTATCTTCCCACCTCAGCATACACGCTTCCGACATTCGTCAGCATGTTGACATTTCTGACACGCTTCCAGTCTATTCCATCAGCGATTTTGGCAGCCGTTGCAAAATCCTTCTTTCCAATCAATTTGACAATCTGTTCTGCTTTTATATTATATTCGTACTTATCCAAAGTCTTCACTCCTAAACATTCATATACCTAAAGTGTATCACACCGTAAAAAGCTTGTCAAAATAAGTTTGTCATATTTTGTAAGTCATGCTGAAATAATCAGATGTTATGTCGACTTGCTCAGCAACAGTCATTATATAAGACAAAAACTATGGCTGTCATACCCATGTATAACAGCCATCTATCTTTTTATTCAGTTGTTTTATGTTAAATTTAATAAAATCGAAGGTATCCTCTCTGATTCCTGTCAGCCGTTTCTTTTTCACTACAACCTTTCTGTGGTTCACATCTTATACAAAATTCTTCATAACCAGTATCTCTGATGATATTTTTATCTGTTTCTCTTCAGCGTATTCTCTTCGATTCTCAACCTTATTCTTCTCTGCTGAAGTTTCTCTATTTTTTGTTCTCTATTTGAATGCTGCAGGAACCCATCATCCTACCACTTGTATACTGGTGCTCTGTAAACTGTTCTTCACTACCCATGGGACCCGCCTCCTATCTGTTAACATTGAAATACGACCATCTCTCTGTTGAATCTGTGTTTGTATTTGTTTTGTTAATTAGAGTATACTATAGAAGCTTGTATTTGTCAAGCAATTTGATAAAAATATTTTTATTATTTTATATATTTCGTGTATAAGCTGTTTTTATTTTGTCTATTTTTCTTATTTTTATGTATTTTCTGTTAATTCTGTCAATCCTATCTGCTCGTAGCTCATGGCGGTATATTCCATTTCCTCCTGTTCTACCCGGCTGACATAATCTACAACAACCGTCTGCTGCCTGCCGTCTATCAGCTTCTGCCCCAGAATATAATTCACATCAAAGCGCGCTGTAATCGCTGGTGTAGCGCCGCGGCATGGAACGATGAGCTGGACATTATTCGTCTTTAAGAGCTTGAATATCGGCTCCCAGATATAGATATCCTTCGCCGCTCCAAACGGATTATCGATGAAAATGACCTTCTTCAGTCCGTTGCCGTCCGCTCTTGCAGAATTGATGTTGGCAATATAGTTGATAACACCTATAAGAAACTGGATGTAGATACCCTGCGACTGTCCCGTGCTTCCTACCGCTTCTTCGTATTTCAGATAACGGCTCTGCTCTCTGATGCGCTCACGCTTGTAGAGATTGAGTTTAATCGCATTCATATCTGTAACAATAACAGAAAACAGCTTTTTCCAGGAAAGTCCGTTTCTGATGTACTTGAGGCGCTCTCCCAGCACCTTATACTGGTCGGCATGCTCCACAAGCTCATTCACATAGCGCTCCATCTGAGGCTTCTTAAATTCCTCTTTAATATACGGAACCTGCAGACTGATAACAGAAATCGTCTCTCCCTCCATCTGAATGGTGGAAAGTCTTGATAAACGTTCCAGCTCAATTTTAATATTCTCGCAGGTCTGCAGACACTGATTGACAAAGTTCTCTTTTATCGATTCCATGTCTTTGATGCTCTTACCCACACGCTCCTTTTCAAGCGCAATACAGCAGACTGTATCGCGAATCCCCTCGATAAGCTGCCTGGTATCCTCCGTGCGGGAAGGTATCTGTATACTGCTGCGAAACTCCTGTGCCAGAGCATGTCCGTTCAGCTTCTCCAGCGTATCGGACAGCTTCTGTTTCTCCTTCTCAAATTCCTCACGCCTGCCATAAATGTCCTTCAGAAGCTTCTCATAGTCAGACGAATACCTTTCATAAAGCTCCGTAATCTGCGTTCCATCTGGAATTGTCTCAGAGGTACAGGAAATATCCAGGTCACCGTTTTCTACCAGACGATTCAATCCCTTTCTGATAACCGCCATCTGGTAATTATGCTCTTCCATAGCTGACAACTCCTGCTCCAGATGCCCCAGCTCCTGCTCACATTCCGTCCTCTCCACACTCCTGTCACGAGCAAACTGCTCCAGCTCGGCATCTCTTACCTCGCATTCCCTGTAATAACCGTATTTTTCGACAAGCATACGAATACCATGGGAAATACTTCCCTCCATCCGGTCCTTCTCTTCTTTTTTACGGCGGATTTGCTGCTCCAGCTCCTCTTTCTCTCTCTCCTTCTTTTTAAGAATCTCTTTCGCACGAATCAGTTCGTCTCTCTCTGTCTGAACAAGACTGTGATTTTTCTTCTCCTGCTCCAGCCAAGACACCGGCACTCCGCTGTAATCAATGGTCTGCATTGCTCTCGACATAGCCATCTCATAATTACCCAGCAGACGCTTCTTATCCTCCAGACTGCTGAACTCCTTCTTAAGTGCTCCCTCCCGTCCCTCGAACTTCGTTCTCAGCTCTGCAAGGCTTTCTACTGTCAATGCTTCACAGCCTGGCTTCTCGTATGGTTCATACCGCTCCTTCCATTCTCTGGAAATTGTCTCAAGCTCATCCTTCACATTTCTTAAACGCTCTTCGCGGCTTGCGCTCCTGCTCTCCATAGCGGCAAGACGTGACTGCATGTCACGGCAGCTTTTACGCAGAGCCTCTGCCTCTTTGCGGGCATCCATGCAGTGTGCATGCTCTTTCCTGTCTGCTTCCTCAAGCTGTGCCACCTCAGTAAGAAGCTTCACCCGTTCCTCTGCTTCCGTGTGTTTTTGTTCTTCCTCACCGCGCCGCTCCTGATACCGGGACAATGCTGATTCAAGCTCACGGATTTCGACTGTAAGCAGCTCCCTCGCCTGCACATCTGTCTTAAGCTGCTGTCTTACTGTTTCATACTCCTGCCATGCTTCCTGCTTCTTCGGGCTGTACAGCGTATTGTATTCCTGTGTAAAGGACATATCATCGAGCAGAGAAGCCTGTCTTGCACAGAGACCTTCCAGTTCTTCTGTTTTCTTCTCTATTGCTGCCCTTACGGTATCCTTTTCCTTCTGGCATTTTTCAGAATCCAGGTACATTTCACCGATTTTTGTGACAAAGCAAAGTCCCGGCACATGCAGCTCATCCTCCGCCTGTTCCAGAGCCTCTCTGCTGACTACCAAAACCGGATATTCTGAAAATGAAGGCTCACCCATATGCAGGTCATTCTGTATCTTCTCAAACTGTCTGTCTACCACGAGGCTGTACGGAAGTGCCGGAAAACGCTCTAATACCAGGCTCTGATTAAATTCATCCAGATTCTTCAGATATTCCGCTCCTGCCTGCACCTTCAGATTATGACAGCGTTCTATATAATCTCTGGTTCTGTCACACGCTGCCTTAAGCTCTGACGGAATTCTCCCATAAATGCCTTCTGCAAGCTGCTGCTGATATGATACAAGCTCCTTAAGCTCGTTCTCCTTCGCCTTTATCGACTGCACCAGCTCTGTATACAGATTCAGAAGATACTGCGAAATCTGTCTGGCGTCCTTCTGTCCATATGCCTCCAGCAGAGCCTCCAGACGCTCGCTCTGTTCCTTCTCCCGGGTCAGGAAAGCTCCTCTGCTTTCCAGCTCCTTCTCTCTCTGTGCAATCGCATATGACAGCTCACTGGCAGCAAGCTTCTTCTGCTGCAGCTCTTCCCTGCGCTCAGCTTCCTCTGACACAAGACGTTCTATCGTTTCCTCCTGCTCCTGTTTAAGCTGCTTCTCCCTCCTGCACAGCTCCTGTACATCAGCCCCAAGCAAAAGCCCTGCTTCCTGTCTCAAAAGCTGTTCTCTGGCAGTGCGTTCCTGCTCCTTTTTCTCGTATTCCCGCAGACTATTTTCCAGAATCGCCAGTTCCTTATCAGCGCTTCTCTCAGCTTCCTTCAAAAGCTGATAATCATTTTTCTCTTTGCTGCAGATTTCCTCCTGCCGCTGCAGTTCCTCCGAAAGCTTCTCCTCTTCCCTGGAAATCAGCACCTTTGCCGCTGCAGCAAGCCCTGAAAGCTCTGAGAGTAAATCCCCCTTGTCCGCCATCAGATGCGTCAGTGTTTCATTTAAGACCTGCCATTCCTTCTGATAATGCAGATAATCAAGATACTGATTTGCAGCTTCCTTTCTGGAAAGCTCCTCTTTTATGCGCTGTATCTCCTCTTTCTTATCGGAAAGCTCCTCCGAGAGCAGGCCTTCCTCTGCTTCCAGCCGCTCCTTCGACGCATTCTCCTTTTGTACAGCAGCCGTGTCTATCTGACGTGCAAGCTCCTCCTTCTTTTCCTCCAGTGCAAGCTTATCCTTCGCCGCCTTAAGACGTCTGTCTGCCAGAGCCTTCTCTGCCTGAGAAACGCTGTTATATACCTGCACAAGCTGCTTCTCCAGCAGCTCTCTGCCCGCATAGACCCCGCTAAGGCTCTGCACCCTGCCGATAAAATCCTCCAGCACCTCCGTCTGACGGTCATAATCCGCTATATCGCTCTTTTTTCTCGCCAGCTCCAGCAGCTTGTCCTTGATGTCCATCAGCGTCTGCGCCATCATATCCTCTTTCGGCGACTTCTGGATTTTATTATGGAAGGACTTCTGGATGATTTCTTCAATAAATAAATCCTCGACTACCTTTCTCGTTGTACGGTAATTTGTCTCAAAATAGGTTCTGACATGTCCCTCTGTTTTATTGATTCCCCTGATAATTTCCCATTCGCTCTCATACAGACCATACTCGGAAATAAACCGCTGATACTCGCTTTTTCTCTCAAATATATGTATTTTCAGGCTGTAATCCTTCTTCTCAAGCTCTCTTAAATATGCCTTGAGTCCGTTGTAGGTAATACGCTCCTTCCCATTGCTGAGAGGCAGATTCTTCATATCGTTATCATTAAATTCACGGTAAAAGATACAGTAATTGAAATACTCGATTGCTGCATTCTCTTCCTCTGTGCCTTCCTCCGGCTCCTCTCTTCTCGCCTTTCTGGCACAGAAGCCTGTCGTCATGTAACGGAAATTATCCTTTACATCCTGGTCATTCAACCGCCATTCTATCAGAGAATGAATCGTTGTGCTGGCATTATTTCCACGAAACAGCTTCTCCACCGGCTGCTTTTCATCCAGGGTACAGTTTGGCAGAAGGTTCTGCAGAAGAAGCAGCATAAGTACACTTTTTCCGCCGCCGTTTGCCAGGTCGTAGATAGTATTCTTTCCGGACAGACGCATGACAAAATCATCATAGTACTGTGTTCCGAAATTGTATTTCACGTTGTTAATGCGGATTCTGTTAATATGCGGCATCTTTTTCCTCTCTTCCCTTCATAATCTCATACAGCCGGCCTTTATTTTCTTCGAAATAATTCTCTGCCAGAGCCTGCAGTCTCTTCTTCGGATAGTAGCGCTCCTGTGCCTCGGACAAAAGCTGCTGGGACACCATGAAGTTCAGCACCAGCTTCACGAAGCCGCTGCGTGTTGTCTTAACTGCCCTCACCTGCTGCTCATCCCTTGATGTAACCGGCAAATCTGCCCAGACCATGGCAATCGCCTTAAAGCTCTCTTCCTCGACCTCTTCTTTGACAAAAAGCTGCAGCGAATCTGTAATATTTTTCAGATTTAAATCCACTGCTGCCACTACATCCGGTATCTTAATATACTCCGTATAATTATAGCTTCCCGTATCAGAATAAAATTTCATCAGTATGATGTACATGACAAAATAGCTAAGATACAGTTCCCGGTTGAGACGTATTCCAAGCTCCTTCTTTAATTCCTCATTGCTGTAGCCAAACACCCTGTTATTCTCTCCCGGGCTGATATACAGCGTGTCCTGATATTCATACAGAGACAGATTCCATTTCTTAAGCAGCTCGGAAAGAATTTCATACACCTCCGGGTTCGTATTATATTCCTCATACAAGGGCAGATTTTTTTCCCTGCCTATTTCCTCCCCCTGTATAAGCTTCGCCGCTATGTCCAACGCTTTATTAAGGCTTCGACTGTCCATCTATTCTGTGCTCCTCTCAAATATAATCTCCGATACCTCGAAGATATCCATTAATTTTATCATATTTTCCTCACTGCCCGGCCGCAGCCGGAAGGCAAGCGTGTCGTACTCATCCCCTATACCCTCCAGTGTTTCCTTCATAATCTCCTCAAAGAAGGTCTGCGGCTTTTTCTTTACCTCCGACACACAGTATTCTTTTTTCTGCGACATATGTACAAGGAAGGAATAATAATCTCCGTTCTTAAAAATCCCTTCCCCAAACTCTTCTTTCAGTTCTTCATTCCATGCACTAAGCGTAAATGCTTCCTCCCTGCTAAGCTTTGCCAGAAGTGCCCGGATAAAGCAGCCGTAATTCGCATGAATCCGCTCATCCTCACGTTCATCCTCAAACACATACTCAACTGTTTCACTGCCCTCAGGAAGCTTCTCACCCTTCTCCTCCTTGAGCGGAGAGTAGGTAAGCATATCCTCAAGCTGCTGGAAGGCAAAGCTTTTCTTAATTCTGGGGGCGAACAGAGGCTGCACCAGACTTGACAGCATATCCGCCCGGTCTGCACTCATCAGCTTATTCAGTGCATCCTTAAACTGGAAGCTGCTCCTTAAGCGGCTCAGCTTTGCCTTCTTAAGTAAATCGTCCGCCTTCTGCTGCAGGTCTGTACATGCCGCCAGCAGCTCACTGTGCTTCTGAATCGCCCGCTTCAGCTCCAAATCAAGCTGATACAGCTGCCGTATTGTTCCCAGCCCATCCTCCTGTGCACGCTTCAGAGCATTCTCAATCAGCTCACGATTCCGCTTAAAGAGCTTCTGTTCCTCAGCAAACCAGCGGATTCCCTTCTCCACGAAGTCCTCATATGCCTTCATACCCTCAAACACGTCATTTCCCAGCAGGGTAATTACCTCATCCCTGCGCGCCTGCAGACGGCTGACCTCATTATTGATACGGCGCACAACCTCCACGCCTCCTGAGAAATTCTGTGAACGTATCAGCTTCTCCAGAAGAATCTGCGCCACATTGATGCTGCTCTCCTCTTTGATTTCCTTAGTGTCAAGATAAAACTCTATCGCATCTCCGGTGATATAGTAGACTACGTTTTCTCCCTCTATGCGGCTGTCAATCAATCTCGTCCGTATTGTTTTCCGCTTCTTGTCTGCCGGGTCGAAATATTCATAGGAAAATGGCTTTCCCTCGTTTCTGATTTTGTCAAACAGATAAGCCGCCAGTTCCTCCTCTTCCTCCTTAATCAGAACCAGTTCAAAATCCCTGCGGAACACATGACATATAAACGCCTGATACTCCGCATATGTCACCGGCTTGTCATTAAAATTATTTTCTTCTATAAAAAAGCGCAAAAGCACCATCACAATATATGCCATATCCAGACACGCATACTGACCTTCCCGGTATTGGGAAAAAGAGGTATCCATCAGCCTGAAAAACGGATAATATTTTCTGATGTTCTGCATTCGCTCGCTGTGCTCATAAATCATCTCATGCGTCACAATGTGCTGTCTATCCATATATATCCTCCATGGGTTCTGTACATCGCCATACCGCGCCTGCCACTTCGCCTGACAACGCTGGCTCCTCGCCATGCCTAGCTCGAAAACCTGCCGTTTTCTCGCTCGCGGGCTTCGCCCTATAAAGATAAATACGAATATGCCTGATTGAGAGCAAGCTCTCAACAGTCAATTCGATTTATCTTTGCATGGCTCATGGCTTACGCGTACATTTTACCACATTTTTGGGTGTTACAAAATATTGTAATAAAAAATTTATAAAATTCCTGTTTCTTTTCCTACCTGATTATAGTATACTCTTCGTTAAGGATTGTTTCATATAAAACAAAGGAGATAATATTATGTCAACTAATCAAAAAAACGATGCGGATGAACCCGTTTCTTTAAAGGGACTTATTCTCGATATTATACAGATTGTCGGTACTGCACTGCTGCTTACTTTTATTCTGCTGATTTTTATTCAGCCGAGTATTGTATCCGGTGATTCCATGTACCCGACTCTCCACCACAACGACAAACTGATTCTGTGGAAGCTCGGCACGCCGGATGCCGGAGATATTGTTGTATTCGACTCCCACAATGCCAAGAATGATAAATATGTCAAGCGTGTTATTGGTATAGCTGGTGATCATGTGGAAATTACTGATTCTGTCGTTACTGTCAACGATGTAGTACTGGATGAATATTATGTCAACCCCGCAGAGCCGCTTATCAGCAAGGGCGATGTCGACATCATTGTTCCTGAAGGAGAGATTTATGTGCTTGGCGATAATCGAAATCACAGTAATGACAGCCGCAGCTTCGGCACTGTAAATTTGGATGATGTAGATGGAAAGGTTGTCTTTAATCTGGACAAAACAATCCGTTCCATCTTCGGGTTAGAAAGTTAAATATTATGTATATGTAAAAATCCCAATGGAATGTACGAATACATTTTATTGGGATTTTGTAACAGAGACTTGAAAAGAATTCCCGAGCTATTATCGCTTCCATAATTCGGATAAAAACATGAAGAGCTTATATAGAAAAGGATTAGTCTTATGAGAATAGCGATTTGCGACAACCTAAAAAGCGAAAGACAAAAAGCAATAGAAGCCCTTAACTCAGTCATTAAAAATTTTTCGGTAAATGAATTTGACAATGGAAGTGAGCTTTTGGAAAGTCATGCTTTGCATCCGTATGATTTGATTATTTTAGATATACTGATGCCGAAAATAAACGGCATTGATACAGCAGTTTCTTTGCGAAAAAATGATACTAAAACTCCGATTATTTTTATGTCCACAAGTGAAGAATTTGGTGTTCAAAGCTACCGCGTTCTTGCCTTTGATTATCTTTTAAAGCCGATTGATAAAGATCAGCTCAAAGCCTGTATGAAAAGGCTGCTTTCACAGAGGGAAAAAAAGAAGCAATATATCACAGTCACATATTCGGGCGTTGAAACCAATATACTCTTGTCAAATATACAATGTCTGGAAAGTAATTTGAGAAAAGTTATTTTTACATTATCTGAAAACAGAGAAATAAAAATTATCGGCAAGCTCACTGATTTTGAGCAATTTCTGCTGAAGCACGGTTTTTGCCGCTGCCACAAAAGCTATCTTGTGAACATAGAGCATATTGACAGGATAGATGATAATATGTTCTATCTCACGGGCGGAAAAACAATAAAAATTTCAAGAACATACCTGCAAAGTGCAAAGAAAGCATACTTTGACTATATTTTTACAGCAGAGGTATAAGGGAGCGTTGGCTCTCTTTTTTGCAAGTTATGACAATTTAGCACAAGTTATGACATTCGTATTGGGTAAAAAATAAAAACGGAATACAATTATATGTAATTTATAATTTTCAAAAAGTATAGGTTTTCAGAATCCTGAGCCTATTCTGGAAGAATGGAGGTATGAACCGACATGGTAAAACTAGCGTTTTGTGACGATGACCTTTCTGTCCTGAATGACCTTCGTGTGCTTCTTGAACAATACAGTGTAAAACGCAATCAAATAATCGACTATATAGCTTTCCACAGTCCATTGGACTTATTAGCTGAAATCGAACGGGGCACCCGGTTTGATATCCTGTTTCTGGATGTGCTTATGCCGGGTGAAAACGGAATCAATGTGGCTGCAGAAATCCGCAGCTATGACAGCAATGTCAAGATTATCTTTCTGACTTCATCGGCTGAATTCGCAGTACAGTCCTACACGGTAAACGCTTATTATTATCAGCTCAAGCCCATCTGTGCTGAGAGCTTTTTCCGTTTGATGGACTCAGTTTTTTCTCTGTGCGAAAAAGAGCAGACGAACAGCCTGCTCCTGCGGTGCAAAAGCGGAATCACGCGTATTAAATCAACGCAGATGGAATACTGTGAGGTGATTCACCGAACCCTGTTTATCCATTTGACTAATGGAAAAGTTTTAGAAAGTATCGGCAGTATGGATGAGCTGAGTAAACGGCTGGCATCCTGTGGGAACTTCCTGCGCCCCCACCGTTCCTACTTAGTGAATCTGGAATATGTGCAGAATCTCTCTTACCGCGCCATCACCATGTCCTGTCTGGCAGAAATTCCAATTCCCCGCGGGAAGTACAATGAAATCAAAAACGCATTCTTAGAATACGCATTTCAGAACAGGAAGGTGACAATATGAGCTTTTGGATTTCCCTTTTTAACGATATTGTGGTGAGCCTCTTCGGAAGCATATTATCTGCCTCTTTCTGCGATGCTTTAGGCACCCGCCGCAACCGCCGGATCTTTTGGTTTTGTATGGGGCTGATTCCATTGCTGCAGGGCTGGGCATATTTTATTTGGAATACCGAGTTCTTGCAGAAGGTATATCCTCTCGTTGTTCATCTTCCATTAATGCTGGTGCTTTACATCTTGACCGGAAAGCTGCTGTGGCCGTTTTTTTCCATCCTGTCCGCATACTTGTGCTGTGAGCTGCGGCGTTGGATTGCTCTGCTGGCAGTAGCAATGTTATCCGGAGGGGCGGTAATGCAGGAAATAATTGAGTTGGTCGTTTCATTGCCTCTGCTGCTGCTCCTGCTGCGCTTCGTTTCTCCTGTTGTCCGGCATCTATCTGGCTATTCGGTTAAGACCCAGTGCCAATTCGGTGTAATTCCAGCCCTGTATTATGGTTTTGACTATTTAACGCGAGTGTACACGGATCTTCTTTCCAGCGGCGAGCCGGTGGTGGTGGAGTTCATGCCCTTTGTTTGCTGCGTAGCATATCTGGCGTTTTTGCTGTACAATTTTTCCAAAGAGCAGACTCAGAGCCAACTCCAGGAGGTGCAGAAGAGCCTGGGCATTCAGCTAACCCAGGCCGTTCGGGAGATTACTGCACTTCAGGAGTCCCAGGCCCTGACCCGACAATATCGCCATGACATGCGTCACCATCTGCAATATCTGTCTGCCTGCATCGAAAACGGACAGGAAGAGTTGGCACAAGCCTATATTTCCAGTATCTGCAAGGAGATTGAAGCACAGAAGGTACAGCGCTATTGCGAAAACGAAGCAGCTAATCTCATCCTCTCCGCCTTTGCCGGACGAGCAAAAAAGGATGGCATTGACATGAATGTGCAGGGGGCACTTCCTGCTTTTATTATGGTATCAGACAGCGATTTGTGCGTTCTTCTCTCCAACGCGCTGGAAAACGCGCTTCATGCCTGCCTGCCTTTTGCCATGGCGGGAACAGCCTGTTCCATTGACGTGCAGTTTTATGAAAGGAAGGGCAAGCTTTTTTTGCAGGTGACAAACCCTTGCGGAAAAGGAATCCGTTTTGAAAAAGGAATTCCCGTATCAGACCAGGCGGGACATGGAATCGGTGTGCAAAGCATCTGCGCCATTGTGCAGCGGTACGGCGGCATATATAGTTTTGTGGTGCAGAATGGACAGTTTATTCTGCGTCTGTCTCTTTGAACAGAGTGCCGATTCAGTACATTTTCTGTACGCTTCATACAATGTGCCCCCGTTTGATGAACAAAGCGTTTATAGTAATTGTAAGTCATATGACTACATACCAACATAGGAGGGATTGTTATGAGCAAAACAAAAGCAATATTAATTACACTCTTTTTAGGCGGTTTAGGCGTTCACCGTTTTATGGCTGGTAAGACTGGCACCGGCATTATCTGGCTTTTGACCGGTGGCTGTTTAGGTATCGGCTGGCTCATTGACCTTATCAAGGTCTGCACCGGCAAGTTTGAGAAAAAAGACGGTACACCTTGGATTACCGAGTAAACAAAAGAATCGTTTGGCTCCAACGTCAAATAGAAAGACACAGACTGCTATTATGGAATGTCTGTGTTTTTTTTATTCCAGTACCACATCAGCATCTTTAACCAAAGTGCCGATTCAATACATTTTCTGTGCGCTTCAAACACCGTTCTCCCTTTTTGCAGCGCAAATAGTTACAATATTTATAAGTTATATGACTACATACTAAGTGAGGAACCTATTTATGGAATATATTATCATCATTAGTGCATTTATAGCATTCTTGGTCATGTGGATTATTTCAGTCCGGCGAAGGCTGGTCGGCATGGACGAAAAAATCAATACCGCCATGAGCCAGCTCGGCATGCAATTGTCTTCTCGCTTTGATGCGCTGACTGCATTGCTGAATCTAACGAAAAGATATGCCGGTCAAGAGTCTCAGTCTCTGATTGAAACAGTTAAATCCCGCCGTAATACCATTACTGCTGCTTCCGCACCGGAGGAGATTTTTGAGCAGGAAAGCATTGTTTCAGAAGCTCTTTGTCATATCTCTATGGTCGCAAAACAGTATCCAGAATTGAAAGCTGACGAAAATTATGCCCGGTGCATGAGCGCTATAGACAGTTATGAAAATATGGTGCATACCAGTCGGCTGATTTACAACGACAGCGTAACCAGATTTAACCGTGAGCTGCGGATGTTCCCTACGTCTCTGGTAGCTGGTATGTTCGGCTTTCACCAGAGAGATTATCTGGAAATAGTGGAAGAAAAGACGGATATTCCTGGTATGAGATAGATGTTCAAATCTTTGATATAGGAGGATAAAATTATGGGATTATTTACCAGAAAAGACCCCTGCGCTATTTGCGGCGGCAAAGTAAAAGGGCTTTTGTCCTGGAAGATTGACGGTCAGTATGTCTGCGATGACTGTTATGGTACAGTAGACCTGCCGAACAATGCCACGAACTATATGACCATTGAGGATTTTCGCGGTTATATAGCATTTCGCGACGAAAACAAACAGCTAAAGGAGCAGTTTCAGATTACGCAGGAGGTGGATTTTGGCTGGTTTGACACTAAATTCATGTTTGATACGACTAATCGGCTGCTGTGCATGGATAAGAACCTGAGCAAGACCATTTTTGAGGGCAAACACATTGCATCCTTTGTCATCAAGGAGGATTCATCTCCTCTGTTTGAGGGCAGTGCCTCGGGTCTGCGCCGCTATATCAGTTCTGTACCAGACCGTGTTATGGCGTTGGCTCCCCAGATTAACCAAATTGTCATGCAGGAACAGATGCAGCGTGACACAGAACGTTTGCTCGACCGCCTGGACGATGGCAAGCTCAATAACAGCACCGGCACTTATACGAGGAACATCAACATTCCCAAGCCATTCCAGCAGTTTTATGTCGAACTCCGGTTTAACCATCCCTATTGGGACATCTTTACGGCGGATATGGACGCGCCATCCTTTAATACTAACACACCCGATGTGAATGACTATCTCCACGATTACAATCAAAGCTCCATGATTATGGAACAGCTGGCAGAGGCACTCATGGAGATTGCCTTCCCCGGCGCGCCGGAGCAGGTGGTCAATCCTGTCGGTTCCGCGGCAGTCAGCTCTGAGGAATCCGCATCTGCCGCCGCGGTGGACACGGTGACAGAAATCCAGCGGTTTAAAGCCCTCATGGATCAGGGAATCATCACGGAAGAAGAATTCACAGCAAAGAAACGTCAGCTTCTTGGAATCTAAAGGAGGAAAACAAAATGAACAAAAAATTATTATCTCTACTTTTGGCACTGGCAATGATTCTGTCTCTTGCCTCCTGCGGCGGTGAGGAGGCTACGGCTGTACCGGAAACTACGCAAACTACGCCTCCCGCCACATCGGACACCATACCTTCCGAGACAGATACGGCTCCTGTGTCCAGCGGCATTCATGATGGCAGTTGGGCAGTGTACTGGTATCTGTGCGGCAGTGATTTGGAGACCAACGGCGGCTTTGCCACCATCGATATCAATGAAATGCTGGAGGTACAGCTTCCGGAAAATGTAAATGTGGTTATCCAGACCGGCGGCGCTGCTGCCTGGCAGAATGAGTTTATGGATCCGTCTAAGCTGCAGCGCTGGCTGTATAACAGCGAGGGGCTTCAGCTGCTGGAGGAGCAGGAGACCGCCAATATGGGCGATGCACAGACGCTGTACGAATTCCTGGCTTTTGCCAATACAAATTATCCTGCCGACAAAATTGCAGTTACCTTCTGGAATCACGGCGGCGGCTCTGTGAACGGCGCTGCCTTTGACGAAATCCATAATCTCGACTCGCTGGATTTAGCTGAAATGTATCAGGCTTTTGATGCGGTCTGGCCTGCAAATGCAGAGAACCCTGCACTGGAGCTGGTTGGCTTTGACACCTGTCTGATGGCTACAATAGATGTGGCGGCAGTATTCCAGAATTTTTCCAGGTATCTGGTGGGTTCTGAGGAAGTGGAGCCGGGCAATGGCTGGTACTATTCTGGCTGGCTTGGTGCACTGGCGGAAAATCCGGCCAGGGATGGCAAAGACCTTGGCATCGCTATCTGTAATACATATTATGAGGGATGTGAAGCTGTAGGCACTCAGGAGCAGACCACCCTGTCTCTGACCGACTTGACCAAACTGACCCCACTGTTGGAGGCCTATGAGTCCTTCGGTCAGGAGGCCTTAGTGGCTGCTTCACAAGACCCCAGCTTCTTTGCCGAACTGGGACGCGCGGCCGCCCAGAGCGAAAACTACGGCGGAAACACCCGTGAGCAGGGCTATACCAACATGGTAGATTTGGGGCATCTTGCCCGCCAGACTGCATGGATGCTGCCTTCTGCCCAGAGCGTTTGTGATGCACTTGCGGAATGCGTGCTGTACCAGGTGGGCGGCATCTATCGTGCTGAGGCGACCGGTTTAAGCTGCTACTACTCCTACAATGGCGATATCGATGATTTCAATGGTTATATCAGCATAGGCGCGGGTCTGGCATTTAAACATCTGTATGCCTACGGTCTCACCGGTGAGTTAGCTGAGGGCGGCGAGGAATATCTGGCCTCTCTGGATATTCAGGAATTGCCGAAGATTGTCACTCTGGCTGATATGGGCTGGGACGGCGCCCCGTTAGACGTGAACGACGAGGGAACCTCTATCCTGACCCTTGGCCCTGAGGCAAATAATATTCTGGCTGGTATCGGTTTTTCACTGTATTATGTGGATGAGGAAAATGACCAGATGATGCTGCTGGGTACTGACAACGATTTGACAGCCGACTGGGAAAACGGCATATTCTATGATAATTTCCGGGGCGTCTGGGGCGCTGTCGACGGTCATCTGGTCTACATGGAGCTTTCCTTCGAAGGCGAGGACTACAATCTTTATTCGGTACCAATTCTGCTGAATGAAGAAGAGTACAATCTCCAGGTGGCATA
This sequence comes from Lachnospiraceae bacterium, assembly GCA_017624115.1. GTDB lineage: Bacteria > Bacillota > Clostridia > Lachnospirales > Lachnospiraceae > RGIG8607. The sequence continues at coordinate 25,456 of JAGANQ010000040.1, forward strand.
CGATTTTACTGCAGAGGAATGGTCAATTCTGGGCGCTTCCAAGGGAATGGATGAGTCCGGTATGGCCAGCAAGGAGCTGCGTCTGCTGGCTGAGGGCGATGTAATCACCACTATCTGGCAGCTGGCCTCTTACAGCGGAGAGGATGATTTTGAAATGTACACCGTGGAGGAATTGACCGTCACCGCAGACACTGCCTTCGGCGAGGCTCCTCTGTTTGACGGACGCTATTCCATGGTCTTTGAAATGTGGGATGCCGCGGGCAACTACGCTTATTCCGACGCTGTCACCTTCGACTGTGCCGACGGTGAAATTCTCACAACAGTTTACGAGGACTAAAGGGAGGAAGAAATTTTGAAGAAACGATTTTTATGCATGTTTTGTGCCCTCTGCCTGGCACTTTCTCTGCTGTCGCCCATTACGGTTCAGGCAGCCGCAACGGCAAGTTCTCCTGTACAGGAGGTCAGGATTGGCTCGGCAACCTTGAATGCTGCTAAGCCATATTATCACAATGGAGCAGACGGTGCACAGGGAACTGCAGATGATACTGCTGATTCTGCCAATGCCAGTTTTGATGCAGATACCGGCACACTAACCTTAAATGGTTTGAATATCGTTACAAATGAAGTAGGTATCTGGTGGACGTACAGTTATCAAGGTACCCATGATTTGAAGATTGTTCTCGCTGATGGCACTACAAACACAGTAGACAGCAGTGCCAACTATGCCATTGAAGGTAATAGCGGATATTCCGGTGATGGACCATCACTTATCATTGAAGGAAGCGGCACATTGAATGTTACCGGTTCCCGGCATGGTATCTGGGTTTGGCATGATGTGACCATCCAGGGTAATGTAACGGTTAATGCCACCGGTGAAACAGGCTATGGTATTTGCAACAACGATTCGGCTGGTACAATCACCATAAAGGATACTGTCAACGTCGCAGCTACCGGAGGAACATACGGAATCGGGTATGACAACTCGGATACTAAGGCTAATATTCCTGTTATTCAGGGCGGTACGGTAGCAGTAAGCGGCGGAACTGCTGCTGTAAGGGTGAAGGCTGGCTCTATAAAGCATGCACTCGACCTTACCGGCTATGCCGGCGGCTGTATCGTTACTGTGGGTGATAATGCCGCAAGCAGTACAGAATGGGACATCAGGAACTCTTTGGCAGATTACAAATATATCAAAATCCAATCGGGTCTCCACACACATAGTTGGGCAGCTGATTGGAGCAAAAATGAAACCATCCACTGGCACAATTGCCTAAAACCCGGCTGTAATGTGACTGCAGACAACACCAAAGACAGCTATGGCGAGCATGTCTATACCGATGATGCTGATGCGGACTGTAATATCTGCGGTTATTACCGTACATCAGCGCCGCCCTCCAATCCGGACATAACGGAAATTCCGGAAGTACCTCCACAGAAAGATAACGTAACCGTAAATGACGAAACGGAAGACGGCGAGGAGGATGCAGGAAGCTCCGACAATTCGGCTAAGCAAGTTAAGGATAACAATTCTGGTAAGTGGGTTAAGGATGACAATGGCTGGTGGTTCTCCTTTACCGATAAGAGCTATCCGGTATCCAGATGGCTTAAGGTGACTGAAAAATGGTATTACTTTAATGCGGCAGGCTACATGGCAACAGGCTGGCAGAAGGTTGACGGCAGGTGGTATTATCTTGACCCGGTTAACGGCGATATGGCTGAAGGCTGGAAGCTGCTGAATGGCAAATGGTATTACTTAAATCCGGTAAGCGGTGATATGGCAGAAGGCTGGAAGCTTGTAAACGGCAAATGGTATTATCTGGTGCCTTCAAGCGGTGAATGCCTGATGAATACTACTACACCGGATGGTTATAAGGTCGATGAAAATGGAGCCTGGATTCAGTAACCTTCGACTGTGCCGATGATTCAGCCCCATTGAGAGTTCTGAATCGAGTAGGAGGGAGTGATTAGCTCCCGTCCTCTCACACCACCGTGCGTACCGTTCGGTACACGGCGGTTTCAATAGTTGACGTGCACCAACTGATAAGCAGTGGCTAAATCATAAAATCCACTGCTTATCAGTCTTTCTTTTGTCATTGCCATATTTATAGCAACTGTATGTGTTATGAACCAATAGCCTCGGCGGCTGTATCCTGCCTGCATCGCCAAATCTTTCGTTACTCCCATCCTCATTAGGTTTCGCACTTTTGTTTTCGGCTTCTTCCATTGTTTCCATATGCACATGCGTATTCTGTGATAGAGCCA
>JAGANQ010000041.1 GCA_017624115.1 Lachnospiraceae bacterium
CTGGTGCATCGGCTGGTGACCAACACCACAGCCGGGTAGCCAAGTTTGGAAGGGATAAACGCTGAAGGCATCTAAGCGTGAAGCCCCCCTCAAGATGAGATATCCCTGACGAAAGTCAATAAGATCCCTTGAAGACGACGAGGTAGATAGGGCAGGGGTGGAAGCATGGCAACATGTGTAGCTGACTGTTACTAATAGATCGAAGGCTTGACCAATAGAGCTGAAAGCAGCGGTGGACGGAAAGACAGACACAGCGGGAACCAGATGGTTCACGTCTGGGGAAAGGATTTCCGGACAACATTAGCTTTGCTAGATGACTAGACCGATGCTGGAAGTAGGAGAAAAGATTCATTCAGCATGGATTGGAGAGCAGTATACAGTTTTGAAGGCGTAAACTTTAATTGAATAATTGAGATAGAAAAGTGGCTGCTTTGTCACTTTTTTTTTGTTTTCTATATTATTTTTAGAAAATATATGATATAATGTTTATAAAACTAAGTATTACTCTAATATGTCAGATAGATGAGCAGTTGATGGCGGATCAGCGTTGCGCTTTCTGTTTGTGTGAGTGTGGGAACAGGTATACTTAAGAACGGAGGTAGTATAATGGATACAAATATTTTGTTGGAAAGTGGTACAAATGAACTTGAGCTGCTTATTTTTGATGTAGCGGGAAATTATTATGGTATTAATGTTGCCAAGGTAACGGAGATTATTAATAGTGAACCGGTTACGATGATACCGAATTCACATCCTTGTGTAGAAGGAGTTTTTATTCCGAGAGATAATATCATTACAGCGATTAATTTGGCAAAAGTATTAAAACTGCCGGATTCTCCTGATATGACAAAGGATATGTTTATTATAACGAACTTTAATAAGCTGAATGTATCATTTCGTGTACATAAAATTTATGGTATTACCAGATTTTCCTGGAGTGACATTATTGTGCCTGATAAGACTGTGGCAAGCTCTGATGCAGCACTTGCTACGGGAATCGTAAGATGGAATAATCAATTGGTGGTTATTCTTGATTTTGAAAAAATCGTATCAGACATCAGTCCGGAGACTGGCTTGAAAGTTTCTGATATTGAGTATCTTGCAGGAAGAAGCAGAAATGATGAACCTATTATGATAGCAGAGGATTCTGCACTTCTGATGCGTTTGATTACAGATTCTCTGGAAAAGGCGGGTTATACGAATGTTCAGAAAAATGTAAACGGAAGAGAAGCTTGGGAAAAGCTTAATGAGTACAAGGAAGAGGGTAATATTAAGGATAAGGTGCATTGTATTATTACAGATATTGAGATGCCGCAGATGGATGGTCATCGCCTGCTTAAGCTGATAAGAGAGGATAATCAGTTGAAGGACATTCCTGTGATTATCTTCTCATCCTTGCTGAATGAGGATATGAGAAGAAAGGGAGAGTCTTTAGGAGCGAATGCGCAGTTGTCTAAACCGGAAATTGGAAATCTGGTGACAGAGCTGGATAAGATTTTAAGATAAATAACACCGCTTGACGTGCAAAGAGTCTGCTTGCAGACTCTTTGTTTGAATATAGGAAAGTTCTGAGGAGTTCCTATGTCAAGGGAATCACTCTGCAAAAGATGTTTTGTCAAAGTAATTGTGCACGGAGTGGACTGTGCGGCTGCAGAGGTTTGATTAAAAAAAGACCAGGAGAAGGGAAACCATGAAGTATCAGGAGATTGTAAATAAGATAAAGGAAAGTCCGATTCTTTTGATTGGAATAGGAAATGAACTGCAGATAAAGGCAGAACTTACAGGTGAGGCTGTGGATTCCGTGGAATATGCGAGAAAGCTTTGCCAGCTGGCAGGACAGGGGGAAGAAGGGACTGTTTTAAAGCAATATCTGGATGCCTATGAGACAATCAGGAGGCTGACAGATGGGAAGGACTACTTTATCGTTACTACGAATATTGACGGGATGGTGGAACGGATGGGGTTTGATACGGAACGGATTGTTTCTCCGTGTGGGTCTGTATATCGTATGCAATGTGAAGAACAGGAGCATGGTGTGTGGAATATAGAAGAAGCGCTGAAAGGGGAGAAAGCACTTCTGTGTCCGGTATGTGGAAAGCCGGGAAAGTTAAATATTGTAAGAAATAAGCCTTATAATGAGTCTGGTTATCTGAAGCAATGGGAAGCATATACGAGATGGCTGCAGAAGACAATCAATCGAAAGATATTTCTGCTGGAGCTGGGCGAAGACTTTGAAACACCGACAGTGATTCGCTGGCCATTTGAAAAAATCGCGTTTATTAATCAGAAATCTGCTTTTGCCAGGGTAAATAGCAGGTTGCCGCAGATATCAGAAGATGTGAAGGAAAGAGCATTTTCGGTGAAGGAAAGCAGCATTGATTTTCTATATCAAATATCCGAGTTGTTAAATGGATAAATTTGTGATAAAATAACGAAAGCGATAGAATGAGGGGTGAATGACTTGGCAAATGAAATCTTGTCTGATGAAGAATATTTAGACAGTCTTTTAGAAAAGCTGTCTCAGAGTGATGAAGAAACAGAAAAAAGGCGTCTGACGGATGAACCTGCAGGAACAGAAGCTTTGGCAGAAGAAGTTCCGGCAGAGGAAGCGGTTCAGGAAGAAAGTCCTTTGGATATAGATGATTCTGATGGCATGTCAGAGGAAGAGATGGAGGCGGCTGCCGATGAAAGCCTGAACCGTCTTTTACAGGAAGGCGCTGAGAATGCAGCGTTTGATGCGGATATTTCCCTTGATGACCTCATAGAGAATGAAAGGGGAATGTCTTTGGACGAAGAAGAGCCAGAGCAGGAGCCAGAGTATGATGCTGGAGAATTATCATTAGATGGCTTGAATGGTCTGGGAGGATTAGGTGATACCGGGGATGAGCTTCTGGATTCTTTGAACTCTATTGTGCAGGAGCTGCATGATGATTCTGCAGCTTCTGATTCTGACGGAGTTTCCGGGATGCCTGATGCTGCAGGAAAAACGAAGAAGAAAAAAGAAAAGAAGCAGAAGCCAAAGAAAATACAAAAAGAGAAAGCCAGAAAGAAAAAAACAAAGACAGCAGGTTTTTCAAAGAAGCTGAAGGATATCTTTTTCAAGGTGGAGATAGTTGATTTAGCGGAGGAAGAGGAGAAGGAAAACCAGCAGCGTCTTGAAAAGGAAGAGAAAAAGAAGGCAAAGGCAGAGCAAAAGGAGCAGGATAAGGCAAAGAAGCAGGAAGAGAAGAAAGCTGTAGATGCCAAAAAGAAAGAGGATGCCCAGAAGAAGAAGCAGGAGAAGGAAAGAAAGCAGCAGGAGAAGAAAGCGAAAAAGGCAGAACAGGAGGCTGCACTCGGACCGGAAGAGCGCCTTAAGGTAAAGCCGGCATTCATTGCTTTTGTGGCGACGATAATAGCAGTCATGGCAATAGCGGTGGTATTGTTGTCAAATAACTATACATATCAGAATAATCTGAAGGCTGTAGAGAGAAGCTTCACTGCTAAGAATTATGAGGAGGCATACCAGATTTTAGCAGGAATGAAGCTGGATGAAAAGGAACAGGAGATTTATCAGAAAACGTTTCTGCTTGTGCGTCTGGACAGGCAGTATGATTCCTATGTGAACTTTAAAAATCTGAAGATGGACAAGGAAGCTTTAAATTCGCTGATTCAGGGAATGACTATCTATTATGCTGAGATAGAGAAAGCGAAAATACTCGGAATCGAAACAGAGATGAATGAACTGAAGGATACGATTCTGTACAGTCTTACTAATGATTATGGCCTGAATGAGGAAAAGGCAAAGCAGATTAGCGAGATTGGTGATACCAATGAATATACAAAAGAGATAGAGCTTTACAGTGCCAGTCGGATACAATAGCAGAAAATAAGGACAGAAGAAAGGCAGAGGAACAGCAAATGATAGCGATTATTGACTATGACGCAGGAAATTTGAAAAGCGTAGAGAAGGCATTTCAATATCTGGGAGAAGAAGCAGTGATTACCAGAGACAGACAGGAGCTGCTTATGGCAGATAAGGTAATTCTGCCGGGAGTAGGAGCATTTGGAGATGCGATGGAAAAGCTGCACCGATACGGACTGGTGGATACGATTCATGAGATTGTGGATAAGAAAACACCGTTTCTGGGAATATGTCTGGGTCTGCAGCTTTTGTTTGAGAGAAGCGATGAGAGTATGGGTGTGGAAGGCCTGGGAATTTTAAAGGGAGAAATCTTAAGGATACCGGATACCGGACTGAAGATACCGCATATTGGCTGGAACTCCCTCTGCATAAAGGAGAATGCGACGCTTTTTAAAGGAATTGCCGATAATTCCTATGTATATTTTGTACATTCCTATTATCTGAAAGCAGAAGACGAAGCAGTTGTAAAAGCAACTACAGACTATGGTACCTGTATACATGCTTCTGTGGAAAAGGATAATGTATTTGCCTGCCAGTTTCATCCTGAAAAGAGCGGTGATGTAGGTCTTAAGATTTTGAAGAATTTTGCAGCGCTTGGAGGGGAGGCATAATATGTTTACAAAACGAATTATTCCATGTCTGGATGTCAATAACGGAAGAGTTGTAAAAGGGACAAATTTTGTAAATCTTCGTGATGCCGGGGATCCCATCGAGGTAGGTAAGGCATATGGAGAGGCTGGAGCGGATGAGCTGGTATTTTTGGATATCACGGCTTCCTCTGATGCAAGACAGATAAAGCTGGATATGGTACGAAGGGTAGCAGAAACTATATTTATTCCGTTCACGGTAGGCGGAGGAATCCGCACGGTTGATGATTTTAAGATGATATTAAGGGAGGGGGCGGATAAAATTGCTGTCAATTCTGCAGCGATTATGAATCCAAACCTGATTTCTGAGGCGGCTGACAAATTCGGCAGTCAGTGCGTAGTAGTAGCAATTGATGCCAAGAGAAGAGAGGACGGCTCCGGCTGGAATATCTATAAGAACGGCGGCCGCGTTGATATGGGTATTGATGCTGTGGAATGGGCGATAAAGGCAAATAAGCTGGGGGCAGGAGAGATTCTTCTCACCAGCATGGATTGCGATGGTACAAAGGATGGTTACGATATTGAGCTGACGCGTATGGTTTCAGAAAATGTGTCGATTCCGGTCATTGCTTCCGGCGGTGCAGGAAGCATGGAGCATTTTTATGAAGCACTGACAGATGGGAAAGCAGATGCAGCTCTGGCAGCCTCTCTGTTCCATTATAAAGAACTGGAAATTCATGATTTAAAGCAGTATCTGAAACAGAAGGGTGTATCGGTACGAGTATAAAAGACAGAGGTTGAGACATGGGTGCGATAACAAATGATTGGGCAGAACCATTAAGTGAAGAGTTCAGAAAACCGTATTATGCCAGATTATATCAGAAGGTAAAGGAAGAGTATAATACGCATCAGATTTTCCCGAATGCCAACGATATTTTTAATGCATTTCATTTTACACCGTTAAGTGAAGTGAAGGTAGTAATACTGGGACAGGATCCGTATCATAATATCGGACAGGCACATGGGCTTTGCTTTTCTGTAAAGCCGGATGTGGAAATTCCGCCGTCCTTGGTGAACATATATCAGGAGCTGCATGACGATTTAGGATGTTATATACCGAATAACGGATATCTGGAAAAATGGGCACGTGAGGGTGTAATGCTGCTCAATACGGTACTTACAGTTCGTGCACATCAGGCAAATTCTCATCAGGGAATCGGATGGGAGGAATTTACTAATGCGGCAATCCGCATTCTGAATGAGCAGGACAGACCGATTGTTTATCTGTTATGGGGGAAACCGGCACAGAGCAAGATACCGATGTTAACAAATCCGAAGCATTTGATATTAAAGGCGCCGCACCCAAGTCCATTATCAGCATACAGAGGCTTTTTTGGCTGCAGGCATTTCAGTCAGGCAAATGAATTTCTTGAGAAAAATGGTGTAAAGCCGATTGACTGGCAGATAGAGAATATATAATAAAGAGCTCCCTTGAGGAGCTCTTTATTATATAAATGCTTATCTAAGCGTATGTGCTTTCTGAATATCAGCAACAACCTTATTTAAATCCTTCAGAGTAGATTTAATGGATTTGTTGATTGTACTGGAGGTTTCCGCAAGTTTGCCTACTTCGGTAGCAACGACAGCGAAACCACGTCCCGCCTCCCCGGCTCTTGCAGCCTCAATAGAAGCATTGAGAGCAAGGATATTCTGCTTGCTTTCGATGGAATCGAGAGCCTGAGACTTACTGTTAATTTCATTGATAAGAGAAACACAGGAGTCAATACCAGTATCAAGAGCCTTGATTAAACCTTCATTGCTCTTTTTCATGTACTCGAAGTTAACAAGCATATTTACAATATCGCCGAGCATTTTAGCAGCGGCACGGATACTTGCTTCAGGTTTAATCGGAACCTTGCGGAGAGCGGCAATATAATCGTCCGGGTTAATACCGAATTCGCTGGCAAGAGCACGAAAGCTTGCTTCGTCCGGTTCAGAAGGAAGAACCTGTCCACCGATAATCTTACCAAGATAATTATCCCCAACCATGATATCTACACTGAAATCCATAAGTCCTGCATGACAGAAATATGTACCGGTACATTCGTTGTCACATTTGACACAACGACGGCAGCCTTCCTGAGAGCCTCTTGTGTATTTCATACAGAAATCGGTAAAACCGATTTCACTGGAGATATAATTGCCTTCATTATCAACAGCAATAGTTGCCATACCAGTAGCCATAGACCAGTCTTTCATAATTTGGTCCAATAAGTTTAAATCAAAAAAATCACGAATGTGCATAGCGAAACACCTCCTAAAGTATTAATTATATTATAGCACACATGAAGAAAAATTAAAAGCGGTATTTATTCTTATATTGGCTGGGAGTGCAGTGCTTTTCAGCTTTAAAAATACGATTAAAGGTTGCCAGGCTGTTAAAACCTGCCTTCATGGCAATTTCTGTTATCGGAAGGCTGGTGGAGGCCAGCAGACGCTCCACATAGATAATTTTCTGTCTGGTTAAATAGCTGTACCAGGACATGCCGGTAAACTGTCTGAACAGGCGGGAAAAGTGGGAGACGGAGAAGCCTGTAATGGCAGCTAGTTCTTCGACATCAGGATTTTCTGCACAGTGGTCGTTGATGTACGCTATGATGTCGTAAAACTTCTCCATATATTCCTGACGTTTTTTGGATGAGATTTCAGAAAAGGAATTGCTGTCCTTCTGATATAAAAGCTCTCTCCCAAGTATAATGAAAAAGCGAAGAAGGGAGGAATAGGCAGATGCCTCCCTAAGCAGTGCAGGAGAAAAATATTCTTCCGTTATGCTATATAGCAGTGAAGAGAGCTTCTGATGAAGGTCTGGCATCCGCTGTGCAGTAATCCATAGATAGGGTTTAAGGTGGTACAACAGTGCCGGGAATTCCTCAAATCCTGCTAACATAGAGCAGTCAATTTGAAGGATAATGCGGCTTCCATTTGCCGGAGCAGTGAGACTGTGCAGCTCGCCGGAAGCAATGAGAAAGATATCTCCGGGAGAAAGGCATATAGTCTGTCCGGCGACCTGAGCAGTATAGGTGTTTTCAACAGGCATAATCAGTTCAAGTGCAGTGTGCCAGTGGCTTGGATAGTCAACGGAAACAGTATTTTTCATAATTCGGAAATATAAATTATTTTTGTAGACAACATTTTCTTCTGTGCTGTTTAAATACATAGGCATTCCTTTCAAAATGAAATATCTTATAATATCTTTTGACCCTGGTATCATCATTATATCAGAGAAGAAAAAAATAGCAATATTTGATAAGTAATCAATAATATATAAGAAGTGATAAGAACAGAAATTTTTTATAATAAAATCAATAACTATTTTGCAGAAGAATACGGAGGATTGGAACATGGAGCTTGTCAGAAATCAGGAAAAAATTGAGAAAATGAAGGAACGTGCAAGAGAACTGGTGTCGCAGATGACACTGGAGGAGAAGGTATTTCAGATGCTGCATACAGCGCCGGCGATTGAGCGTCTTAATATTAAGGCATATAACTGGTGGAATGAAGGTTTACACGGTGTGGCAAGAGCCGGTGTGGCGACAGTATTCCCACAGGCGATTTCCATGGCAGCAGCATTTGATGTGGACATGATGGAAACAGTAGGGGATGCGATTTCCACTGAGGCGAGGGCAAAGTTTAATGCCCAGCAGGAATTCGATGATACGGATATTTATAAGGGACTGACCTTCTGGGCGCCGAATGTCAATATTTTCCGTGACCCGCGCTGGGGGAGAGGACATGAAACCTACGGAGAGGATCCGTATCTGACCTCCAGACTGGCGGTACGTTTTATTGAGGGTATGCAGGGACATGACGAGAACTATATGAAGGTAGCCGCATGTGCCAAACATTTTGCCGTGCATTCCGGACCGGAGGATTTACGGCATGAATTTGATGCCGAGGTATCTAAGCAGGATATGTATGAAACCTACCTGCCGGCATTTGAGGCATGCGTGAAGGAAGCGAAGGTTGAGACTGTGATGGGCGCGTATAACCGCACAAACGGCGAGCCATGCTGTGGAAGTAAGACATTATTGCAGGATATTCTGCGTGGGGACTGGGGCTTTGACGGGCATGTGACATCTGATTGCTGGGCAATCAGGGATTTTTATCAGAAGCATCATGTTACCAATACGCCGGAGGAGTCCGTGGCACTGGCAGTCAGAAATGGCTGTGACTTAAACTGTGGAAGCATCTTTGCTCACCTTTTACAGGCAGTTGAGCAGGGATTGATTACAGAGGAAGAGATTGACAGGGCAGTTGTCCGCCTCTTTACAACCCGCATGAAGCTGGGAATGTTTGACGGAAAGGATGAAGTGCCTTTTAATGATATCAGCTACAGAGTAGTGGATTCCAGGGAAATGAGAGAGCTGAACCTTAAGACAGCGAGAGAGTGTCTGGTGTTGTTAAAGAATGAGAACCATCTGCTTCCGTTAGATAAATCCAAGGTACACACGATTGGTATTATCGGACCGAATGCCAATAATCGTCAGGCACTGGTGGGAAATTATGAGGGAACTGCCTCCCGCTATGTGACGACTCTGGAAGGCTTTCAGGATTATCTGGGGGATGATGTGCGTATTTTCTACTCAGAGGGGTGCCATCTGTATCAGGAGAAGCTGGGAATGGGTGCAAAGAATAACCGCGTATCTGAGGTGCGGACAATCTGTAAGGAAAGCGATGTCATTATTGCCTGTATGGGACTTGACCCGGGACTTGAGGGCGAGCAGGGCGATAAGGGAAATCTTTTTGCGAGTGGTGATAAACCGAATCTGTTGCTGCCGGGAGTGCAGGAGGAAGTATTGAAAATGATTGCAGAGAGCGGGAAGCCTGTGATTCTTTTACTGAATTCAGGAAGCGCACTGGCTGTAGACTGGGAACAGGAGAACATTCCGGCAATTATGCAGTGCTGGTATCCGGGCGCACAGGGCGGAAGAGCGATTGCAGAGGCGATATTCGGCGAGTATTCTCCGTCAGGAAAGCTTCCGGTGACATTTTATAAGAGAACGCAGGAATTGCCGGAGTTCACCGATTATTCCATGAAAGAGCGTACCTACCGTTATCTGACAACTGAACCGCTTTACCCGTTTGGATATGGTCTGTCCTATACCGATTTTACAGTCAGTGATATGAAGCTTTGCGGAAATGCACGGACAGAAGGTGTAGATGTCAGCATGAAGGTGAAAAATACCGGAGTCATGACGGCAAAGGATGTCATTCAGGTCTATGTGAAGGCAGAACGTGAGAATACACCAAATGCGCAGCTTAAAGGCTTTACAAAGCTGGAGCTTGCAGCGGGAGAAGAGCGTGAGGTTACGATTCATCTGGAGCCGGAAGCATTTGCACTCTGCAATGAGGACGGTAAGAAGGAAATCCTGCCGGGAAGCTATGTCATCTATGCCGGAGATATGCAGCCGGACAGCAGAAGTAAAGCGCTGACAGGAAAAGAGGTTTTAAAACAAAGTATTAACATTTAAGGAAATACATGATATAATATGTTCCAATTACGATATCTGACGAAGCAGACTGTGCTTCAGTGCAGGCGGGCACAAAAGTCAGACAGCTGCAGGGCAGCATAAGGAGGAGCATATTATGTACAGACAGATTGCGAAACTGGTGATTTACCGGAATTTGGAAAAGAGCAGTATTTTATTTAATCTGGCAGATATCTGCGAGCGTTTTGTGGAGGGTGAAGATCATAAGGAAGCTCTTGTCAATGAAATTTACGCGGAGATTAACAAGCTGCTGGATATATCTACCCAGTATGGCTTTGACCATAATTTATGGCACTGCTATCTGGCATATATATTAGCGACAAATGAAAATCCCTTCAGCATTACGATGGAGAAGGTTGGTGCGGTAGAGGCTTCTGTCAATAAGTTTGCGAGGGGTGACTTTGCCATCTTCAAGAATTTATTTAATTATGATTTCTCTGAAATGGAAAGGGAACTGGATATCGACTGTTTCAGCACCGTGCTCCATTACCATGCCATTGAGAAGAAGGAGCAGCGCTATAATAAGAGTGTCAGTGATAAGGTGAAGGTGTTGGCAGAACAGATTGATAAGGCTGCTGATGCGGATGAAATCTTTACGATTGTGACGGGTTTTTATAAGGATTACGGTGTGGGAAAATTCGGACTTAATAAGGCATTCCGCGTGATACACCATGAAGAAGGGGCAGAACTGTACCCGATTAAAAATACGGATGAGGTACGTCTCACAGATTTGGTCGGCTATGAGCTGCAGAAGAAAAAGCTGATTGAGAATACAGAAGCCTTTGTGGCAGGGCGTAAGGCGAATAACTGTCTGCTTTTTGGTGACAGCGGTACGGGTAAATCTACGAGCATCAAGGCGATTCTTAATGAGTATTACCCGCAGGGACTGCGTATGATTGAAATTTATAAGCATCAGTTCCAGGATTTATCCGCTGTGATTGCTCAGGTGAAGAACCGGAATTATCGTTTTATTATTTATATGGATGATTTATCCTTTGAAGAATTTGAAATCGAGTATAAATATCTGAAAGCAGTGATTGAGGGAGGTCTGGAGACAAAGCCGGACAATGTACTTATTTATGCGACCTCAAACCGCCGTCATCTGATTAAATAGACCTGGAGTGACCGCGATGATGTGATGCAGGATGAGGGTATGCACCGTTCTGATACGATGCAGGAGAAGCTGTCACTGGTGGCACGTTTTGGTGTGACAATTAATTACTCGAAGCCGTCCCAGAAGGAATACTTTGAGATTGTCACAACTCTTGCGAAGAAGTATCCGTCTATTACCTTAAGTGATGAGGAGCTCTGCGCAGAGGCAAATAAGTGGGAATTAAGCCATGGCGGTATCTCAGGCAGAACGGCACAGCAGTTTATCAATTATCTGGCAGGTAAGAATAATGAAGGAAAATAGGAAAGTTATGATGTATGATGTTATCATTATCGGAGCAGGCCCTGGTGGTATTTTTTCTGCATATGAGCTGACTCAGCTTCAGCCTGGTCTGAAAGTAGCAGTTTTTTAGGCCGGACATGCACTTAACAGACGCCATTGTCCCATTGATGGTGATAAAATCAGGAGCTGTGTCAGCTGTAAGAGCTGCAGCATTATGAGTGGATTCGGCGGTGCCGGTGCCTTCTCTGATGGCAAATACAATATGCTTCTGTCCGCCATTTGGGCACAGATATTAACTATGTGGTGCTGGAAAATCTTTATGATTATCTTAAGGATAAGGTAGAATTTTTCTTTGATTCTCCTGTCCAGTCGGTTCTGGCAGCAGAGGATGGTTATGAGGTTAGCTGCAAAGGTACTGTTTATAGCTGCACTAATTGTATTATTTCTGTCGGCCGCAGCGGCAGTAAATGGATGGAGAAGGTCTGCCGGGATTTAAGCATTCCTACAAAATCCAATCGGGTAGATATTGGTGTGCGTGTTGAACTGCCGGCAGCTGTTTTTGCGCATCTGACAGATGAGCTTTATGAGAGTAAGATTGTATACCGCACCAAAAAGTACGGCGATAAGGTGCGTACCTTCTGCATGAACCCCAAGGGCGCTGTGGTCAGCGAGAATACCAATGGCATTATCACGGTAAATGGTCACAGCTATGAAGATCCCGCCAGACAGACGGAAAATACGAATTTTGCTCTGCTGGTGGCAAAGCATTTTTCCGAGCCGTTTAAGGATTCTAACGGTTACGGAGAGAGCATTGCAAGACTCAGCAATATGCTGGGCGGTGGCGTGATTGTGCAGCGGTTCGGTGATTTGAGCCTGGTACTTCCAAAGCGTATTCTGGACGGCATCATTGAGATGATTTATGTCTTAGATAAGGTTGCTCCCGGCACGGCGAATGATGATACTCTGCTCTATGGCGTGGAGGTCAAGTTTTACAACATGGAAGTAGAGGTTAATGAAAAGCTGGAATCCAGATACAAAGGTCTGTATATTATTGGTGATGGAAGCGGCATTACCCATTCCCTGTCACACGCCTCTGCCAGCGGTGTTTATGTAGCGCGTAATATTGCAGAAAAATAATACTTTGAAAGAAAATAAGTCCCGGGCTGTTGTAATAGTCCGGGATTTATTGAAATACGGGAAACACAATGCTATAATAGATACAGGACAGTTAATAGTACGAGTTTGGTGAAAAGGGGGATGTGTATATGATAAAGCTTCAAATAGGCTGCATGATGATTCTTTTATTCATTGCTGTCATTTATTTTTCAGTAAAGCGGGTTAATACATATTCACACAAAATTTTTTCAGCTTCGTTATGTGTGACGATTTTCTATCTGACATTTGATATGATTACGGTATACACGGTGAACCATCTGGAAATGATAGTGCCGTGGCGTAATTGGCTGTACCATATTTTGTTTTTGGGAAGTCTGATGCTTGAGATATATATCTGCTTTTCCTATACAACGACACTGATTTATGAGGATGAAGAGACAGCGAGAAGGAAAAACAGACGTTATAGTATCCCTGTTATATGTGCGTTTGCAGGGCTGCTTTTACTGCCTCTTTATTATGTAGAAACACCGCGTGGAAACTATTCATGGGGAGCTGCAGTGTTTATGGTATATTTTGTGATAGTAATTTATCTGCTGCTGGCGGGATTAGAACTGATTTGTCACTGGAAAAGGGTTAATCCTAAGAAGCGGTCTCTGGTGCTGCTGGCATACACCATACAGCTTGTTATTTCGTGCTATCAGGCACTTGTACCGACTTCACTGATAGCATGTATAGGAATTACGATGATTAATTTAGCGTTTTTCTTGACTGTGGAGAGTCCGGATGTGCATCTGATAGAAAGGCTGAAGGAAGAAAAAGAACGGGCGGATGAAGCAAATGAGGCAAAGTCCGTTTTTTTATCAAATATGTCGCATGAGATACGGACGCCGATGAATGCGATTGTGGGACTGACAGAGGTGCTTTTACGCAAGGACTGGCCGCAGGAGGAAACCGGATATCTGATGAACATACAGAGCTCCGGCAATGCGCTTCTGAGTCTGATTAATGATTTGCTGGACTTTTCCAAAATTGAGGCAGGGAAATTTGTCATCAGCGAAGATACCTATGACATTGCTCAGATGCTCAGGGATATTAGAATCATCGGCAAAACCAGAATCGGTGACAGACCGATTAAGCTTGAAATGGATATTGATGCCGCTGTGCCGGCCCTCCTGTATGGAGATGCCCTCCGTATTCGGCAGGTTATTCTTAACCTTATGAACAATGCAATTAAATTTACGGATGGAGGAACGGTGACACTGACTGTGAAGGTGACGCAGCGCAGGGAAGAAAAGGCAAAGCTGTTTGTATCTGTGCGTGATACCGGACAGGGCATCCGACAGGAGGATTTGCAGAAGTTATTTGATGCCTTTACTCAGGTGGATATCAAAAAGAACCGTGGAAAGGAAGGAACCGGACTGGGGCTTGCGATTTCCAGACAGCTTGTGGAGCTGATGGGAGGAGAGCTGCAGGTGGAGAGCGAGTATGGAAAGGGCAGCGAGTTCTTCTTTGCGCTCTGGCAGGGTGTCTGTGGGGACGAGACAATCGGAGACCTGGAAGCCACGGATGATTCCGGGAAGAAGAGACATATGATGCGCAGCAGTGGTTTTCGGGCACCGGAGGCTCATGTGCTGCTGGTGGAGGATAATCTGGTAAACCAGCAGGTAGTGTTGGCGATGCTGGGACCGCTTCAGATGAAGATTGACATTGCAGAGAACGGGCAGAAGGCTTTGGAAAAAATACAGGAGAAAAGGTATGATTTGATATTTATGGATCATTATATGCCGGTAATGGACGGTGTAGAGACAACTGTGGCGATACGGAGCATGGAGGATGAGTATTATCGGAAGGTGCCGATTCTTGCATTGACAGCGGATGCCGTGGCGGGTGTGAAGGAGCATTTTCTTAAAATCGGCATGAATGATTTCCTGGCAAAACCGATGGATATGAGGGATGTCTGCGAGAAGCTGCGCAAGTGGCTGCCGGCAGATTTGGTCATAGAAAAATAGGAATGGAGCTGTAATCAGCTCCATTTTGCAAGAGAGCTGTTGCTTCACAGATGATTACTCATCTATTTTGCAACAGCTCTTTGATTAGATAACAGGAATGCAAAGCATAGCCGTTCTATACGTTCTATAGATTCTTCTGTGCTGTAGCTAACATCAGCTTGATACGGTTGAGCTGGTTTACCTCACTGGCACCCGGGTCATAATCAACAGCGATGATATTGGACTTCGGATACTGATGACGAAGCTCCTTGATAACGCCCTTGCCCACGACGTGGTTTGGCAGACAGCCAAACGGCTGTGTACAGACGATGTTATTGACACCGCTGTGAATGAGCTCCAGCATTTCTCCTGTAAGGAACCAGCCTTCACCGGTCTGGTTACCCAGAGATACGATAGGATCTGCATATTTTGCCAGGTCTTTGATATACGCAGGCGGCGTGAAGCGGCTGCTTCTTAAAAATTCCTTTCTGGCGGTCTTTCTCATATATTCGAGCAGAGCAATACCGGTATTGCAAAGCTTTGCAGTCGAAGACTTGCAGCCGAGATTTTCTGCCTTGAAGTTCGAGTTGTAGAAGCAGTAGAGGAAGAAATCCAGTAAATCCGGCATAACTGCCTCAGCGCCCTCTGCTTCCAGCAAATCAACCAGATGATTGTTGGCAGCAGGCAGGAACTTAACCAGGATTTCACCTACGATGCCGACTCTCGGCTTCTTGATATCCAGAAGCGGGAGAGCATCAAACTCGCGGATAATGCCGCGGACATTGCGCCCAAATTCTATCATGGAAGGGTTTTTCTTTGTGAGAGAAGCGATACATTTCTTTTTCCACTTCTCATGCAGGGCATTGGCAGAACCAGGCTTCTTCTCATAAGGGCGGGTGCGGTAAAGCACACGCATAAAGACGTCACCGTATACGACTGCCTGAATCGCCTTCACCAGCATAGGAAGCGTGTAGGAGAAGCCTTCGTTTGTCTCAATACCGCTGACACTTAAGGAAAGTACCGGAATCTGCGGCATACCGGCTTTTTCCAATGCACGGCGGATAAATCCGATGTAATTTGTTGCACGGCAGCCGCCTCCGGTCTGTGTGATAACAACAGCAGTCTTGTTCAAATCATATTTACCGGATAACAATGCCTCCATAAGCTGACCAACGACAATTAAGGATGGATAGCAGGCATCATTATTTACATATTTTAAACCGACATCGACGGAATTCTTATTATCGGTATCACCAAGTACCTCAAAATGGTAGCCGCAGGAGTTGATGGCAGATTCGACCAGCTCAAAATGAATTGGTGACATCTGCGGACAGAGAATTGTATAATCCTTGCGCATTTCTTTGGTGAACTCTACTCTGTGGTAAGCGGAGGACACAATCTTACGTTCATAGTGCTTCTGCTCTCTGACGCGCAGTGCGGAAATCAGGGAACGGATGCGGATTCTGGCGGCTCCCAGATTGTTTACCTCATCAATTTTCAGCACCGTGTAAATTTTACCGGAGCGGGAGAGGATATCATTGACACAATCGGTTGTAACGGCATCCAGACCGCAGCCAAAGGAATTGAGCTGGATTAAATCCAGATTTTCCTGTGTTTTTACGAAGTTTGCCGCTGCATAGAGACGGGAATGGTACATCCACTGGTCCATGACAATAAGCGGACGGTCTACCTTGCCAAGGTGTGCCACGGAATCCTCTGTGAGAACAGCGATACCGTAGGAATTGATAAGCTCCGGTATGCCGTGGTTAATTTCCGGGTCGATGTGGTAAGGACGTCCGGCGAGCACGATACCGCGTCTTCCGGTTTCCTTCATATAAGCAAGAACCTCCTCGCCCTTTTTCTTAATGTCCTCTCTGGCAGCCATCAGCTCCGCCCATCCGGCTTCTCCGGCGGCGCGGATTTCCTCGGCAGAAATATGGTGGGATTTGGCAAAAACCTTTACAAGCTGTTCTACTAATATTTCCTTATTCGTAAATGCCAGAAACGGATTCATGAAATGAATCTTTTCTGTACGCAGCTCCTCAACATTATTCTTGATATTTTCCGCATAAGAGGTAACAATAGGGCAGTTGTAGTGGTTGTTGGCATCCGGCATCTCATTGCGCTCATAAGGGACGCAGGGGTAAAAGATAGAGGTAATGCCCTGTTTAATGAGCCACATCACATGACCGTGTGCCAGCTTTGCCGGATAGCATTCTGACTCAGACGGAATGGATTCGATGCCCAGCTCGTATATCTTGCGGTTCGATTCCGGTGAGAGTACAACACGGAAGCCCAGCTTCTTAAAGAAGACTGCCCAGAACGGATAGTCCTCGTACATATTAAGGACGCGAGGAATACCAATCGTACCTCGCGGCGCGATATCCTCAGTCAGGCTCTCGTAGCCAAACAGACGCCTGTTCTTATATTCAAAGAGGTTCGGAATATGGTCTTTGTTCTTTTCTTTGCCTATACCACGCTCACAGCGGTTGCCGGTAATGAACTGGCGGCCGCCGGTAAAGCGGTTGATGGTCAGCAGACAACTGTTGGTGCAGCCCTTACATCTTGCCATGGAGGTGGTGAAGGTCAGCTCATTAATTTTATCGATAGACAGCATCGTCGTTTCCTTAGAGCTGTCATAGCGCTCTCTGGCAATTAAAGCGGCACCAAAGGCACCCATGATGCCGGCGATGTCAGGACGCACGGCGTTACAGCCGGAGATACGCTCAAAGCTTCGAAGTACGGCATCATTGTAGAAGGTACCGCCCTGTACCACGACCTTGTTGCCCAAATCCTTCGGGTCTGTGATTTTGATAACCTTGAATAACGCATTTTTAATAACGGAGTAAGCAAGTCCGGCAGAGATATCGGCAACCTCAGCGCCCTCCTTTTGCGCCTGAGATCGGAAGAGCAC
>JAGANQ010000042.1 GCA_017624115.1 Lachnospiraceae bacterium
CCGCCGGGAAATCCTCCACGTTTTGCCATTATTTTCCTTCCTTCCTATTTATAAATTACACATCATTTTATTTTACTATTAATCCTATACCTATTTCAAGCAAAATATGGTCTGTTTAGAAAAATCCGTCCGATTCTTCCTCCTCAATCTCTTCTATTTCCATTTGGATATTCTCTCCTACAATATCAGTAATATCAGGGAATGTATCTCTGGGATTGAGTCCTGAATCACTGCTCTGCATCACAATCTCTATTTCCTTCCCTGCGTATTCGGAGAGTAATCTTTGTAAATCTTCCTTATGTCATGCCTGCTTAAAGTAGTCGGAGGGGAGTCCGTCTTCTACCACTACCAGCAACTTACCGTCTGCGCTCAGACTGGGGTATGCCGTCTTTAAATAAGTTTTCATAGGGTTGGGCGCTTCTGAAATTGCCACCGACCATTTGGAAGCCACCTTGCTCACATCCTCCGGAATTGCCTTGGGAAGCGGCGCTTTCGGTTGACCTAAAGGCTTCTGACTATCCCTCGGTATATTGGCGCCTTCCTGCAACCGGGCAAGCATCTCCGGACTAAGGGAAGCGCCTGCTCCCTGCTCAATCTTTTGCTCCAGCTGTCTGATACGGTCTGCCAAAGAGGCAGTATCTGTTTCCATAGCCGGCCTGCAAAGCTTAATCAAATTCATTTCGATTAAAATACGTTTTTGAGCCGCATAGCGGATTTGACCGGAAAGCTCGGAAAGCACACGGATATAGCGCATAATGACATCATTGTCCGCCATCTGCGCCTCTTCCTTCAATCTGGCGAGATTCTCTGTGGATACATCAATCACATCCTCAATCCCGTCTGCGGTTTTTACCAAAAGCAAATTACGCATATACCAGGTAAAGTCGGATACAAACTGAGTCAACTCACGTCCCTGAATTACCATCTCTTCCAAAATACCGATGGCACCGGGTACATCTCCGGCAAGTACTACCCGAAGCAGTCTGCTGAACACCTCTGTGTCCACTGCTCCCAACACATCAAGCACCTTATCATAGGTAAGCTCCTGCTCGAAATGAAAGGCAATGCACTGATCCAGAAGGCTTAATGCATCACGCATGGAGCCGTCTGCTGTTTTGGCAATGTAACGGATTGCTTTATCTTCAATTGCCACCTGCTCAATCTCTGTCAGTTCCTTAATACGGGATGCAATGGTATCAATGGTAATCCGCTTAAAATCGTATCTCTGGCATCTTGACAATATCGTAATGGGTATCTTGTGCACCTCTGTCGTTGCCAGAATAAAAATCACATAAGACGGAGGTTCTTCCAATGTTTTCAGCAAGGCATTAAAGGCGCCGATGGAAAGCATATGAACCTCGTCAATAATATAAACCTTATATTTGCCCTCTGCGGGAGAATAGGAAACTTCATCCACAATCTCACGGATATTGTCAACACCGTTGTTGGAAGCAGCATCGATTTCAATTACATTCATGCTTGCACCTGCCGCAATGGCACGGCACACAGCACACTCTCCGCAGGGACTGCCGTCTATCGGGCTTTCGCAGTTTACCGATTTTGCAAATATCTTGGCAATCGTAGTTTTACCGGTTCCGCGGGTTCCGCAAAAAAGATAGGCATGTCCGATACGCTCTGCTTTTATTTGGTTTTTAAGTGTGGTAACAATATGGTCCTGTCCTTTTACGTCCTCAAAAGAGGCCGGGCGGAATTTCCTGTAAAGTGCTGTATATGACATAAAATGTCTTTCCTTCCGTAAGCAACCGTTCTTCCAGCTGCTTTATACTGATTATTAATCACCAAAGCTGATTCCCAGCATCTTAGCTTCTCTTACAATGTCAGAATCAGGTGAAACCATCTTGAGCTTACCTGCTACCTGCTCTAAAGGCACCTTAACGATTTCTCTGTTCTTGTAGCCCACCATGAAGCCGTACTCATTCTTCAATATCAATCTGCCGGCTTCTGCGCCCAGGCGGCTTGCAAATACTCTGTCATAAGGGCAGGGGCTTCCG
>JAGANQ010000043.1 GCA_017624115.1 Lachnospiraceae bacterium
GCCATACTGACCCTTTGCCTTCTCCCATGCTGTGTTCGGATCATCACCCTTCTTAATGAAGTCTGTCATCTTTCCAAGACTTACGAACTGGTATCCGATAATCTGGTCGTCAGCGTCTAAAGCGATACCTGTTACGTATCCCTCTGCCATTTCCAGATAACGAGGTCCCTTAGCCAGTGTACCGTACATTGTACCAACCTGGGAACGAAGACCCTTTCCTAAATCCTCCAGACCGGCACCGATTGGAAGTCCGTCCTCAGAGAAAGCGGACTGAGTTCTTCCGTATACAATCTGTAAGAATAATTCTCTCATTGCTGTATTAATCGCATCACAAACAAGGTCTGTGTTAAGTGCTTCTAAAACAGTTCTTCCAGGTAAAATCTCGGAAGCCATAGCTGCGGAATGAGTCATACCAGAGCAGCCGATTGTCTCAACCAGCGCTTCCTGAATGATACCTTCCTTAACATTTAATGTCAGCTTGCAGGCACCCTGCTGTGGTGCACACCAGCCGATACCGTGTGTCAAACCGGAAATATCCTTAATTTCCTTAGATTTTACCCATTTTGCTTCTTCCGGAATCGGAGCTGCGCCATGAGCAACGCCCTGTGCCACTGTACACATTTTTTCTACTTCATGTGAATAAATCATGATAAGACTCCTTTCGAATATGTAATTCTTTTAAATGATGCCGATATGCTCAGCACACTCTCGAACTTATTCTCTCACAAAACGACAAAATAGTCCAGTTTTTTTTGCGTTTTTTTCTCAGAAGTTATTGCCATTCAGCTATTACATTCCAAATTCGCTGCACTGCACCTGTCATTCCCCACACGCAAAAAGCTTCCCTCTCACGGAGATTTCCTATGTCCAAAAGACATACCGGCACAAATCTGCGTAATCGGGAAGCCTTATCTTATTCTTTTCTGAAGCTGTTATTTTACTATCTTATTTTGCATTAATATAGCCCTGTGCCTTCAGCAGCTCTGCACAAAGCACTGCACCACCTGCTGCACCACGTACTGTGTTATGAGAAAGTCCTACAAACTTGAAGTCGTAAATGCTGTCCTCGCGGATACGTCCGATAGAAACGCCCATACCATTCTCATAGTTGACATCCAGCTGAACCTGTGGACGATTATCCTCTTCCATATACCGGATAAACTGCTTCGGTGCGCTCGGAAGCTCAAGCTCCTGCGGAAGACCCTTAAAGTTTACTAACTTATCAATCAACTGTTCCTTCGTAGGCTTCTTTCTGAATTTAACAAATACAGCAGCCGTATGTCCGTTTAAGACCGGTACACGGATACACTGGCAGGTAATCTTTGGCTCTGCTGCTTTCACGATAACACCGTTTTCAATCTTGCCCCACAATCTTAATGGCTCCTGCTCACTCTTTTCTTCTTCACCACCGATGTAAGGAATGATATTTTCTACCATCTCCGGCCAGTCCTTAAAGGTCTTACCTGCACCGGAAATTGCCTGATAAGTGGTAGCCACTACTTCATATGGCTCGAATTCCTTCCATGCTGTAAGCACAGGAGCATAGCTCTGGATAGAGCAGTTTGGCTTTACAGCCACAAAACCTCTTGTTGTACCAAGACGCTTCTTCTGGAACTCGATTACCTTGAAGTGCTCCGGATTGATTTCCGGCACTACCATCGGTACATCCGGTGTCCATCTGTGTGCGCTGTTGTTAGAAACAACCGGTGTCTCTGTCTTTGCATACTCTTCCTCGATAGCCTTGATTTCTTCCTTTGTCATATCTACTGCGGAAAATACAAAATCTACCGTAGATGCTACCTTCTCTACTTCATTTACATTCATAACGACCAGCTTCTTCACTGCTTCCGGCATCGGTGTCGTCATCTTCCATCGGTCACCTACTGCCTCCTCATAGGTCTTGCCTGCACTTCTTGGGCTGGCTGCCACTGTTACTACTTCAAACCACGGATGATTCTCTAACAGGGAGATAAATCTCTGTCCCACCATTCCCGTAGCACCTAAAATTCCAACTCTTAACTTCTGACTCATCTCTTTCACCTCATACAATTTTTTCATTTTCTGTTTTTCTATCGCGGACATTTGTTTGTCTCTTGTGATATACTAGCGCATTTCAGCAAAAAATGCAACTACTTTTTTTATATTTTATTACTTTTTTCTTTACGTAGTCTGTTTTGCCTCTATCCGAAACGCTTCGCCCACATAGTCTACTGTGCAGCTTCCGCCCTTTTTCAGCTTTCCGAAAAGGACCTCCTCCACCAGCAGCGTTTTTATCTGTGCATCTATCACACGCTGTATCTCACGCGCTCCGTACTCCCTGCTCATTCCCTTGGAAGCCAGATATTTCTGTGCATTCTTTGTAACAAGCAGCTCGACCTTTTTTGCAGCAAGCTGTGCCTTAAGCCCATCCAGCTTCTTGTCTGCTATCTGCAATGCCATTTTCTCATCCACTGGATGAAAAACAATCATACGGTCCAGCCTGTTTCTGAATTCTGGGCTGAATACACGCTTTACTTCCTCTTCTATGGCACCTTCATTGAGCATATCACCGCCAAAGCCCATTGTCATCTTACCTGCTTCCCGCGCTCCGGCATTAGAAGTCATAATTAAAATAACATTTCTGAAATCTGCCTTCTGTCCCTGATTATCCGTCAGAGTGGCGTAATCCATGACCTGCAGCAGTACGTTGAATATATCGGGATGCGCCTTTTCTATCTCATCGAGAAGCAGCACACAATGCGGTTTCTTGCGGATTGCCTCTGTCAGCAGCCCCCCTTCTTCATAGCCCACATACCCGGCTGGCGAGCCAATCAGCTTTGCAACTGTATGCTTTTCCGCGTACTCGCTCATATCGAAGCGTACCAGCTCGATACCCAGTGTCTGTGCCAGAGTTCTCGCAAGCTCTGTCTTGCCTACTCCCGTAGGTCCTACAAACAGCAGGCTTGCCACCGGTTTATCTGCCTCTCTCAGACCTGCCTTGGCGAATTTCACGGCACCGGCAAGCTCCTTAACTGCCTCCTCCTGTCCGAATACCTGTGCTCTCAGCTCTTTTTCCAGACGGGACAGCTTCTTTACTTCCTCTGTCTCTATCGTCTGCTTCGGAATCTCGCAGGTTTTAGAAAGCACCTCTTCAATCAGATGCTTATCAACGGTCTGGCGCTTTCCAGCCAGAGGATGCAGCACCCGGTAAGCACCTGCTTCGTCAATCAGGTCAATCGCCTTATCCGGCAAAAACCGTTCATTGACATAGCGGGCACTTAAGTGTACCGCATGCTCAATCGTGCCCTTCTGGTAGTGCACATGATGCCACTTTTCATAATATGGCTTAAGTCCCTCCAGAATCCGTATTGCCTCCTCTTCAGACGGCTCCTTGATTTCAATATTCTGAAAACGCCGCACCAGACTTTTATTTCTGGCAAAATGCTTCTTATATTCCTCAAAGGTGGTCGCACCAATAAAACGTATCGTCCCCTTTGTCAAATACGGCTTTAACAGATTAGACGCATCCATAGAGCTTCCTGTGGTCGCTCCGGCGCCCACCAGAGTGTGTATTTCATCGATATAAAGTATCGGACGCTCTTCCTGTTCCAGCTGTTTCATAGCACCCTTCAGACGCTTTTCGAAATCTCCTCGAAGCTGTGTACCGGCAAGCATGGCTCCCAAATCCAGCGCATACATCTTTACATTTTTGAGCTCCTCCGGTACATTTCCTTCATTTATCAGCGATGCCAGCCCATATGCGATGGCGGTCTTGCCCACACCAGGCTCCCCTATATGCAGCGGGTTATTCTTATCCTTGCGAAGCAGAACCTGTATTGTACGTTCCAATTCCTTTTCCCTGCCAATTAACGGATTCATGGAAGCTGCCTCATCATTCATACAGGTCAGATAAGAGGACGTGCTCTTTGGTATCTCCCCATCCTCCTCCATACCTTCCTCAGGCGGCAACTCTTCTATCCGGTTTCTGTCATTCAGCCCCGCCAGCATATCAACCTCTTCTACCCCCTGCGTGCGCATAATATAGACTCCATAGCATTCCTTCAGGCGGAAAAATCCATATAAAAGGTGCACCAGCTCCACCATCTGCTGCCCGGCGCTTTCTGCCTGCATTGCCGCCTCTACCAATGCTTCATGCAGTCCGTAGCTGACAGGTATCTCTGTTTTTTTATCAGGAAGCTCTCCCACATTTTTCTTAAGATAAGCCTCCAGCTCTCTCCTAAATTCCTTTATATTACCACCGCAGCTTACATAGCAGTGGGAAAAATTTCTGTCATAGGTCAGAGTAAGCATAACATGCTCCGGTGTCACATATTCATGTCTCTCCTGCCCCGCATATACTGCTGCCTTCTGCAGCAGCATTTCCAGCTCCTGCGATATTTTCAAATCTGTCTCCTCCTGTTTCAGCCCTCTACCTTTACCTGAAAGGGGTATCCCTTCTGTCTGGCAAGGTGCATTGCTTCCTGTGTCTTCGTCATGGCAATATCATAATAATACCTGCCCACCACTGCACAGTCACTCTTATGCACCTGCATCATAATTGATACTGCTTCCTGATGCTCTTTTTTGAAAATTATTTCTAATATATCGACCACAAAATCCATCGGTGTAAAATCATCATTATACATTACTACCTTATACAGCTTCGGTTCTTTGACCCGATTAGCAGTTTTTGAATCAAGACATGTTTCTGATGATATATCTCCCACTTTCATGCACATCCTTTCATTCCCGCGGGCAATGAGCCAAGTGCCGTGCTTGCACGAACATTTGGCGAATGCCGCGAGTGTCAGATACCCTGTCAGCTTGCTGCAGGGTATTTGACTTGCTCTGTCAGTATAACATATTTTTCAGCCAAAGGCTATAGCAATCAATCCCAGATATCCTACTCACATTCCCTATACGATAAAAAGAAGACTAACATACTCTGCTAATCTTCTTTTCCCTGTTTATAGCTGATTTACTCTTTTTCTATTATATTCAAATACCCATTAAAAGAATAACCTGTTACCGTTCCATCTGTAATCAGCGACCATTCTTCTCCCAGCTCTATCACATCTCCTGTTGTTCCCGGAGCCAGTCTGCCGATGATTTCTCCCTGCATGGAAGGCTCCCTGCGTACATACAGAATCGTGTAGCGGTTACTTGTAATAAAGCTGTATTGTTTCTCTTCTTCTGCAGGCTTGGTCTCCACCTGACTGCCCTCACTGTCTTTTTTATCGGAAGATGCAGCCTGGTTTACGTCTGTTTCCTTTTCCTTCTCTTCCTTTTCCTCTGTTTTTGATATGGCGCTTTCCTGTTCAGGCTTCTTCTGTTCCAGCTCATTAAAATCCCCGCCCAGACTTGCCGTGGAAAATAAAGATGTCGGCACAGCAGCCATATTTCCAGACACACTGTAGTACAGCAGCATAAAACCCACCACAAGATAGAATCCAATGAGGACAAGCGTTTTTCCTTTTCTCTTATTCATTTCATCCTCTCTCCATTCCTATACCAATCTCTCAATTGTAAGTATGTTATGCTCTTCCATATATTGATACTCTACTTTATCCATTATCTTCTTGACCAGATAAATTCCCAGGCCGCCTACCTGACGTTCCTCCGCACTCAGTGTAATATCAGGATCCTTTCTATCCAATGGATTATATGGAATGCCATCATCAATAAACGACATCCAGATACGATCCGGCTGTGTCAATAGATCCATCTGTACCGTCACATACCCCGGCTCGCCTTCATATGCATAACTGGCTACATTTATAAAAATTTCTTCTACTACCATATCCAGTTCTGCCCTTTTTGACGAATCAAGGCAAACGGATAACAACTGCTCATTCATAAATGTATATACTTGATTCAGATTTTCTGCTTTAGCGCGCACCCTTATCTCTTTCATTGCATCCTCCCTGAGTTTCCTACTCTATTGTCAGTATATTGATAAACCCTGACATCTCCAGAATATTGTTAACCATCTCACACACATGTACCAGTTTCATCGAGCCTCCCTTAGAGTTAGCTGTCTTCTGCCCGATTAACAGCGCACGCAGACCTGCACTCGATATATAGTCCACCTCTTCAAAATCTAAAATCAAATGATTTTTTTTCTGAAAGGACTTAAGAATCTCCTGTTGAAGCTCCGGACTTGTACCGGTATCCACTCTTCCTTTCACCTTGAGCATAATACTGTCTTCCAACTTAATCTCTTTTATCTGCATTTTCATCCTCCTCGCTTATTGTAAAATAATTGTTCCTTCCATATTCTGTCCTTGATCTAACACGCCTTCCTCCCAGATTCCTATCTGAGCGTTTTTATCCAAATAACAATAGGAGTCCAGTCGGCCTTCCTTTTTCAGAAATACAAGATTCAATCTTGCTCTCACCGGCTTAAACTGATTCAAAAGCTGCAGCAAATGTGAATGCTCACTTTCCGACGCATCTACATTCACCAATACCGTTATATCATAAGAGCTGCTGCCATACATGCTCTCATATAGCTTCTTCGTTTCTTCGTCCACGCACAAATCATTGTTTTCTATAATAACCGGCTCCACACCCAGCACAATATCTGTTATTCTGCTGAGCGCATAGCTGGTGCCCTTATATTTACAAAGCTGGTACGCTTCCTTCAGGAAGACACGCAATTTTTCCTGCGGCAGAATATCTGCTGCAAGCTCCACTCCGAGCCAGGATGCAAACACAGGAAGAAGCTCCGGCGGTGCCGTATCAATATCCAGCTTTGACGCAATCGTATCTATGTCCTCCTGAAAATCATTGTATATAGACGAAAATATAGAAAGGTATCGGTGAAAGAAGCCTCCCTCCTCCCGATATATTTCAGGAAAGGTTGCCATAAAATTGTCCCCCGGAATATTCACTCTGATATGTTCCAAATATCCGGTTCCTTCTCCTAAAATCTCAATAAAAATCCACAGATACCGCCCTTTTAACTCATACAAAAGCATATCCTTCTGGTTGATAAATTTTATTTCATCCGCTTTTTCAAAGAAAAGCTTTTTATAAACCACCTTTTCCTCTTTGTCAAGCAGAAACTGACTGACCTTGACCTGTTCCCCGTTTTTCATAAATTCCTGATGATCCAGAGCCAGAATATGGGTTACATAGACCATATTCTCTGAAAATTCTCCCGTGAAGCTCAGCCGGCCCCAGCCGGTACCATCCTCGCCGCTGTCCAATGCACCCAAAAATATGCTGCGGCCTGCAGTTTCTCCGGTGCACACCAGCCTGCCATTCTCCAGCCTGATTCCTGTAAGCGCAGCCTGCTTCAGACGATTCTGTTTTATTGTATATACTTTCTTAACAGGCATTCCATTTTCCTCCCTATCTGTCTGCTGTTCTGATTTCTAAAAGGATTCTTCCCGGATAGCACAGACAGTTATCTGTCGGTATAATATCATCACCAGACATTGCTGCCATATCGGCATATTGTGGAATCATAGATATCTCGTGGATATATTGCACACATTCAAGTCTTTCTATCTTCTGATACAGCTCATTAAACCTCAGTACTTCCCCGAATTGACGCTCCGTCATACGATAGTCCAGAAATTGTACCACTGCCTCTTCTATCTGCTCCCGGCAATCATAATAATGCCTTTTCACATAAATCATTCCCTGTATATTAACCGGCAGATATACCGGACCGGTCAATATAATTTTTGTACTTAAAAGTCTTCTTTTCTCAAGATATCCTTCTATTATTTTACGGTAATTTTCAGACAGCCGTGGGAATTCCTGTTCGGAATAGGGCTTTACCGCAATCGTTACCTGTGTTTTGGCATTGTCAAACACCGCCTTCACCTTATGTATCAAAAGTCCGGGCACTTCTTTGATAACAGCCTCATAATCTGCTGCAGTAACTAAAACAGATGGTCTGTTTACATCATTTACAAACCTCTTTCTGACATCCTCAAGCTGCTCCTTATATCTGCCGCCCGTTCCAGGTCCCGGATTAAAAAACTGTATACCGGACTCATAACCAACCGGCGTAAAGACCTTACCTGCTCCGATGTTTCCCTCTTCCCCTTTTGTAACTGCACTTGAGCAAAGATAAAGTCTCGCTTCTATAAAATCTCCGGCATCAATAATTTTAATCCTTCCCTCTGTCTCAAACAGCTCATAACAGAGTGCACCCTCTTCCTTCCTGCCCGGTTTAATAAAATCATATATTGCTTCTCCCTGTTCATCAAACCGTTCTGCTATAACAGAAAACGATTCCGGCACAATATTCGTAATCGGAAGCATAATAATCTGGTCATCATAGCCATATACTGTGTCCAGATAATACCGGCGCATCAGCATCTCGCTGTAAGCCACCAGCTTTATCCCATTTGGCAGCTTTTTTCTGTCTGAATTACTCACTTCAGAAGGAAAACTGAATTCATACATTCCATAATCATATCGCTTCTGCCTGCAGACTCTTCCCTGCCCCTCCTGTCCTTCTTTGAGAATCTGATAGCGATAATACGAGCCTCCCGGCTTTTCCATACAGTAGATATGATAATATCCCTGCTCCAGCAAATCGCAGAATACGGATATTTTCTGCTGCCCCGGATAAGTATAGCACACAGACTGTGTCTCCTTTTGCCATGCCTCAAATAAAAAACCTGTTATGCCGGACACCTTCGGTGCAATATCATATTCTGCCCTCTCCAGAAGCCCTCTTATTACATACCCGCTCTCTGGAAGCTCACTGCATACCGACATACTTTCCTTCGGCAGGGTAAACCGGATTTCTCCGCTCTCAAGTAAGCCTCCTGTATAATCTCTGCAGCGAATGTCAGTAAATCCAGCCTCCGTATAACACTGCCAGCGGATTCTGGCAAACCGGTTTTTCGATATATCCTCCAGAAGAGTTCTGTGGTAAGCTGACTTCAGCTCTATATAGCAAACCAGCTCATCCTCCTCTGGAAGACCATCCATGACCAGATAAATGCTGTCTCCCACAGAAGGCTTCTGACCAAAAACAGAAATCGCAACCGGAATCTCCCTCTCCAGCAGAATTGAAGCATCCAGAAGCTCCCCTTCCTTGCAGCCATAAACTGCTGTCAGCCTGTGAGAATTCATTTCTATCTGCCGGTTTGTTTCAAAGCTTACATCACCAACCAAAAATCTCTGGTTAGCAGGAATAACAATATCCTCCTCTGCGTGCTCTGCTCCCAGGAGCACGCGCGCGCTCTTCCCGGGCAGCGCCTCAAAGCCGGCCATTTTTAACAGCTTACTCTTTACTTCATCCGGAACCTTATTTATGTAAGCCTGCTGCAGCAGCTCAAACGCACTTAAATTCTCCAAAATGGTAATACCCGGATCTGACTGGTTAAAATTAGTCCATTCACTGGAGTACCGGGGAATCTGCATCAATGCTTCTTCCATTAAATCTTCATATGTTCTGTCTTCCAGAACTCTTCTGTTCAGCATGATTGTCCCTCCACTATCTCTGTTCCGATGTTAATACATAAATCCTATGCTCTCCATTCCTGCATACAAAAAATGGATTAACCGGAAGCCTCTGCAAATCTGTCTCATGGATACCTGTGTCATCCCGATACTTCGCAGTAATAGCAATCTGCCTTATCACTGCTTTCTCCTTTATAACGTTCAGACCAAACATAATCTGCGTCGTTTTCGGTATCACACCTATATCCCAGCCCTGGTTCCTGTCTGCCCTGACCGGAGACAGATAGTTTCTTAAAAACTCCTCAATTATTTCCCTTATTTCGAAAGCATTCTCCATATCAAACACTTCTACCCAGGCATTCACACAAATATCTACAAATACCGGCTCTACTATATGGAGACATGCAGGCTCAACTGAAATCTCACAATGTGCCATCAAATGCTCCCATATCTGATTTTTCATCTTATGAAAGGAATAAGAGCCTTTCTGGTAATCTTTCATCAGCAAGACCAGACTGATGCAGTCCTCCTCAGACACTCCTGACACAGTTTTTCCAATCACACATCTTACCTTATCAATCGTATCAGAAAAGGACTTTACCTCTCTGACATAATCGGTCTCTGTCACCAGACGGTGTCTTGCACTCAGGATATTAGAACCTCTTTTTAAAGCATTCTCGAGAGTTTCCATGTTGCTTCCGCCAAATGCAGGAATCGGATTATAGATATTGTCAATAAACAGCAGATTAGAAGCTGTATCTGATATACGATATGCCTCTACATTTCCCTCCTGCCCGGCAGAGCAGCGCACGGTCACCTTAAATGCTGCTGCCTTCGTCATCTGAGGTATCATAACATGAACTCCATCACCAAATATCAGCTTATTATTCATTCTGTCAAGAACGTAATGCCTGTCTCGCGGAAGTGACTGAGAAAAATCAGATACCTCCTGCCATTTCACATAAAATTCTTCAATTTCTCCCAGGAAATTATAGACTGCCCTTGTTCCATCCGGGTTATCGGAAAGTTGCCTGCTTATCTGCTTATCAGAAAAGCTTCCTGTTTCGTTCACCCATACTTCGGCACTAAGGATATTCTGCGCATTCAGTGCAAACTGCATATCAGGAACTGCCTGGTCAATATAAAACTCCTCTTCCTCCAATGTCTCCACATTTCTTGCCTCGACCGCATTAAGAAGAATCCGCCTGATATGCGGCTTATCCTTTTCCTCCAGCCTTCCCTGTAAAGAAATTTTAATCCAGTACAGCTCTTTATCCTCCAGTACCTGAGGAGCCATATCTGACTGCGGTATAAAGAAAATCATGCCGGAGCTGGTCATATTTCTTGTGCCATCCAGCACCTTCATAGGTTTAAAGCCCCGGATTGTAGAATACGAATATTCCAGCAGGACGCGGTCCCTCATGCTGTTTTCTTCTATATCAAACCAAAGACTTATAGGTCCATTATCAAACTTTCTGTCAAACCCCAGATAAAGTGCTGTTTCTTCATATCTGCCTTTGGAGAATACCGCAATTCCTCTCTTTTCCATAAGCGGCTTCGTTACATCCAGGCGCTGTGTCCCATATATTCCCTCTACCTTTTCCGGGCGCTTAAACTGCCCTTCATAGGTATACGCAATCGTCATATTCCTGATACGTGGATAACAGTGAATACATGGCTGCATATAACAATTATCCGACTTTAACAGCTGTATTCTAATACATGGCATCTGATAGCCGCCTATCCCTGCCTCCGCCCAATCCTCCGGACAGATAAAATTCAGTTCATATGTGCCGGACTTTGCTTCTGCGAACATTCTCTTATAGTCTCTCTGGCATTCCAGTCTCTTCCAGCCCACACCATTATAATACTCTATAGAAACCTCCTGCGCATATGCAGACACCCATTGTTCCTCCGCGTTTCTCGGTCTGCGCTTGATTATCTTCAGATTCTCTGCTTCCTCCTGCCTTTTAAAGCTCACATAATTCTCCTCAAAGGCTACATCAAACTGAATTGTAACAACCGCCCCCGGTTTTGAAAAGAATCCAGAGTGTCCGATATAACACTCTTCATATAGAGCAAGTGTATCACCAAACATCTTAAAATCTGTTATCTCCAAATCCGTTGTACCATTACTTACAAATTCCGGCATTACGGCATCACCCGATGATGAGATAAGAATATCCTCAGCTTCTATTGTCTCCGTCACAGGGACACGGCTTTCCAGCACCAGAAGAGACTGCAGACCATCTTCCCCCGCAATCTTTTTGCATGGTCTGTCTTTCTGAATAACAACCATTTCACCCTCTGCACCACATAGCTCTACCGGTATCAATCCCTCTTCCGCATAATACGAAATCCGATATTTTCTTTCTGCGATGCCCTTCACTATCTGTTCCCCTCCCGGAAGCTTCAGATAGATATTCTCATTCTCTATATCAAACATACTGCTGTGATACAGCAAAAGGGCATTCTTTCCTATACCATCTGCAGAAAAATCAAAGAGTGTAAATTCATCAGTCACCGGAATAACCTTTCCCGTTTCCTTCGAAACCATAAACATCTCTGATAATCTGGCATCTGTCACATGGATATTCTGCTCCGTTTCGAAGATGACAGAGCTGTCATTATCTCCTTCCTCATTCCAGCCAAGGAGTCTCGTTCCTTTCGGCACATCCAGCCCCGGCACCGTATCAGATGCCAGATTAAGGATGACTGCCACACTGGCAGGTTGGGCAGGCTGCAGGGATATTCCAAGCATATTGATAAGCTCTACATAATAATTATCCAATACCATATTAAAGCGTCTTACATTTTCTCCCATCTGACTGGCAAAAATAAACGCTATGACAGAGCCAATATCTGGATTTTCCTGGTCAA
>JAGANQ010000044.1 GCA_017624115.1 Lachnospiraceae bacterium
AAATACGACGATTATCACAAGCAGTATTATCGAGATGGCAGAAAAGCTGGGACTTGAGGTTATAGCAGAGGGCGTGGAGGAACAGCAGCAATTTGACAGTCTTAAACAGAACAGATGTGGAATTATTCAGGGCTACCTTCTTGGACGTCCGCTTGCGCAGGAGAAGGTGGAGGAGCTTATGCAGCAATAGCCATCTGGTACTTTCTGCCGCTTTCTTTACAAATTTATGTTTCACAAATTCAAAGCATATGATATAATGAGGAAAGCATGAGTGTGCAGGAGGAAAAATTGATGGAAAATGAAATGGAAAAAGAGGTAGTTTCCAAAAATTTTATTGAACAGATTATAGAAAAGGATCTGGAAGAAGGCTATTATGATCATGTACAGACCAGATTTCCACCGGAACCGAATGGATATCTGCATATTGGACATGCAAAGTCCATTCTTCTGAATTATGGTCTGGCTCAGAAATATAATGGAAAGTTTAATATGCGCTTTGACGATACCAATCCTACCAAGGAGAAGACAGAATTTGTACAGTCAATTCTTGAGGATATCAGGTGGCTTGGCGCAGACTGGGAAGACAGGCTTTTCTTCGCATCAGATTATTTCGAACAGATGTATGAGGCGGCTGTAAAGCTGATTAAGAAGGGAAAGGCTTATGTTTGTGATTTGTCTGCAGATGAGATTCGGGAATACCGCGGTACTCTGACGGAGCCGGGAAAAAACAGCCCGTACCGTGATCGCTCGATAGAGGAGAATCTGCAGCTTTTTGAAAATATGAAAAACGGTATGTATCAGGATGGCGAGAAGGTGCTCAGAGCAAAGATTGATATGTCATCTCCGAACATCAATATGCGTGACCCGGTTATCTACCGTGTGGCACATATGACCCATCACAATACGGGAGATAAGTGGTGTATTTATCCGATGTATGACTTTGCGCATCCGATTGAGGATGCGATTGAGCATATCACACATTCTATCTGTACACTGGAGTTTGAGGATCACAGACCTCTCTATGAGTGGGTGGTAAATGAACTGGAATATCCAAACCCGCCGAAGCAGATTGAATTTGCAAAGCTGTATCTTACGAATGTGATTACCGGAAAGCGTTATATCAAGAAGCTGGTGGAGGATGGTATTGTGGATGGCTGGGATGATCCGCGTCTGGTTTCCATTGCTGCACTCAGAAGAAGGGGCTTTACGCCTGAGGCAATTAAGAATTTTGTGGAGCTGGTGGGCGTATCCAAGGCAAACAGCTCTGTTGATTATGCTATGCTGGAATACTGCATTCGCGAGGACTTGAAGCTTAAGGTACCCCGTATGATGGCGATACTTGATCCGGTTAAGCTGGTGATTGATAATTATCCGGAGAATCAGTCGGAGCTTGTGGAGGCAGTAAATAATCAGGAAAATGAAGAAATGGGCAGCCGCATGCTCCCATTTAGCAAAGAATTATATATAGAAAGAGAAGACTTCATGGAGGAACCTCCGAAGAAGTATTTCCGTATGTTCCCTGGTAATGAGGTTCGCCTGATGTATGCATATCTGGTGACCTGTACGGGCTGCGAGAAGGATGAAAACGGCAATGTAACAGTAGTACATTGTACGTATGATCCGGCAACCAGGGGCGGTAATGCACCGGACGGACGTAAGGTGAAGGGAACAATTCACTGGGTATCAGCAAAAGAAGCAGTAGAGGCAGAGGTACGTCTGTATGAAAATATTGTAGACGAAGAGAAAGGTAAGCTGAATGATGACGGAACCCTGAACCTGAATCCGAATTCTCTTACGGTATTGAAGTCATGCTATCTGGAGCCGGAGCTTGCGAAGACAGAGAAGCTTGATAAATTTCAATTTGTAAGAAACGGATTTTTCTGTGTGGATTCGAAGGATTCCACGAAGGAAAAGCCGGTCTTCAACCGTATTGTTTCATTAAAGAGTTCCTTTAAACTGTAAAAGCAGCCGCGAAGCGGCAGAATAGAGGTGCATGATGGGAGATATGTTTTCTGATTTAGAACAGATGGGCTTTGCAAATATCGCTATCGATGATGATGCGTTGTTTGGAAGCGACAAGCCTGCGGCGAATAAAAGCAGTGCGCAGGCGAAAGAACAGGATGAGAAGAGCGACCAGGAGTATGAGCAGGAAGCACTTTTTGACAAAAAATATGAATGTCCTCTCTGTGATGCAAAGTTTTCACAGAAAGCAGTGCGTACAGGAAAGACACGACTGGTTTCAACGGATACCGATTTACATCATAAATTTAAATATTTTGACCCAATTAAGTATGATATTATTGCCTGCCCGAAATGCGGTTATGCGGCGATGGGACAGAAAAGCTTTGACAGTATATCTTCCCTGCAGAGAAAGCTGTTAAAGGAACAGGTACAGGCAAGCTTCAAGGGACTTCCTGCGGTAGGTGAGCTGTTTACCTATGATGATGCTATCGTGAGATATAAGCTGGCATTATATAGCTGCATCGTAAAGAAGAGCAAGAACAGTGAACGTGCATATCTGTGCTTAAAGATAGCATGGCTGTATCGCGACAAGAAGGAAGATATGCCTGAAACAGAAGAAAACTATGATGAAAAGCAGAAAAAGTGCGAGGAAGAGGAAAAGTCATACCTTCAGAAGGCATACAATGGCTTTGGCGCCGCTGTGCAGGCAGAGATGTTCCCTATCTGCGGTATGGATGAGATGACCTTTAACTATCTGTATGCAGATCTTGCGAGAAGAAGCGGAGATATTGACATGGCAAGGAAGATGCTGGGAACGATTCTGATATCCAAAACGGCAACAGCAGCTTTAAAGGAAAAAGCGCGTGTCATTAAGGATTTGTTATGAATGACCTGATTATACCTCTGGATATGAATTCCAGAGAACCGATATATGAACAGATATATCGCTATATAAAAGAAGAAATCAAGAACGGAAGCCTGCCTTTTCACGGCAGGCTTCCTTCGACAAGAGCCCTTGCAAAGCATATGCAGATAAGCAGAAGTACAGTGGATATGGCATATTCCCAGCTCACAGCAGAGGGATATCTGGAGGCAGTTCCCTGCAAGGGATATTTTGTGGCACAGATTGATGAGCTTTATGTTTCTGAAAAGCAGCCGCAGAAGGCAGAGCAGAAGCCACAGGCAGTGGAGCAGCCCTGCCTTTATGATTTTTCCCCAAGGGGCATAGACTTACAGAACTTTCCGTATAACATATGGAGGAAGCTCACAAGGAATACGCTGATCGATGACCGGAAGGAGATTTTTGAGCTGGGAGATTCCATGGGTGATTACAATCTGAGGGAGACAATCTGCCGCTATCTGCATCAGGCGAGAGGAGTGAACTGCTCACCGGAGCAGATGATTATTGGGGCAGGAAATGAATATCTGTTGATGAGACTGAGCCAGCTCCTGCCAAAAGGGTGCAGGATTGCCATGGAAAATCCGACCTATCGTCAGGCATACCGGGTATTCAAGGGACTGGGACATGAGGTCATACCGGTTTCCATGGATGAATATGGGATGAAGGTAGAAGAGCTTGCAGAGAGTGATGCTCTGATTAGCTA
>JAGANQ010000045.1 GCA_017624115.1 Lachnospiraceae bacterium
AATGTGATTGGTGATTGCGTATTTGATCTTACGAGTGAGCAGTTCGGTGATGAGGTTTTATCTTATGAGGATAATCCTGTTCAGAGTCGTGAGGTTCATTTCGCAAAGGAAGAGAAAAGATTGAGATATGAATATCTGAAAGAAGAGTTGAAGAAGTCAATATGTGGAAGATAATTCAAATAACACTAGAGGAGCGCCTAAGATGGTAAGACCGATTATGAGAGATCCTTTATTCCTTGCAGGAAAATCTGAACCGGCAACGGAAGCAGACAAGCAGGTAGTGCAGGATCTGTTAGATACATTAATTTCCTTGACGCAGTCTCTCAAATAGAGTTATTATTGACATAAATACTTTAAATAAATCATACAATTCAGGAATTAGCGTAACAATTATTGCGAGAACGATTATTACTGGGCGGTACATACATTAAAAGGAGTTTGTCAGAATCTGAACTTTGATTGCCTGAGTCAGTCGACGGGTGCAATGACAGAGGTGCTGCGCAGATGGGAGAGCGGGCCTGTAGATGACGAGAAATGTGGGCAGCTGTGACAGCATGTATCCCTTGATTATACGGTTGTTACAAATGCGATTGCAAGGCTGAAAGAATCTAACACACCAAACGAATAAGTGAAATAAAGGGTGTGATACGAAATAGACGGAGGCATACCATGGATCAAATGAAAAAATTGCAGGAAACAAATGAGAAACTCACGGCACTTTTGGAGGCTGAGAAGCAACACACGGCGATTATCAGTGCACTAAGCAGAGCTTTTTTCGCTGTTTATTATATTAATATTGAGGAAAATACAATTCAGGAAGTGATTTCACTTGATAATAATAGTTATACCTATGGAAAAAAAGAAGACGCTGAAATTTTTCTGAAGCAAATGGTAGGCATACTGGCTGTGAACGGACATAAAGCAATTATGGAAAGCTTCCTTGCTCTAGAAACAATCGAACAGCGGCTGGGAGAAAAATCCATGATTGTGCAGGAATATCAGGCGAAGGCAGGGGGATGGACAAGATGCAGCTTGATTTCGATGGAGAAAAATGCAGAGGGAAAGCTGATAAAAGTTATCTGTGGTCTTCGCTGTATCACTCAGGAAAAGGAAACGATACAATCCCAGGATAATCTGATTCGGGCGCTTGCTATTCCCTATAAAAATGTTTATGCGGTGAATATGGATACGTGCGAAGCTGTCTGCTATCGTATGGACCAGACTATGACTGACCGTTATGGACAGAAGTTTGCGGTTGGAAATTACGAGGATAATATGAGCTCTTATATCGAAAACGATGTACTGGAAGAGGACAGATATTTGTTTGAGAAAGTACGCTTGATAGCTGGTGTAAAAGAGCTTCTGGTGGATAAAACAACCTATTATTTTAACTATCGTGTATACCGCAATGAAAAAGAGCAGTATTTTCGGTGCCAGCTTGTGAAGCCTGACAGGGAAAGAAATGAGTTTGTTGTTGGGTTTAAAGATATTGATGAGGAGAAAAAACAGGAGCTTGTCCAACAGAAGAAAATCGAAGAGGCACTGATTGCAGTAGAAAAAAGTAATGTAGCGCTTCAGAAAGAAATGAAAGTTTCCAGAGCGTTTAGCCAGGAATACCACAGCCTGCTTCAACTTGATGCGCAAACAGGAAGAGTATCTGTTTATCGGACAGACGGACTTGGAATTGATGCGGAGAAGCTTCAGAGCTTGATGCAGGCGGGCGACAATGGGCAAATTATGTCCCAATACATTGATAATTATGTTGTTCCGGAAGATCGGGAACGGCTCAGAGAACTGACAGGATTGGATGTTTTACTGAAAAACGTGCCGGATGTAGGTCTTTATAAGCTGGGCTACAGAAGGAATATGGGTGGTGTCATTGCTTATTACGAAATGAATGTAGTAAAAATCGTTGAAAAAAACGATAAAATTACGTTTGTTTTAGGTTTCAGGGACGTAGATGAGGAAATGCGACGCCAACTGAAGCAAACTCGTGAAATGGAAATGCAGCACGATATTATTGAGGGGTTGGGCTCGGAATATGATTCCATTGTTCTGGTAGATATTGATACAGATACTGTCAGCTCCTTCCGCGCAAAGGATGAGTATGGACAAGGTCTGAGTGAATATTTCAAGAGACATCATAATTGCTGGTCAAAAGTCATGCAAAATTACGCCAAGGAACAGGTTTCGGAGAGAAGTCGTGCTGAATATATGGAGAAATTGTCATTGGAGTATATTCGCACTAAGAATGAGGATTACTCATTTACCTTTGAAAACCTGACAGATGACGGAATCAGCTATCTTCAGATGAGGGTAGCGTTCGTTCAGGAAGCGGATGGCAGTGATGTGGTAGTACTTGGAACTCGTAATGTGGATGATTTGATTAAGAAAGAACGCCAGCAGGAGAGGGCGCTGCAGGCTGCGCTTGATGCAGCGGAAGCAGCGAATAAAGCAAAGACGAATTTTCTGTCCAATATGTCACATGATATCCGAACACCTATGAACGGTATCATAGGAATGACTGCAATTGCGGCAACACATATTGATGACAGGGAGCGTGTGAAGGACAGTCTCAAAAAAATTACTCAGGCAAGTAAGCATTTACTCAGTCTGATTAACGAAGTGCTGGATATGAGTAAAATAGAATCAGGAAAGGTACAGCTGGTAGAGGAAGAATTTAATCTCTCGGATTTGGTGGATAATTTCCTTAACATGATTAATCCTCAGATTGAAGAACATCATCATGAATTGAGTGTAAATATTTCCGATTTGACACATGAGGCGGTGATAGGTGACAGTCTTCGTATCCAGAAGGTATTTACAAATTTGATGGGTAATGCCGTGAAATATACGCCGGATGGAGGGGAAATTCGACTGTTCATTTCGGAGAAGCATTCCCATCAGGCTAAGGTTGGATGCTACGAATTTGTCTTTGAGGATAATGGCATCGGTATGAGTCAAGATTTTGTTGACAAAATTTTTGAACCGTTTTCAAGAGCTGTGGATGAACGGGTCAATCAGATTCAGGGAACCGGTCTGGGTATGTCTATCAGTCGGAATATTGTGCGCATGATGGGTGGCGATATTAAGGTGGAAAGCACACTGGAGGTCGGATCGCGTTTTACGGTCACAATCTATTTGAAGCTTCAGGACACGGAGGAGATTCAGTATGACAAATTTGTGAACCTGGATGTGCTTGTAGCTGATGATGATGTGATGAGCATGGAATCCTGCTGCAGCATTCTCGATAGTCTCGGCATGAGAGCAAAGGGAGTTGCCACCGGCACAGAGGCTGTTCAGGAAGTGGTGCTTCGCCATGAGCAGAAAAAAGACTATTTTGCCTGTATCATTGACTGGAAAATGCCAGACATGGATGGTATTGCAACCACACGGGCAATTAGAAAGGCAGTCGGCAATGAGGTGCCAATCATCATTATTTCTGCCTATGATTGGTCTGATATTGAACAGGAAGCCAGGGCAGCCGGGGCAAATGCATTTATCAGTAAGCCGATGTTCCGTTCCAGACTGGCAAAAACTTTCTATACGCTTTTGGGAGATGAGGAGTCACAGGAGTCGCTTATGCCTCTTGATGAGTTGAAGACCATGGAACTTTCCGACTATCGTGTGCTGCTTGTGGAGGATAATGATGTAAATGCGGAGATTGTTTCGGAATTATTGAAAATGACTGGGTTGTCTGTCGAACATGCTCATGACGGTGCTGAGGCTGTTGACCGAATGAGTGAGTGTGAAGACGGGTATTATGATATGTTATTTATGGATATCCAGATGCCAAGGATGAATGGCTATGATGCAGTAAGAGCAATTCGTGCCATGGGGCGGAATTATTGCAGGAAGGTGCCGATTGTTGCCATGACGGCAAATGCTTTTGCAGAGGATGTGCAGGCGGCGAAGACTGTTGGTATGAATGGCCATATAGCCAAACCGCTTGAGCTGAAAGAACTTTTGCGTGTGCTACATAAATGGCTGAGTAAATAATGAAAGCATACCTTATTATGAAAGACATGCATCCAATGAAGATTTTCGCTGCTGATAAAGCATGGAGAACAGAATCAGCTTATACATCGGCTGGAACGCTTCATTGAATCCAGGCTGGAAAGCCAACGCTGGATTCGCAAGCTGGAGAAGGATAAGGAGGGACGGCTTTTTTTTACCTGTTTATTAGTATAATAGCAGAATATGGAATTTGACAGAGATACAGGGGAGCTTGTGCTGGCAGGCTGAGAGGAAGTAATCAACTTCGACCCTTTAACCTGATGCGGATAATGCCGCCGTAGGAAGTCATAGCTGATTTTTTTTCGGAGATATCATCAGGTATCTCCGATTTTTTCATAAGAAAAAATCCAGAAGCCAGCAAGCTTCGACCGAAGTAATTACCGTTCTCACTATATTTTGCAAAGGAGTTATTGAAATGAAGA
This sequence comes from Lachnospiraceae bacterium, assembly GCA_017624115.1. Taxonomy (GTDB): domain Bacteria; phylum Bacillota; class Clostridia; order Lachnospirales; family Lachnospiraceae; genus RGIG8607. The sequence goes on from JAGANQ010000045.1 coordinate 4,440, forward strand.
AGAATCAGACAAAGAAATTGTGTATAGCCGGAATTTTATGTGCAGTTGCAGTAGTTGGAAGTATGTTTTCCTTTCCGGTATTTGGAAGTAAGTGTGCCCCTGTTCAGCATATGGTAAATATCCTATGTGCTGTTATCCTGGGACCGTGGTATGGCGTATCGGTCGCTTTTGCGGCAAGCCTGATACGAAATCTTCTCGGACTCGGCAGCCTTATGGCTTTCCCAGGAAGCATGATTGGTGCTTTGTTATGCGGTATTGTCTACTGGAAAAGCAAGAAGCTGTCGCTTACCCTGGTTGCAGAGGTATTCGGCACGGCTGTGCTGGGAGGACTCTGCGCTTATCCGGTTGCCATTTTTCTGATGGGAAAGAGTGCCGGGGACATTGCATTTTATGCGTACATCATTCCGTTTCTGATATCTACTGCCGGAGGTGCTGCGCTGTCGGCTGTTCTGATTGGAGCTTTAAAGGCAACAGGCGCGCTTAAGAACTTGATGGAGCAGTAAAGGAGAACATGAATGATAAAGGAAATGCTTGAAAATGTCAGGAATACACATCCGTTGATACATAATATCACCAATTATGTAACTGTCAATGATTGTGCCAATATCCTGCTCGCCTGCGGTGCTTCGCCGATTATGGCGGATGATGCCGGAGAGGCAGAGGAAATAACCGGCATATGCGGCGGACTCAATATTAACATCGGAACATTGAATCAGAGAACCATACCGGCTATGCTTGCGGCAGGAAGGAGGTCCAACGAACTCGGACATCCGGTGGTGCTTGACCTGGTAGGCGCAGGAGCGTCTGTTCTTAGAACAAAGACAGCCAACGAGCTGCTGAACCAGATAAGGTTTACCGTTATCCGGGGCAATATTTCCGAGATAAAGGCACTTGTGCTCGGAGCAGGAACGACAAAAGGCGTGGATGCAGATATGGCAGACAGTGTCACGAAAGAAAATCTTTTGCAGGCAGCAGAGTTTGCCAGAGGATTTTCTCAAAAAACAGGAGCAGTCGTTGCTGTTACAGGTGCGATTGACATTGTGGCAGACGAGGCGAAAGCTTATTGCATTTTTAATGGTCATCCTATGATGAGCAGGATTACAGGAACGGGCTGCCAGTTGTCGTCGCTTGTTGCGGCTTATGTGACAGCAAATCCGAATAAATCGCTGGAGGCAACTGTGGCTGCGCTTTGTGCCATGGGAGTGTGTGGTGAAAAAGCGTATAACCGCCTGACACGGGAGGATGGTAACGCGACCTACCGGAATTACATCATAGATGCGGTTTACCGGCTGGATGGCGAAGAACTGGAACGCTGTGCGAGATATGAACAAGTTTTGGGATAGCATGGAGGCTGAATATGAAATGTAATAAAGAAGATATGCTGCTCTATGCAGTGACAGACCGGGCATGGACAGGCAGACAGACGCTGATGGAGCAGGTCGAGGCTGCCCTGAAGGGAGGCGCGACCTGCATTCAGCTTCGGGAAAAAGAGCTGGATGAGGAAACATTTCTTGAAGAAGCGATAGAGATGAGAGCGCTGTGCGCACGGTACGGCGTTCCCTTCATTGTCAATGATAATGTGGAAATTGCTGTCAAGTGCAGGGCAGATGGTGTTCATGTGGGACAAAAGGATATGGAAGCAGGAACTGTGCGTGCCATAGCAGGAGAAGATATGATAATCGGTGTTTCTGCCCGGACTGTGGAGCAGGCGGTTGCTGCTGAAAAAGCAGGGGCAGATTACCTTGGCGTCGGCGCGGTATTTGCTACGACAACGAAAAAGGATGCCCGGCCAGTGTCACATCAGACATTGAAGGAAATCTGTGAAGCGGTGTCTATCCCGGTTGTGGCAATTGGAGGAGTCTGCAAATCCAATATTCAGGAGCTTGCCGGGACAGGTGTAGATGGGGTGGCACTTGTGTCGGCTGTATTTGCAGCGGAGGATATTGAGAAGGAATGTAAAGAGCTGCGTGCTCTTTCGGAGAAAATGGTACAATGATAATGACAGAAGGTTGGAGGCAATAATATATGAAAACAGCATTAACAATCGCAGGGAGTGATTCCATCGGCGGTGCAGGAATTCAGGCAGATATCAAGACGATGACGATGAATGGCGTATATGCCATGAGTGCGGTTACGGCGCTCACAGCACAGAATACGGTTGGTGTTCAGGGGATTTTTGAGGTGACGCCGGAATTCCTTGGTATGCAGCTTGACAGTGTCTTTACGGATATTCGTCCGGATGCCGTAAAAATCGGTATGGTGTCTTCTGCGGATCTGATTTCTGTTATAGCGGAAAAGCTCACAGCCTATCAGGCGGAAAAGATAGTGGTTGACCCCGTTATGGTATCTACCAGCGGTTCCAGGCTTATCTGTGAGGATGCCGTTGTTATGCTGAAAGAAAAATTATTGCCTCTGGCTGAGGTTGTTACGCCTAATATTCCTGAAGCAGAGGTGCTGTCCGGCATGAAAATCGCAACCGCAGAGGATATGATGAAGGCAGCAGAACATATCAGCAGCACATATCGATGCGCGGTTCTCTGTAAGGGCGGACATAACCTGAATGATGCCAACGATTTGCTTTATTATAATAAGAAGTATCGCTGGTTTTACGGTGAGCGGATTGACAATCCCAATACGCACGGAACGGGCTGTACACTTTCCAGTGCGATTGCTTCAAATCTTGCTAAGGGACAGGGACTGTGTGAGGCAGTGGAGCATGCCAAGGAGTATATTTCCGGTGCGCTGGCGGCGATGCTTGATCTCGGTGCAGGAAGCGGGCCGATGAATCATGCATTTGCACTTCCATACAGCCAGAACTAAGCAAATTGTAAGTAGTTTGAAAGGAAATACTTCGAAAAAGTACTATAAATTATGGAAATGTTATGCTATAATGGTTTCTGGTGCAATAGTGAGATTGCAATAAAGGAGTGGAAGGATGCTCAACGAGGATAAGGTTAAGTTGATGACCCGCATGGCAATATACGAAAAGCGGAAGGGCAAAAAGGTGATGAAAATGACCAAATATTTCCGCGGTGATTATGTGAGCTGGAATATGATTAAGACAGCTATCGCCGTGACAATTGCCTATGCCATGATAGCCGGCGGCTGGGTTCTCTACCATCTGGAATATTTTATGGAAAATCTGTATACATTGGATCTTGTGGATCTTATCAGAAAGGTTCTTACTTATTATGTAATATTGCTGGCTGGATATATGATACTTTCTTACGTGATATATACCGTGAAGTATAGCATGGCAATGAAGAGTCTGAAGCGCTTTCGCGGAAATTTAAAGAAAGTGAAGCAGATTAACCATGAGGAAGCGAAAGGCGGGGAAAGTTAGATAATGACGACAATACTGGTAATAAAAGAACAGCTGAAGAAATTTTATGGTAAATATGATATATATGTAACAGCTGTACTGAAGTTTTTTGGGGCGCTTATCACAATAATGCTGATAAATGCCAATATAGGATATATGGACAGACTGAAGAATACAGCGATTATTGCAGTAGTAGCACTGCTGTGCTCCATTATTCCGGTTGGCGGAATGGTGCTTATCTGTGCATTGTTTGTTCTGGCGCATCTCTATGCGGTTTCACTGGAGCTGGCAGCGGTAGCACTGGCGGTATTCCTGCTCATGTTCCTGGTGTATATCAGGTTTGATTCATCGTTGGGATATATTGTACTGCTTACACCCGTGCTGTTCTGGCTGAAGATACCATATCTGATGCCGCTTCTGGCAGGACTTACCGGAGGTTTTGCAGCGGCAGTACCCGCAGGAATGGGAGTAGTTGTATATTTTCTGCTGGATTATGCCAAGACGAATGCACCGGCACTCAGCAATTCCAGCACAGAGACACTGCTGCAGAATCTGACGATGATTATAGATGGGCTGGTACAGAATAAGCTGATGATGCTGACGGTTGCGGCATTTGTAATCACGACAGTGATAGTATTTCTGATTAAGAGCATGTCGATTGACTATTCATGGACGATTGCGATTGGAGTAGGAATGGTGGTAAACATGGTAATTCTCCTGGTTGGAGCATTCAGCCTGGATTTATCGGCTTCTGCTGCAGGCATGATTTTTGGAAACATTATTGCAGCACTTATTATGCTGGTATTGCAATACTTTATTTTTGCTGTAGATTATACACGGACAGAGAAGGTATCGTTTGAGGATGATGACTATGTGTACTATGTAAAGGCTGTGCCGAAAATGAGCGTGAGCACACCGCATGTAAATGTGAAGCGGATTAATGCACAGAGAACAAGAAAGAAGTCTTAGAGTTTAAGGGAACGGAGAGGGAGTGAATCAGATGGAAGCATTATGGGGGACAATATCAGAATATCTGAATAAAATATCGCGTCTGCCGAGCATCAAGCTTATTGATATTGTGGAAATCGTGATTATTTCTTTTCTGATGTATCAGATTATGGTGTGGATTAAAAACACACGTGCATGGATTCTGGTAAAGGGAATCGTAGTGCTTCTTGTTTTTACTCTGATAGCAGTGCTGTTCCAGATGAATACGATTATCTGGCTGGCGGAGAAAACGCTGGGTCTTGGTGTGACAGCTATTATTATTGTGTTCCAGCCGGAGCTGAGAAAAGCACTCGAGCAGCTGGGACGAAAGAACTTTATCAGCGGTGTGATACCGTTTGACGATTCGAAGGGAGCAAAGGGCAGGTTCAGTGACAAGACCATTCAGGAGCTCACAAAGGCTGCATTTTCACTGGCAAAGACAAAGACAGGTGCCCTGATTGTAATAGAACAGAATGATTTGCTGACAGAGTACGAAAATACAGGAATTCCTCTTGATTCGCTTATCAGCAGTCAGCTGCTTATTAATATATTTGAACATAATACACCGCTGCATGACGGTGCCATTATTATACGCGGTGACCGTATCGTAGCTGCTACCTGCTATCTGCCGCTTTCCGATAATATGGAAATCAGCAAGGATTTGGGAACCAGACATCGTGCGGGACTTGGCATCAGTGAGGTTACGGATTCTCTGACGATTATTGTATCAGAGGAGACCGGAAAAGTAACAGTGGCGTTCGGCGGAAGGCTGCTGCGCAACCTGGACAGTGAGAATTTGAGAAACAAGCTGGTAATGCTTCAGAATAAGACAATTGATGCGAAGCGGTTCAGACTCTGGAAGGGAAGGCGAAGGAATGAAAAATAAAATCACTCATAATTTGTGGCTTAAAGTTATGTCTGTTGTCCTCGCTTTTATCCTGTGGCTGGTAGTAGTTAATATCAATGATCCGGACACAGTTAAGACAATTCGGGCTATTGATATTACGATTCTGAATGAAGAAGCGATTACCGGACAGGGTGAGGGGCAGGTTTATACTATTCGGGAGAACAGAGTGGCATCTGTCGTGGTGAAGGGACCACGTTCTATTGTTGATAATATGGATAAGAATGATGTTAAAGCAACGGTGGATTTCAGCGAGGTTTCCTCGGTTGGAGCAGTGCCGATTAACATTGTATCGCTTCCTGACGGAGTGACATTACAGAGCAAGATAACAGAAAATATGAAGATAAACGTGGAGCCGCTGCTTACAGACCGGTTCCAGGTGGAGATAGAAACGACCGGTACGCCTGCAGCCGGATATGTGGTAGGCGATACAGAGGTTTCGCCTAATGTAGTGAATATCAAGGCACCACAGTCAGTTATGGAGAAAATCAGGCATGTTGTGGTACGTGTGGATGTGGATGGTATGTCTACCAATGTATCCGGCAGAAGTGTATCACTGATACTGATTGATGGAAATGGAAAAGAAATCGAATATACGGAAAATGAGCAGATTACGCTGAGTGCAGCCACGCTGCTGGCAGGTGCAGACATTCTGAAGTGCCGTACAGTACCGATGGAATTTGCCGTAATCGGGGAAGTTGAGCATGGATACCGCTATACTGGTATGGAGCTTTCTCAGCAGGAAGTTACCTTGAAGGGTACACGGGAAACAGTGGATGAGATTACGCTTATACAGATTCCGGCATCTGAGGAAGCATTCAGTCTGGCTGATTTGACAGAAAGTAAAGAAAGCACGGTAGATATCCTGCCATATCTTCCGAAGGGTACAGAGCTTCTCAATGAATCAGAACGCTATATTACCGTGAAGCTGAACGTGGAACAGCTTCATACCAGAAGTCTGTATATATCTACAGATTTGCTGACAGTACGAAACCTGGCAGAGAACCTGGATATTGCATATGAGGTTTCACCGGATTCCATGCTGGAGCTGGAGGGTCTGCAGGAAGAACTGGCATTGATAACAGCAGAATCGCTGCAGCCGGCAATTGATTTGGATGGAAAGGCAGCCGGTTCTTATGTGTATGAGGTAGAGATAACGGTGCCGGAGGGAGTGGAGGAAATACGAAGCTCGTTGATTACCGTTATACTGACAGAAAAACCGATAGAGCAGGAAACGGAGACAGAGGAATCGCCAGAGGAGGAAACCCATAGAGAGGTCAGGGAGACTACGACTCAGCCTACAACAACAGAGCGGGCGACGATACCTGTGATGGTAAAACCGGCTCCGGAAACCACACCGGAGAAAGAAACTACAACAACGAAAGAAACTACAACAGCGAGAGAAACTACAACAGCGAAAGAAACCACAGCAGAGCACGTGACAGAAGCCGAAACATCAGAAGAATCGTCTTCTCAACAGGAAACAACGACGCTGGAAGAAACGCTGAAAGGAATGGCAATAGTACCTTAGGTGTGATTTTTCAGTTTTGCTTGAGTATTTTTTAAGTTGATGTTATAATGAGATTGCTGGAAGAGTATATGGAGGGGAGAAATTTCGGCTGACGATAAGAAAATACGATGTGGTTTGTGATAAAATATATTGGAGGAATGTGCGATGGTAAAGGAAAAAGTAACAATCAAAAACCCTACGGGTCTGCATTTGAGACCGGCAGGAATTCTGTGTAAAGAAGCGATGAGATTTAAATCTGTTATTACGTTTAGCTTCAGGGATAACACGGCAAATGCAAAGAGTGTATTGAGTGTGCTGGGTGCATGTGTAAAGTGCGGGGATGAGATTGAATTTACCTGCGAGGGTGAAGATGAAGCCGAGGCATTGGCTGCACTTGTGGCATGTGTGCAGGCTGGTCTGGGTGAATAAATCGTTAAATAAGTGACAACAGGAAAATGGATGCTATAGCCATAGCATCCATTCTTTGTGTAATAGGAAATTCCGATAGAATTTCCTATTACACAAAAAAGCCCTCCGGGCAGGAGCGCACTGCGGCGCAGCGTCATATATTGAGAATGACAGGGAAAGGAAGAGGAACGTATGGGGAAATACTTCGGTACAGATGGATTTCGTGGAGAAGCAAATAAGGATTTAACGGTTGAACACGCATATAAGGTAGGAAGATTTTTAGGATGGTATTATGGCAGAGAGCATAAGGCAAGAGTGGTTATTGGCAAGGATACCAGAAGAAGCAGCTATATGTTTGAATATTCTCTGGTGGCAGGGCTGACAGCGTCCGGTGCAGATGTATTTCTTCTGCATGTAACGACGACACCGAGCGTATCTTATGTAGTCAGAAGTGATGAGTTTGACTGCGGCATTATGATTTCAGCCAGTCATAATCCGTATTATGATAACGGAATCAAGGTTATCAATGGAGCCGGACAGAAGCTGGAGCCTGAGGTAGAACAGCTGATAGAGGATTATATCGACGGAAAATCAGGTGAGATTCCATTTGCAGTCAGAGAGAATATCGGAAGAACGACAGATTATGCCGCAGGCAGAAACCGTTATATCGGTTATCTGATTTCTGTGGCAACACGCTCCTTTAAAGATAAGAAGGTGGGGCTGGACTGTGCTAACGGAAGTGCTTCTGCGATTGCAAAGAATGTATTTGACGCACTGGGCGCCAGAACCTATGTGATAAACAATAGTCCTGACGGAACAAACATCAATACGGATTGTGGTTCCACACATATTCAGAACCTGCAGAAATATGTTGTAGAAAATGGTCTGGATGTAGGCTTTGCGTATGACGGAGATGCAGACCGCTGTCTGGCTGTGGATGAGAACGGACGTATCATTGACGGTGACCTGATTCTGTATGTGTGCGGAAGCTACATGAAGAATCAGGGACAACTCCCGTCAGATACTGTGGTAACTACGGTGATGTCCAATATGGGGTTGTATGAGGCGTTTGACAGGGAAGGCATACGCTATGAAAAAACAGCAGTAGGTGATAAGTATGTAGGCGAAAATATGCGTGCTAATGGATATGGACTGGGTGGAGAGGAATCCGGGCATATTATTTTCAGTAAGCATGCGGTGACAGGAGATGGTATACTGACTTCTCTTAAGGTTATGGAGGCTATGCTGGAACAGAAAGCTTCTCTTGGCAAGCTCGCCGAAGCAGTGACAATATTCCCGAAGCTTCTTAAAAACGTAAGAGTAAAGGATAAGGACATTGTATTAAATGATGCGGAGGTCAAGGCCAGTGTGGAACAGGCAGAACAGCTGCTTGGTACAGAGGGGAGAATGCTGTTCCGCGCAAGTGGTACGGAGCCGCTGATCCGTGTTATGGCTGAAGCGAGAAGTGAAGAGCTGGCGCAGAAGAGTGTAGATTTGGTTATCAGTAAAATTAAGGAAAAGGGCTATGAAGCGTGAGAGTATGCCGCAGATAGATGTCATTATAACCGTATATAAGCCGGATGAGAAGCTCCGGCAGCTTTTGTGCGGACTTCATCATCAGACACTGCTGCCGTCCAGAATCATTCTTATCAATACAGAAGTACAGTACTGGAAGGAAGAATGGATTGAGGGGATACCGGAAGCCGAGGTGCATCATATAAAGGCGGCGGAATTTGATCATGGAGGAACCAGACGGATGGCCGCAGAACTGTCAAACTCAGAATATATGGTAGTTATGACGCAGGATGCAGTTCCGGCAGATGAAAAATTGCTGGAAAAGCTGTACCAGGCGATGCAGGACGAAGATGTGGCAGTGGCTTATGCCAGACAGCTTGCAAATCCGGACTGCAATCCAATCGATGCTTATACGAGAAGCTTCAATTATCCGCAGGACAGCCGTAAGAAGACGAAGGCAGATATGGAGAGCATGGGAATAAAGACATTTTTCTGTTCGGATGTCTGCGCTATATATCGAAAAAAAGATTATCTGCAGCTTGGCGGCTTTGTTGAAAAAACAATTTTTAATGAGGATGCAATATTTGCGAGGAAGGTGCTGGAAGCAGGAAAGTCGGTATATTATGCGGCGGCTGCCAGAGTATATCATTCTCATAACTATACAAATATGCAGCAGTTCAGGCGTAATTTTGACCTGGCAGTTTCCCAGACGCAGAACCCGCAGACCTTTGCAGGGATTCCATCCGAGTCAGAGGGAATCCGTATGGTGAGAGCGACAGCAGACCATCTGCTAAGAAATGGAAAATGGTATCTGCTTCCGAAGCTGGTTTTGAACAGTGCGGCAAAATATGCAGGCTATCTTCTTGGCAGGCGGTACAACAGACTTCCGCGCGGGCTGGTTTTATTCTGTACCAGTAACAGGAACTACTGGAAATAGTGACAAAATGTATTGCAGATTTCGGACAATAGTGATATAATCAGAGGAAATTATTAGCTGGCAAAGCCAGACAGAAAGAGGTAGATAAGGATGGGGCTCGAATAGACAAGGCCAAATTATTTATCGTCAAGAGGTACAGCGTGATATACCGACTATCCGGGTACTGCATTACGAGTAACCAGTCATTGAATGAGAGAAATAGGAGGAATTATCATGTTGAACTATAAGAAATATCAGCGTGTTCCGGTTGTAAAGATGCCGGAGAGAGAATGGCCAAATAAGGAAATTATGAAGGCACCAATCTGGTGCAGTGTTGATTTGAGAGACGGAAACCAGGCATTAGTAGAGCCGATGGTGGTAGAAGAGAAGATTGAGATGTTCAATCTGTTAGTGAAGCTGGGCTTTAAGGAGATTGAAATCGGCTTCCCGTCTGCATCCCAGATTGAGTATGACTTTTTAAGACAGTTAGTAGACAGAAAGCTGATACCGGATGATGTTACCGTGCAGGTTCTGGTACAGTGCAGAGAGCATCTGATAGAGAGAACCTTCGAATCCTTACAGGGAATCAAGAAGGCAGTTGTTCATATTTACAATTCTACATCTACCTTACAGCGCGATGTAGTATTCCATATGAGCAGGGAGGAAATCAAGCAGATTGCCATTGACGGTACAAAGCTGGTTAAGAAATATGCCGAAAACCATGACGGAGAGATTATTCTGGAATATTCTCCGGAGAGCTTCACAGGCACAGAGCTTGACTATGCTTTGGAGGTATGTACGGCAGTTCAGGATGTATGGGAGCCGACACCGGAGAAGAAGATTATCTTCAATTTGCCTTCTACCGTAGAGATGACAACACCGAATGTCTATGCAGACCAGATTGAGTGGATGCATAAGCATTTTAAGAACAGAGACAGCATTATTTTGAGTGTACACCCGCATAATGACCGCGGTACAGGCGTAGCTGCTGCTGAACTGGCATTATTGGCAGGTGCAGACCGTGTCGAGGGAACATTATTCGGCAATGGTGAAAGAACTGGTAATGTCGATGTATTAAATATCGCTTACAACATGTTCTCTCAGGGAATCAACCCTGAATTGGAGTTAGAGCATATCAATGAAATCATTGAGGTTTACGAGCGCTGCTGCAAGATTCCGGTACATATTCGTCATCCATATGCAGGAAAGCTGGTATTTACCGCATTCTCCGGTTCTCATCAGGATGCGATTAACAAGGGCGTAAATGCAATGAAGGAGCGTGGCGACGGTATCTGGGCAGTTCCGTATCTGCCGATTGACCCGATGGATATCGGAAGAGAATATGAGCCGATTGTACGAATCAACAGCCAGTCCGGCAAGGGCGGTGTGGCATTCGTAATGGATACGTATTTTGGCTTTAAGCTGCCAAAGGGAATGCACAAGGAGTTCGCTGATGTGATTCAGAAGATTGCAGAGCGTCAGGGAGAGGTTGCTCCAGAGCAGATTATGGAAAATTTCAGAGAGCAGTATCTGGAGAAGAAGCAGCCGTATCATTTCTTAAGATGCCGTTTTACAGATATAAACGATAAGGATACGCATGTAGCATTGGAATTTGAGGACAATGGTACATTGATTGCGAATGAGGCGGAAGGAAATGGACCGATTGATGCGGTCAAGAACGCATTTTCGGAGAAGATTGGCAGGAATATCAAGGTGCTGGATTATTCGGAGCATGCTTTAGAATCCGGTTCCAAGGCACAGGCAGCGGCTTATATTCACTTGATGGATGTAGATACGGGCAAAGTGACCTACGGTGTAGGTATCAGCTCCAATATTACAAGAGCGTCTATCCGTGCATTGTTCTGTGCGGTAAATCGTTTGAGTTAATATTATATATTTTGAAAATAGCACATTGACTAAAATATCTCTTTCCGATAAGATATCTGGGAAGAGATATTTTTTTATGATATAGGAAAATTTATTTCTATATCATAAAAACGCTTGG
>JAGANQ010000046.1 GCA_017624115.1 Lachnospiraceae bacterium
AGATAGATATTTTTTATCATATGAGTTAAAATAAGGGTTATATTTATACAATAAGAAGGATATGCTATGGAATTATACTATGTAAATTACTACAATGATTTCCGCTGTATTGGCGCGGACTGTGAAGATACCTGCTGTGCCATGTGGGATATCGAAATTGATAACAAAACCTATGAAAAGTACAAAGCCTGTCCCGGCGAATGGGGCAGGCGATTTGCAGCCTCGATTGACGATAGAGAGCGGTGTTTCTTAAAAAAAGGTAAGGACTGTGTTTTCTTAAATGACAAGCATCTTTGCGATATTCAGTCAGCCTTTGGTGAGGATATGCTCTGCCGCACCTGTAAGATGTTCCCGCGGCATATGGAGGATTACGGAGAGAGAAGAGAATTTATGATTTCCCTTGCCTGCCCGGAGGCGGCAAGGATGATACTGTTTAAGACGGAACCAGTCACATTTCACAGAAGAGTGAAAGAGCGGAGTATACCGGAAGAGGATAGGGTTGATGAAGCATTACTTTTTGCACTGCTTGAGCTGCGGGAAGCGATATCACAGATACTTCATAAGCGGGATATGGATTTTGCCGTGCGCTCGGCTATGGTGCTGGGGCTGGGGCATGATGCACACAGATATATAAAGCAGCAGGACTGGACAGGACTTAACAGGGTGCTGAAGCGTTACACGCAGGCGGGAGCGGCAGCAGGATTTAATAAAAGACTGGAAAAGTGGGCAGCAGAGGCATCAAAGCAGCAGTCATTACAGCAGCAGATGAAGAATTATCTGCATATGCTGGAAGGACTGGAGATTCTGGATGAGCGGTGGAGTGCGATTCTTAAGGAGACACAGACGCTGTTATATGAAGAAGAGACAGAGGAATCTTATGAGCTGCTTTTGAAGGAATTTTTGCGGGCTGAAAATGCGAACGAACTGATTTATGAAAATCTGACGGAATATTTTATTATTTCGTATCTGGTCGGTGCTGTATTTGACAGGGAAGCCTATACAAAGGTGAAATTCGCCCTGTACAGCGTGCTGGCGATTCGTGAGCTGTATCTGGCGCGATATAAGAAGAACCGGGCAGCAGGCGAGGCAGCTTTGAAGGACAGTGACCGTGTGGAGCTGGCTTACTGGTATTCAAGAGAGATAGAGAATTCACAGAATAATCTGGATGCACTGGATATTGTATTGGGTGCACATCCGGAATTTACATTAGAACGGATGCTGGTACCGTTTATCAGGAGCCGGCGGCAGGAGGAAATATGAAGCGTGTACTTACAATACAGGATATATCCTGTCTGGGAAAATGTTCTCTGACAGCGGCGCTGCCGGTGCTCTCTGCCATGGGAATGGAGGCAGTGATTCTGCCGACGGCAATTCTTTCGGCACATACAGAATTCAAGGGTGCCTATGTCAGGGATTTGACGGAGATTATAGAGCCGGTGACAAAGCATTGGAAGGAGCAGGGGATTACATTTGATTCGTTATCCTGTGGATATTTCGGCTCTGCCAGCCAGATGGCACTGGTAAAGCAGGTTTTTGCGGAGTTTAAGTCAGACGGTACGAGAGTTGTAATAGACCCGGTCATGGGGGATTACGGCAGGCTGTATACCGGCTTTGATATGGAGTTCGTAGAACAGATGCGAAGCTTCTGCAGGGAAGCAGATGTGCTGCTGCCGAACCTGACAGAAGCGGCGTATCTGCTGGGAATAGACTATGCTGCCCTGCCACAGGACAGGACTGGCTATGAAAAGCTGGTGCGGGAGCTTGCGAAGCTGAATGAGGGTATTGTCGTGTTAAAAGGAATTCAGTTAGAAAAGGATAGAATAGGTGTGCTTGCCTGTGATGCCCATACAGGCGAAATCATATTCTGCGAGAGGGACTATCTGGATGCAAAGCTTTCAGGAACAGGCGATATTTTTGCCGCAGTCTGTCAAGGGGCATTTACAAGAGGAATGGGACTGTCAGAGGCAGTGGAGCTGGCGATGGATTTCGTGCTGGAATGTATGAAAAAGACACTGGAGGATAAGAACCATCGCTGGTATGGTGTGAATTTTGAGGAGGCTTTGCCATATTTGTATGACAGACGATAACTGGCATGGTTAAAAAATGCGAAACTGGATATTTTAAACATGACAGATAATGGTATGATACTACTTATATAAAAACAGGCGCTTGTGAATAAAATGCCGTGACAAAACGGCGGAGAACAGGAGGTTTTGCAGAATATGAGTATCAGTATCAGCCCATTTAAGGATATGACGCTTAATGAGTGGTTTTGTAAATATAAAAAAGTAGATGCACATAGCCATGTGGGAAAATTTGGAAGTCCGTTCAACATAGATTTTGATGAGGCACGTCTGCTGGAGCAGATGGATGGCTACCATATTGAGAGAACAATTTTGTGTGACAGCAGCTGTCACTCCTCTGCGGAGGTGGCAGAGATTTATAAGCAGCACCCAGACCGTATCATTCCGCTTGTGTGGGTAAATGCTGCAGAAGGACAGACGGCGTATGATATGGCGGAGCACTTTGTAAGGGATGAAGGCTTTGCAGGCTTTAAGATGCAGCCTCTGTTTGATGCCTTTACTGCTGATTCTCCGTGTGTCGACCCAGTGATGGAGCTTGCCAGAGCGTATGACAAGCCGGTATTTATCCATTGCGGTCATCCGCCATTTTCTCTGCCGTGGCAGATTGGACTGCTGGCAAAGCGTCACCCGGATGTGAAGATTGTAATGATACACATGGGACATGGTCATGGTGTATACATTGAAGGCGCAGTCAATACAGCACTGCAGTATGACAATCTCTATCTGGAATGCTCCGGTATGCCGATGGGCTGCTGGATTAAAAAGGCATATGAGACGGTGGGCAGCGAAAAGGTTATGTTTGGAATTGATTCCCCATTCCATGACCCGTCTGTGGAAATTCAGAGAGTGATGACCTCAGGGCTGGGAGAGAAGGAACTGGAAGATGTATTCTATAACAATGCCATGAAGCTTATGGGATTATTATAACAGGAATGTAGGAGAGAGGATGAAAACAAAGGATATTACAATTACAGCATTGATGGCGGCACTGGTATTTGTCGGTACATACTTTTTAAAAATACCGCTTCCGTTTGGGTATACCCATCTGGGAGACTGTCTGATTATACTGACAGTAATTATATTCGGCTGGAAGAAGGGAACTGTAGCAGGCATGATAGGTGCGGGACTTGCTGATTTACTGGGAGGCTACGTATCATGGGTAGTGCCGACAGCCGTTATCAAGGGCGGCTGGGCACTGATTATGGGTCTGATTATGTATAAGGCAGGCAAGGGAAAGCTGGTCTATGGCATAATCGGAGCAGCGGCAGGCGGCGTGTTCCAGATTATCGGCTACACACTGGTGCGGGTGGTGCTGTACGGAGCAGCGGCAGCCATTACAGCCCTGCCGATTCTTGCCGGACAGACAATATGCGGCATTGTGATAGGTGTGGTGCTGGCGGTTGTGTTTGACAAAGCAGGAGTATCAAAGAGACTGGCGGCAGTATGAACCTAAACAATATTTTCTGCATAGTATAAATAGAATACAGCGATGCAGAAATGAGGCAAAGCAATGGCAATAAAAATCTATGTGGACCAGGGGCACAACCCTGCCGGAGCTGTCAATGCCGGCGCAGTGGGCAATGGCCTTAATGAGGGAGAAATCACATATAATGTGGGCGCTTATCTGGCAGATATTCTGGATTCAGATGAGCGCTTTTTGGTACGAACCTCCAGAAATACACCGGAGGAGGTTATCGGTACCAGCAATGCGTCCAGCCTGGCGATAAGAGTGCGTGAGGCGAATGAATGGCCGGCAGATTATTTTATCAGTATCCATGTCAATGCCAGTACGAATCCGGCAGCAAACGGTTCGGAGGTTTACATTTACCGTACCGGAACGACGGCGGAAGCACTGGCAGAGAATATACTGGATGCAATCGTGACCATGGTGGGAACGAAGGACAACGGTGTGCGTACCAATCCGTCCCTCTATGTGCTGCGCAGGACACAGATGCCGGCAGTTCTCGTGGAGCTTGCTTACATTACTAATACTGCTGATGCGGTGAAGCTGCGCGATGAGCAGTATAATTTTGCATATGCGATTTATATCGGTCTGCTGAATTTCCTGGGGCTTGAAGAGTAGACTGCATATAGAGCATGGGAAAGCTTGACGTCAGGGTGCAACTTTGCTATAGTAAAATATATAAGGCGCCAGAGAGCTTCTGGTGCCTTTTTGGGATTGTGCGTGATGCAAGAAGGAGGACATATGAAGAAAACAGAGACAAAGAAGCTAGAGACAAAGAAGCTTGTATTATCGGGAGTATTTCTCGCCCTTGGGCTGGTGCTTCCGTTTTTGACGATGCAGATGCAGAGCCTTGGCAGCATGCTGCTTCCAATGCATCTGCCGGTGCTGTTATGCGGATTTATCTGCGGAGCGCCGTATGGACTTATCGTGGGCTTTGTGACGCCGCTGCTTAGGAGTGTATTGTTTGGTATGCCGAAGCTTTTGCCGATGGCATCGGCGATGGCATTTGAGCTGGCTGCCTATGGATTTCTCGCAGGCATATGCTACAAAATGCTTGCCGGAAAGAGAGAAGTGCTTAGAACCTATGCTTCTCTGATACTGTCAATGCTTGGCGGGCGTCTGGTATGGGCGGTGGCTGCAAAGATTTTTTATACCATGGCAGGCATGGGCTTTACGGCAGAGATATTTCTGGCAGGAGCATTTTTAAATGCAGTTCCGGGTATTATCATCCAATTGATTCTGATACCGGTGATACTTCTGGCACTGAAGAAAGCGAAATATATCGAATAGAGTGAAATTATGGATAAAATAGAGCAATACATAGAAGATATGCTGGAGCGTCAGAACAGAGTTCTGGTAGCCATAGACGGAAAAAGCGGCAGCGGGAAGACAACGCTTGCCAGGAAGCTGGCGGCGAAATACCGGGCTAATCTGTTCCATATGGATGACTTCTTTTTGCAGCCATTTCAGCGGACACCGGAGAGGCTTTCGGAAACAGGCGGAAATGTAGATTATGAGCGCTTTAAGAAGGAAGTGCTGGAGCCGCTTCTTGCAGGAAAAGAGTTTTCCTACGGCGTATTTGACTGCAGACAGCAGAAAATAACGGAGCTTAAGCAGGCGGGACAGGCAAATGTGCATATCGTTGAGGGCTCTTACAGTCAGCATCCGTATTTTGGCAGCCCATATGATATCACGGTCTGCCTGGATATAAACGCGAACGAACAGCGTGAGCGTATCAGAAAAAGAAACGGTGAAGAGATGCTGGCACGCTTTGTAAATGAATGGATACCGAAGGAAAATGCGTATCTGGAAAAATTTCATATTATGGAACGATGCAATATTTACCGTAAGGTCTGAGAGCTGTGCTGCAAAATCATAAGAGATTCCTTATGGAATATTAAGAATTCCTGTGTCTGGATTTAAAAATTCTTCTATACAATCAGGATAACAAAGCAATGGAGGTTATCAGAAGTATGGAAGCAGGAATCCGGTTACAGAAGGTATTGAAAGCAGCAGCACTCCTGTTGTGCGGTGTTGTTATAATCATAATTATAAGAGGATTTGCAGAAGGGTATTTTACTTCTGCGGAAGCATTTTCAGAATATATGAAAGGCTATGGAATTATGGGACCGCTAGTCCTGACACTGATACAGATGCTTCAGGTAGTGGTTCCTATTGTTCCGGGAATGCTGGGGTGCGCAGCGGGAGCGGCTTTGTATGGCTGTGTGGGAGGCTTTTTGTGTAATTATATTGGTATCAGTGCTGGCTCTATACTCGCGTTCTGGCTTGGAAGGCGATATGGGACAGAATTTGTGAAAAGAGTAACAGGAGAAAAATGCTATGAAAAGTATGCGGGCTGGATACAGAAACAGAAAGCGTATACCTGGGTATTTGCACTGATGATACTGCTGCCGCTTGCGCCGGACGATGTGTTCTGCTATCTTACCGGACTTACCCGTATGTCGGCGAGAAAATTTGTCGGGATTATCCTTGGGATGAAGCCGTGGCTGATTCTGGCATACAGTGTGGTATTTGCGGCTCTTTGAGCTTTACATTTAACGTCACCCATGATAAACTTTAGGAAGTGTCTTTGTACAAATGGGGGAATACAAATGGAAGGATTAAACAAAACACAGCTTAAAATAATTGCAATTATTGCCATGGTATGTGACCATCTGGCATGGGGCTTCCTGGATTTCTATACGCCGGGAGCCCAGTTACTGCATGTAATTGGACGTCTGACGATACCGATTATGTGCTTTTTTATTGCAGAAGGTTATCGTAAGACCTCAAGCCTTAAAAGATATATTGGAAGAATGGTGATATTCTGGCTGATTACAATTATACCGTTCTACCTGTTTTTCCATGAGGAGTATGTGTACAGACAGAACATTATTCTCGATATGCTGTTTGGACTTCTGGCTATCACAGTGCTGGAGAAAGAACAGGCACGCTGGAAGAAGCTTCTGTTTATGTCAGGAATAGTTCTGGCATCGATGGTAATTGGCGGCTGGCCGATTATGCCGATGCTTTACATATTGATATTTTACTACAAAAAGGATTTCAGGCAGCAGGCGAAATGGTTCTGCGGGCTTACCGTTGTTCTGGAGATATTTTTGATGGCAGCGATAGGCTTGAATCAGAAATATCATTTTGCACATTATGATTGGATATGGTATGACAAGCTTTATTTGCTTGGCTTTATGCTGGCATTGCCGCTGCTTCGGCTGTACAATGGTGAAAAGGGCGGAAGAAAAGGGATGAAATACTTTTTCTATCTGTTTTATCCGGTTCATTTTTTAATTCTTACAGCATTGAAGTTATTCGCAGAGGCAGGGATGATGTATCCATTTTACGTTGGTCTGCAGATACTGGTAATGGTATTGACGATGTGGATTGCTGTAAAAACAGCAAGGTTCCGGGCTTCGAAAGCACAGACTGCCATGGTAAGCCTATGCTGCTTTGCTCTCATGTATATGTTTGGCTTTTTGACTGAGATAACGAACAGGGAGCTGAGTGCAGTATGCCTTGCTGTTCAGCTTGAATATTTTGGCGAGTGCATGCTGATTATGAGTGGCACATGGTTTGTTGGGGAATTTTTCGACAGAAGGATTCCAAAGTGGCTGTACTGTCTGGAGGGAGTCGTAAGCTGGATAACGATAAGCGGAGTTATGACAATGCGCAGGAATCAGTTTTTCTACCGTTCTGTGTCCATAGATTACAGCGGTATGTCGCCGCGCCTGATTCTGGAATACGGACCGGGCTTTTACCTGTTTTCTGCTTATCTGGCATTGGTATGTATGGTAGCAGTCATTTTGGGAATAAAGCTTTTAAAAAATAGCTGTGGGGTTGAAAAAAAGAGGACATTTTATTTGCTTGCCGCGGTTATATGCCCGTGGCTTTCCAATGTTCTGCGCTGGACAGGAATTACAGGCGGTTATGAGATATCATCTGTGGGTATACTGGGAACGATTATATTTATTGCGATTTCTCTGCTGAAATGTGGGTATTTTGATTCGATGCAGCTGGCTACGGAAAATGCACTGAACCATGGAAATGAAGGAATTATGGTGGTCAGTCTTAATCATAGAATACAGTTTTTTAACCGCGCTATTAAGGAGATATTTCCAAAGGTAGAGGATAACAGGGATGCATACCGGATAAAGGGATTAAAAGAAATACTGCAGGGAGAGCAGAATACTCTGGAGGTGCAGGACAAAATCTACGAGACAAGAGTAGAACCTCTGGAGGAGATGGGATATGTGCAGGGTTATATGCTGTGGGTAATAGATATGACCGAGCATTATAATTATCTGAAGGAAGTAGAAAGCAGTGCCCGTACAGATGCACTGACAGGGCTTCTTGACAGAAAATATTTTGAAACCTGTGTCTCAGAAGAAATATGCTTAAAGGGTGCAGGCTGCATGGTGATGCTGGATTTGGATAACTTCAAGATGATTAATGATACCCTTGGACACAGAGCCGGAGATGATGTACTGAGGGCTATGGCAGATATCCTGAGGGAAGCGATGGCGGTATTGCCTGAGAAGTGTTATATCTGCCGAATTGGCGGGGATGAGTTTATTGTGTTCTGTGGAGGCCTTACAGATAAGAAAAAAATCTCGGAGAGAGCACAATGGATTATCAGAGAGTATAAGCTTCGGATGAAAACGATGGTGCCGGGCATAAATACTTCCGTCTCTATAGGTGTTTCCCTTTTGCGTGAGCATGAAAACAGGAGCATTGCTGAGCTGCACCAGAATGCGGATAAGGCACTTTACCTGTCAAAGAATAAAGGAAAAGATACCTATCAGTTTTACGCAGGATAAAGAGACTGCTGCATTTGAGTATTTGTAAGCCGCGATAGTTGCTGCTGCGGAAAGTGGGAAATCTGCATATTTTCAAATATAAGCTTTGGAGAGATTAGCACAAAATTTTAGAGTTTCTTACATCCGTAGCTTTGGAAAACGAATTTTGTGTCTTTGATGCAATCGACAAGCCAGGACAGTTGTCCGCTCAGGGCAAGACAGACAATCAAAGTTCCTAGCCGCTCTAAGGCAGGCGTCTCGCAAACTCGATATAAAAGCGCATAAATGCGAACTCGCTCTTAACGATATTGATACGATAAGGTTGAGAGCTCAGACACACATTTATGCGCTTACGTTTTGCTCACCGCCTGCCAAGAGCGGCACGAAACTTTTCTACTGTCTGTTCTTTCTCCTGACGGACGGCCTGTCCTCCGGCTTGTTCGAGGCTTCGGAAGACACAAATCATGAAGGCTTTCCAAAGTCCGGTGTTAGAAACTCCAAATTTTGTGCTTTCTACAAAGCTATATTGGAAAATATAGCAGATAAAACATTTTCCGCAGCAGCAACTATCGCAGCCTTACTGCTGCATCAAATGCAGCAGTCTTTTGAGCGTTTATTCGACACAGCAGCCTGCGCTGTTTGCCTCAATTGTTTCGGTAATATAGCTTTCTACCTGATTTTTGTCCATGCCCAGCGCGATGGCGAGCTCTCCGTAGAGCTGCTCCTGTGCATACTGCAGATATTTCTGATCCAGTGCAGTAGCGGCTTTGCCGGCTTCCATCCGTTTCTGCTTTTTCTGATACAATGTTTTGATAATCTTGATGGCTTCCCGGCAGTCACAGGTAAGCAGAGCCTTCTGAAAAAGCTGCTCGCGTTCCTTTTCATTGGCAATCCATAAGGTTTCAATGGAAGGAATCTCATCAATCAATACCAGAGCTTCTTCTCTGGAAATAATTCTACGCATGGCAACTTTGGAATTTTCTACCGGTGTGTAAATCGTTCCGCTTCGGTCGTTTACAGGTGACAAAGTATAATAAAGCCGATGCCTGTCAACACCAGGGACATCGAGATGTCCGATGGCTTCTACCTTACATACACCCTTTGTTCCATAGATGATATAGCTTCCTGCTTCAAACATACTGACCCTTCTTTCTGTGCCCGTCAGACACGTAATCATGTTAAAATGTATCTGTTTTTATTGTAACATGAAAAAAACGAAAATGTCAGCATTTTTGCGGGCTCCGGGCGATTTTTGTGCGAATTGCCGCATATCAGTGGAACACGCATTGTCTATTTTGCCCATACCTATTGGTGAGCTCTGGCGAGACGCTCGTTCTTTTTACTGTACCCGATTAAGACCTCAGGGTTGTACTGGGAAATATAATCCAGAACAGCATCCACATCCTCCTTTGGCTGGGAATCAGCGACGAAAACCAGACCCTTTCTGGCGGTGACGCGCAGTGTGTAGGTCAGCTTAAGCTTCCTTAAGCGGAAACGGTGAAGATTGCTGTGCTTGTATGCCCAGATAATTTCCTCAAGGGGAATAATATGCAGCTTAATGCTGGTAAATATAAAGAGATAATGTTCTGTAACAGTAAAAATACCCTCCTTAAGCATCGGAATCTCGTGCAGCTCCTGCTCTGCCTGTGTTATCTGCTCTCTGACAGAACCGTAACGGCGCAGATGGTAGCAGGACGGATGGAGCAGTGGGAATATCATATATGACAGCATATTAAGGAAAATAATCATATAAACAGCAAACACAAGCAAAGTGATGGCGAAAAATATAATATGCTTCAGCAGCAGATAGTCAACAGCATTGATGAGAATGCGTGATGAGACGGAGGAAAGTCCCTGCGGCGTCCAGCCAAGATCGGCAGACATCTGCTGAATCAGTTCAGAAAGAAGCTTGCCGCCGCTTTGCAGCCGTGCTTTTATGAAAACATTTGAAAGCGTTTCTGGCCGGCCGCTGCACTGTGTGTTTGATAAAAGAAAATAAATACAGGTTCCATCGTAGATATTATAATAGTAGGAGCCTGTCACTTTGCCATTTTCAACATAATCGTAGCCGGAATAATAGAGCGTATCCGCAGTCAGCTCCACATAGGTGATGCCATCCTGATACAGCTCAACAATCGTGGACGGATCTTTAATCTGCGCAGGCCATATAATGTCAAAGAATGGGATATAATGAAAAATAGCACATGTAATCATCAGCATGGCGGCAGCATAAAACAGACGCTTAAGACTAATGATGCGGATTTTATGGTAAATCATAGATGAAATCCTTTCAGCAGATAAGATTTTTATTTAATATAAAGTATAATGGATAGAGAAGGAATAATCAACCTTGCATTTATACAAAAAAATTGCTATCATGTAAGCGTGCGTAACAGTTCAGATATCTTTACTGTTGCCTGCGTGCTGATGTATCCGCAGCCTGACAGTCTGCGGATGGAGGCATAATATAATGACGGGAGTCTGGAAGCGGATGGAAGCATACAGAAGCTTTGCACGGGTTTATGACATGTTCATGGACAATGTTCCTTATGAGGAATGGTGCGGATATTTGACAGGATTATTAGAAGAGTACGGAGTAAAGAACGGTATTTTACTGGACCTTGGCTGTGGGACAGGAAGCCTGACAGAGCTGCTGGCAGAAAAGGGCTATGATATGATAGGAGTAGACAATTCAGAGGATATGCTCGAGATTGCCGTAGAGAAGCGTGAAAAATCGGGGCGGGATATTCTGTATCTGATGCAGGATATGCGGGAATTTGAATTGTACGGAACGGTACGGGCAGCAGTCAGCATCTGTGACTCTATCAATTATATTCTCGATTATGATGAACTGGTGCAGGTATTTTCTCTGGTAAATAATTATCTGGATCCGGGTGGTATTTTTATTTTTGACTGCAACACCGAATACAAATACCGGGAGCTGCTGGCAGATAATGTGATAGCGGAAAACCGGGATGAGGGCAGCTTTATCTGGGAAAACTACTATTATGACGATGAGCGTATGAACGAATACGACCTGACTTTGTTCATAAAGGAAGGGGAGCAGTATACGAAATATGTGGAAACTCATTATCAGCGCTGCTACAGAATCGATGAAATAGAAAAGGCACTTAAGGAGGCGGGCATGAGACTGGAGGCAGTTTATGATGCGTTCACCAGGGAAACTCCGAAGCCGGACAGCGAAAGAATTTATTTTATTGCGAGAGAACAGGGAAAGAAGGAGAAAAAGATATGACAGAAAAAACAGACTATATTGTTCGGGCAACTGCTGCCGACAGCCAGATAAGGGCATTTGCGATACAGTCGACTAATCTGGTGGAGTATGCCAGACAGCGTCATAATACCAGTCCGGTGGCAACGGCGGCACTGGGACGCCTGCTTACGGGAGCAGCGATGATGGGCAGTATGATGAAGGGTGAAGATGACCTGCTGACGATACAGATGAAGGGTGATGGGCCGATTAACGGTGTGATTGTGACGGCCGATTCTCATGCTAATGTAAAGGGCTATGTAGGCAATCCGAATGTGCTTATTCCGGCAAATTATGCGGGAAAGCTGGACGTGGGCGCCGCCATCGGATATGGTACACTGACTGTCAGCAAGGATATGGGACTTAAGGAACCTTATAATACACAGCTTCCGCTTACCACCAGCGAGGTGGCAGAGGATCTCACCTATTATTTTGCGAAGTCAGAGCAGGTACCATCAGCAGTAGCATTGGGCGTTCTTATGTCGAAGGATAATACGGTAAAGCAGGCAGGCGGTTTTATCGTGCAGCTTATGCCGTTTGCGGAGGAAAGTGTTATCAGTGCGCTGGAGGAAAATGTATCAAAAATCACCTCTGTGACAGCCCTGCTGGAGGAAGGCTATACGCCGGAAATGCTGCTTGATAAGGTATTAGGAGAATTCGGCGTACAGATTATTGATACGATACCGGCGCAGTTTGCCTGCGGATGCTCGAAGGAGAGGATTATGCAGTCACTGTCTACAATCAGCAAAAAGGATTTGAAGGAAATGATAGAGGACGGTGAACCGATAGAGGTGAAATGTCATTTCTGTAACAGCAGCTATATCTGCACACCGGAAGAACTGAAAACGCTTTTATAAGAGAGTTTATTTCTTAAGGCGCGACAGCATAATGAACACATAAATTAACAGTGGAAATACCAGTGAGCAGAATATGGCGAGCTTAAATATGCTTCTGTCTGCGGAATGGTCAAAGATGGCTGCTAATAAAGCGACGAGATACAGGCATACTAAAAGTATAATGCAAATCCATGCGAGGATGCGGCGTTTTTTATCGGGGGTGTTTAAATTCATGGCGGCTCCTTTCATATACAAGATCGTAACAGTTCAGCCCTCAATTCATAAAAGCGTCTGCTTCGCAGCCGGCGCCGCATCCGCGGCTCATCTTTTATTTCATTTGAGGGCGCTCCGCTCATGCAGGAATGAGCAGAAAGTGCTTTGTGTGCAAGCACCCACGCAT
>JAGANQ010000047.1 GCA_017624115.1 Lachnospiraceae bacterium
CGTACAAATATTAAATTCAATTATTCCGTCTACTCTGCATTATCGTGTATTATACTGCATTATGCGTTGTAGATTTGTAGTAAATTTGTAGTAAAAATTCTCTTTGATGTCCTCAAACCCTTGATTTTACTGCATTTATTTGTCAAGTGTTTTCATCGTTGGGAACAGCAGTACGTCCCTTATCGCCGGGCTGTTCGTCATCATCATCACCATACGGTCGATTCCGAAGCCGATACCGCCTGTTGGAGGCATGCCAATCATCAGTGCGTTGAGGAAATCCTCGTCTGTATGATTTGCCTCATCGTCGCCTGCTGCGAACATCCTCTCCTGAGCCTCAAAACGTTCGCGCTGGTCAATCGGATCATTCAACTCAGAGTAGGCATTTGCCATCTCCCAACCATTCATAAAGAACTCAAATCGCTCCACATACTCCGGATTCTCCGGCTTCTTCTTCGTAAGCGGAGAAATCTCAACCGGATGATCCATGACAAATGTAGGCTGAATCAGATGCTCCTCAACAAACTCCTCAAAGAACAGATTAAGGATGTCGCCCTTCTGGTGTCTCTCTTCAAACTCTACATGATGCTCCTTCGCTGCCGCTCTTGCCTCCTCCAGCGTATGAATCTCATTAAAATCCACGCCGGAATACTTCTTGACAGCCTCCACCATCGTAATACGTTCAAATGGCTTTGACAAATCCAGCGTATGCTCACCGTAAGTCAGCACCTCAGAGCCTGTAACCTCTTTTGCCACATAGCGGTATAAATTCTCTGTCAAATCCATCATGCCATGGTAATCTGTATATGCCTGATATAGCTCCATTAAGGTAAATTCAGGGTTATGTCTGGTGTCCAGACCTTCATTACGGAATACACGACCGATTTCATAGACACGCTCCATGCCGCCTACAATCAGCCTTTTCAGATACAACTCCAGCGAAATACGCAGCTTCAAATCCTCATCCAGTGCATTAAAATGAGTCTCAAACGGTCTTGCTGCCGCACCGCCGGCATTAGATACCAGCATCGGTGTCTCAACCTCCATAAAGCCCTGTCCATCCAGGTACTTGCGGATACTGCTCAACACCTTGGAACGCTTGACAAAAGTATCCTTTACATCCTCATTCATAATTAAGTCCACATATCTCTGACGATAGCGGATATCTGTATTGGTAAGTCCGTGGAACTTCTCCGGCAGAATCTGCAGGCTCTTGGATAACAGCACGATTTCTTCTGCATGTATGGAGGTTTCACCAGTCTTGGTTTTGAATACCTGACCCTTAATGCCAACGATATCGCCCACATCAAACTTCTTAAACTCTGCATAGGATTCCTCTCCTACACTGTCCCTTGCCACATAAGACTGAATCTTACCCTGTAAGTCCTGAACATGGCAGAAGGATGCCTTACCCATAACACGCTTCGCCATCATACGGCCTGCGATAGATACCTTCTGTCCCTCCAGTGCGTCAAACTGGTCAAGAATCTCTTTGCTATGATGCGTGACATCATATTTGGTAATTACAAAAGGGTCCTTGCCGCGTTCCTGCAAATCCTTTAATTTATCGCGGCGCACCTTAAGTAACTGGTTAATATCCTGCTCCTGAACCTGATTCTTCTGCTCTGCCATTCTTTCCACTCCTTTGTGTCGGCTATTCTTCTATTATTAGTTCACTCTCTGAATCTCAATTACACGATACTGCGCACTGGTTCCGTTTGGCATATCCACACTTACCAGATCACCTGCACGTCTTCCAATCAATGCCTGACCTACCGGTGACTCATTGGAAATCTTACCCTGTAAGCTATTTGCTTCTGTGGAACCTACTAACTGGAACTCCAGCTCCTCCTCATACTCACAGTCATACAGCTTCACGCGGCAGCCGATGTTTATCTTATCCAAATCCACTTCATCCTCAACAACAACCTCTGCATTCTTAAGGATTTTCTCAAGCTCTTCGATTCTCAGCTCAATATCTCTCTGCTCGTCCTTCGCTGCATCATACTCTGCATTCTCGGATAAGTCCCCCTGCTCTCTCGCTTCCTTAATCTTCTGGGCAACCTCTTTTCTTCTCACTACCTTGAGATCCTGTAATTCGTCCTCCAGCTGCTTTAAGCCCGCATACGTTAAAATGTTTTTCTTCTCTGCCATAGCCACTACACCCTTTCCTTACTCCTTAATCTGACAGTTCTCCTGCCTCATGTATTTCTTTCATATCCTGTCCCATTATCTTATGAAATATCTGGTACAAACATTCTCCATATTATCTAACATTCAAAGTATTATATACGAAATCCCCTTTAATGTCAAGAAAGAATCCTGCAAAGCAGGATTGCGACATATTTCATGAAAATTTCTGCATTAAGTCGGAAAGCTCCTCAAAGGTTTCCACACTGTTCACCTCATTGCGAAGTGCTGCCGAATGCGGATATCCTGCCGTATACCATGCCACATGCTTGCGCATCTCACGGATGCCGGTATACTCGCCCTTATATTTCAACTGCAGTCTGCCGTGGCGGAGTATCATCTCCTTTACCTCCTGCACAGACGGAGATGATTCATAGCTGCCTGTTTCCAGATAATCCCGTATCTGCTTAAACAGCCACGGATTACCGCGCACCCCGCGCCCTATCATCAGTCCGTCGCAGCCGGTTTCCTCAAGCATCTTCTTCGCACTCTCCGGCGATACGATATCGCCATTGCCGATAACAGGAATGGACACGGCCTCCTTCACCTGACGGATAATGTCCCAGTCCGCTTTGCCGGAATAATACTGCTGCCTCGTACGTCCATGTACCGCCACAGCCGCCGCACCCGCCTGTTCCAGACGTTTGGCAAATTCCACCGCATTTACGCTGTCATCTGTAAAACCCTTGCGAAACTTTACCGTAACCGGTTTTTTCACTGCCTTTACCATGGCTGACACTATTTCAGCCGCCAGCTGCGGATTCTTCATCAGTGCCGAGCCTTCCCCATTATTAACGATTTTCGGCACCGGGCAGCCCATGTTGATATCAAAGATATCATACGGCCCCTCCTCCAGCCTGGCTGCCGTATCTGCCATGATATCCGGTTCTGAGCCAAACAGCTGCAATGCGACCGGACGTTCCTCCGGCTCGATTTCAAGCAGCGCGTAGGTATTTTTATTATTATACTGGATTGCCTTGGCGCTCACCATTTCCGTATAAAGAAGCCCGCAGCCCTGTTCCTTACAGAGCAAGCGAAATGGCAGGTCAGTTACTCCTGCCATCGGTGCCAGTATCAGATTATTGTCAATTTCTATATTTCCTATTCGCAGTTTCATTTTTTCTATGCCTTTTTATATCGGTTATAAATCAGCCGCAGCCCATTCAGCGTCAGATTCGGGTCATATACATCAATCATATCCGTTGCATCTGCGATAATTTTACCCAGTCCTCCGGTTGCCACCGTCTTCATATCGGAAAGCCCGGTTTCTTCCTTTATTTTACGGATAATGTATTCGGTCTGACCGATGCAGCCATACACCAGTCCAGCCTGCATACTGCTGATCGTTTCCTTTGCCAGAATACTGTCCGGCTTTTTTATTTCTATCTCGGGAAGCTTTGCCGTACCCTCCCAGAGTGCTTTGGCAGAAGTGCGGATTCCCGGTGCGGTAATACCCGCTGTAAAAGAACCGTCCGCCAGTATCACGTCATAGGTTGTCGCTGTGCCAAAATCAATCACGATAACAGGGCCGCCGTACTGCTCATAGGCACCCACTGCATCCACGATACGGTCTGCTCCGATTTCGTATGGATTTCCGGTAGTAATCTTTATTCCGGTTCTGGTTCCCGGCTTTACCTCAAACGGTACAAGATTCAGATACTTTCTCACTCCGCTGTTAAAGGAATACATAATCGTCGGCACTACCGATGACACGATAACCGCATCAATATCTGACACCTTTATACCCCGGTGCTCCAGCAGATCACAGAGCAGCAGTCCATATTCATCCGAGGTTCTGGGAATCCCTGTCATCAGCCGAAAGCTCGCTTCCAGATTTTCCTCTTTAAACACACCCAACGTTATATTTGTATTACCCACATCTACCACCAGCAGCATTTTCTATTCCTCACTTTCCTCAAAATCCTCCGGCGACATTTTCCCTGTCAGCACCTTGTAATACAGCTCCAGGCTGCGGAACAGCTCATATTTCGTGCGCTGCAGCTCTCTTACCTTAAGCCCGCTGCCAATTTCATCAAAAAGATAGTCCTCCTGCGCCGCTTCCACCCGTATTTCAAGATTTCCATCCTCCTCAAACTGAAGAATGATAATTCCGCCTATATCCTCTGTAAAAAGCACACACATAATTTTGAGCTCTGCCTTTACTGACTCCGGCAGACGTTCAAAATCCGGATTCAGATAATATTTCTGTTCATAGGAATTCGCACAGCAAAGCACTGTGACATTCTGTTTTTCAGACATACCCGTACACTCCTCTTACTGAAACCTCGCCTGAGGTAATCACCTCAATATCATGGTTTTCCCTTTCTACCATAAGTCCGCCCTTCTCATTGATTCCAAGCGCCTTACCGCTGTACTCTCCGGCAGGGTCGAGAATTCTAACCGCATTTCCACGGTTAATCAGCCTTCTGTTATAATCGTCCAGCAAAAGACTCAAATCGCTGGTCTTTTCAAACTTTCCAAA
Source organism: Lachnospiraceae bacterium (assembly GCA_017624115.1). Classification (GTDB taxonomy): domain Bacteria; phylum Bacillota; class Clostridia; order Lachnospirales; family Lachnospiraceae; genus RGIG8607. The sequence goes on from JAGANQ010000047.1 coordinate 4,670, forward strand.
ATCTTCTTCAAAATATTTCAGAAACGCTGCCATAAGCTCCTCACGTGAAATCATATGCCCGGCTTCCAGCCTAAGCGATGTCGCCGTCTGCTTAATCTCTGCCGGAAATTCCTCCATATTGACATTGATGCCAATGCCGATAACGATATAATGTATCTTACCCGGCTTTGCACTCATCTCCGTGAGAATTCCTGTCACCTTTTTCCTGTTTACCACCAAATCATTCGGCCACTTAATCATCGGCTTCAGTCCCGTCACCTTCTCCACTGCCCTTGCCACACTGAGTGCCGCCACCAGCGTCAGCATAGATGCACATTCCGGCTTAAGCTCCGGTTTCAGCACAAGACTCATAAATATTCCCGTTCCCGGAGGAGATGACCAGCTTCTTCCTCTTCTGCCTTTGCCTGCACTCTGCTGCTCCGCCGCCACCAGCGTTCCATGTACGGCACCAGCCTCAGCCAGACGTTTTGCCTGATTATTAGTCGAATCTGTCTCTTCAAAATAAACCAAAGGCCTGCCCGCCCAACGGGTAGACAGCCGGCTTTCCAGTTCTTCTTCTGTCATTTTATTTTCCTTTACTTATATCCAAAGTGTAATATAGCTGACCACCGCAAATACCATAATTCCTACCGATACCAGGAAAAGTCCAAGACCTGCCAGCTTTCTTCCATAATACAGCGCCTTCATCGAGCTGATAATGTTCACCAACGCTGCCAGAAGAAACATCAGCGGGAGCCAGCCAAGCATCTCGTCGAGATTCAGAAAAATAAAGCCAGCCAGAACAATGGTGCATAGTCCAAGCCCCATTATGGTACATTCCACAACAGTTCCCCAATGCTTAAATTTCTCCTTCTTCTTATGCCCTACATACATCATACTTCTTCTTTCTTTCATGCCTGTTCCTTCCAGCCCAGAGTCGCCGCCATCACAGCCTTAATGGTGTGCATGCGGTTTTCCGCCTCGTCAAACACTACAGACTGCGCCGACTCAAATACCTCGTCCGTAACCTCCAGCTCATCCATACCAAATTTTTCAGATACCTCTTTTCCAATCTCTGTTTTTAAATCATGGAATGCAGGCAGGCAGTGCATAAAGATTGCATTCTCACCGGCATTGTCCATAGCAGCCTTATTTACCTGATATGGCGATAATTCCCTGATACGTGTCTCCCATACCTCATCCGGCTCCCCCATGGATACCCACACATCAGTATAGATGACATCCGCTCCTGCAGTTCCCGCCTTCACATCCTCAGTAAGTGTAACGCTTCCTCCCGTCTGTGCTGCCACCTTCTCGCAGTAAGCCACCAGCTCTTCATTTGGGAAATAGGATTTCGGAGCACATGCCGTATAGTGCATCCCCATCTTCGCACAGGCAATCATCAGAGAATTTCCCATGTTATAGCGGGCATCTCCCATATAAGTAAATTTGATTCCCTTTAAATGTCCAAACTTTTCACGAATCGTCAGCAAATCCGCCAGCATCTGTGTCGGATGATATTCATTCGTCAGACCATTCCATACCGGAACACCGGCATACTTTGCCAGCTCCTCCACAATTTCCTGCCCAAATCCACGATATTCAATTCCATCATACATTCTGCCGAGCACACGTGCGGTATCAGCAATGCTCTCCTTTTTTCCAATCTGAGAATCCTTCGGATTCAGATAAGTCGTGCCCATACCAAGGTCATGCGCAGCCACCTCAAAGGAACAGCGTGTACGTGTAGAGGTTTTCTCGAAAATCAATGCTACATTCCTGCCCCGTAAGCTGTCAACCGGAATCCCCTTCTTTTTCTTATCCTTTAACAAAGCTGCCAAATCCAGAAGCCCTGTAATTTCCTCCGGTGTATAGTCCTTTAATGTCAAAAAGTTTCTTCCTTTTAAGTCCATGTCTGTTTCCTCCTCTGCTTCTCCTATAACATGTAATAAATATACATTACTACGCATTTTTATAACTGTCAATTAAATTTTATGCTAGTTTTTTTGTATATTTATTCGTTTTTCTCTTGTCATTATACATAGGTGCCCAGCATATATGCCACAAATTCCGGCAGGCTCTCACGCTTTTCGTCTGAAAGTGTTTCCCATTTTCTCTTTATTTCCTCAAGCAGCTCCTGCTCCGTATATATCTTATACTTCTGCACACGCAGCTGACGTGCCGATGCTTCCAGAGCAGCCAGATACAGTTCCTTATAATTCCATTCCTTCTCCAGCTTCAGCTCAGAAGCCATCGCGGGCAGAAGTTCCTCCATAGTGCTCCGGTACAAAGGCTCTCCTGCTGACACAAATCTCAGCAAACATTCCTTTTCGTCCATCTGGCTGTCAATATAATATATTCTGCCCTCCAGACCATACAGCATACGCATCGCATCGTAATAGCCTATCTTCATATTTCTGCGGCTTTTTCTGCTGTCAAATTCCAGAATATTCCCCAGCTCCACACGAGGCGCAATCTCTGTAACCGTCACGCCTTCCGGCAGTTTTATCTTCTTTTCCAGACCGATTCCATATATGCGGATAGAGATAATGTCCGTATAGCCGCGCTTTACCAGAGAATCCACCGGCACATTATTGAACATTCCTGCATCTATGAGCTTATTTCCATTAATCCGTTCCTTCTTGAATACAGGAAAATATGCGCTGGCAAGCACCATATCCGCAAGCTCTCCATCAGGAACCAGCCGGGCTTCCACGTCCAGCTCCTTAAGCTCTGTCGCCGAAAATACCTGAAAGAAAAAATCCTTATCACCATAGCGTATTTTATCCTCATCAATATGCCCGTCAATCAGCTCCCGCAATGGCGTCACATCAATCCCGCCATTTGCAAGGTAATGCAGGGAATTTTTAATCAGCTCTGCATGATTCAGGCTCCTGAAGTCATGCCGCATAATCCCATCCATCAGTTCATCCTCCACAGACATTACCTGCGAGTAAGAAATATTCTCCCATACCTCTTCTGCCTTCTGCAGATCCCCCATACATATCAGCGCGCCATTCAATGCTCCTACCGAGGTACCCGACACTCCTTTAATCTTTACTCCGGCTTCCTCAAGTGCCTTCCATGCTCCTATCTGATAGGCGCCTCTGGCTCCGCCGCCCTCAAGCACGATACCGTATTCCTTATTTATGTCAATTTTCAGTTCCATACATCCCATCTCCAGTCTGCATTATTACCTCATTGTAACCTATTTCCGTATGCTTTGCAAGCTTTATAAAGCAAGGAGAGACCATTGCTTCTCTGTCATTCACAACGGTCCCTCCCATATTTTCATATTCTCTTACATCCTATTATCTCTTATAAAAGCAATGATTTCCGATTATCGTATATTGTGAATACGATTCACAGTTTGCCCAGCCAAGGCTGATAAAATTCCTGTAATCTCCGATATTATTCACTCCGCTCAATGCTTCCACTGCCGCCTGCATACACTCATCATTCGGTCCTTTTGCCAGCCTGTTTGCCAGTGCCCCTGTGTTGGCACCTGTAAACTGTCCTTTGGCATAGATAACCTCAGATATCGTGCTTCCATACCCGCTTTTCAAACGATTCAATACAACGTTTGCAACTGCCAGCTTACCCTCATATGGCTCCGCTCCTGCTTCCATATGCACCAGACATGCCAGCAGATATGTATCATCATAGGAAGCCGAATATGCTTCTGTCATAACAGTCTCAACCACCTGGCTGTTTGCCAGACGTTCCGCTGCCTTTGCTTTTGCCTCTTCTATAGCTCTTGCTTCTTCTGCCGCCTTCCTAGCAGCCTCTTCCTCCGCCTTGCGGATCGCTTCCAATTCCTCTTCTATCGAAATAGCTTTACCCAGTTCAAATTCGACATCAACATAGTCTGACGCCAGATATGCAACCGTATCCTCCGAATAGCGAATCGCCACCCATCCATCAAGCTCTTCTGCAACCTCAAACTGCTCGCCTTCTCCGACTGCAGTCAGAATATCGGCGTCTGTACTTGGCTCCTCGCGCACTCGCAGACCTCCGCCTATGACTGTCGCTATTACCTTGCCGTCCCGTCTGGCTGTTTCCTCGGCTGCCTCTCCCGTCACTGTATAGTCCCTGTTTACATATCCTTCTACCGTACCTGAGCTGATTTTATACCAACCGTCTAATTCTTCCTCTATTTTTGCCATGGCGCCAACATAAAGCTTACCCAAAACAGTTCCCTCTGTGGATGGCGTGTCTCTGATATTCAGGTATACATCTACTACCGGAAGAATATAACCGTCGAATTCTGACGGCTCTGCCGTTGTTTCGGGTTCTGTCGTTTCTTGCTCTGTCGTCTCCGGCTCGGTCGGCTCGGCCTCCTGCACCGCTGCCCCGGTCTCGGCTGCCATCTCGGCCTCCTGCACCGCTGCATCTGTCATCGGATTTTCCAGCACTGGCTGTAAAATCTCTGCCGATTCTGGTTCTATGGCATGTGTACTTCCTGCCATTGCCAGCACAGGATTCTCACCAAGCTGTGCCTTATCCGCTGATGTATTTTCTTCTGCCATCATTGTCTGACCGGTACTTTCTACTGGCTGTTCATCTTTAAGCGAAATCAGGCCTGTTACTGCGATTGCTGCAAGCATACATATTGCACCAATAACCGCAGCCCTATACTGCTTTAACATATGAAACCTCCGTATTTAAGTAAATTGGGTTATTACAATAAATGTTACGAATTTGTTAAGTGCAACAGGAACATTTTAACAAATTCTTTATACATTGTCAAGTGTCTACCGCAGAGCAGGGTCGGCAGACCTTTTGCACTTGATATCCCAAAAATGAAGTTCGGATAGTTGTTATTATGAAATTATCAACGTCTGCCTGTTTCAAATATAAGCTCTGGAGAAAGCACGAAATCTGGTGTTTCTAACACCGGACTTTGGAAAGCCTTTATAATTTGTGTCTTCCGAAGCATCGAGCAAGTTGGCGGGCAGAAAGTCCGCCAGGAAAAAGAACAGACGATAGAAAAGTTTCGTGCCGCTCTTGGCAGGCAGACGAACAAAACGTAAGCGCATAAATGTGTGTCTGAGCTCTCAACCTTATTGTATCAATAATGGCAGAGGCGAGTTCGCATTTATGCGCTTTTATATCGATTTTGTGAGTTGCCTGCCTTAGAGCGGCTAGGAACTTTGATTGTCTGTCTTTTCCTGCGCGGACGTCTGCCCTGACTTGTCGATTGCATCAAAGACACAAAATCTGCCTTCCAAAGCTCCGGATGTAAGAAACGCTCAGATTTTGTGCCAATCTCCCCAGAGCTTATATTTTGAAAACATGCAGATATCTGCTTTCTTATAATAACAACTATCCGAGCTTCATTTATATTCAGATGTGTCAGGCGTAAAAAGGTCTACCGACCCCGTCTCTGTCGGTAGACCTCATACATCAGTATAGACGCTGCCACTGCAGCATTCAGGGACTCAACCTGTCCCTCCATCGGTATCTTTATAAGTGTATCAGCAAGAGCCGCTGTCTCCTCCTGAATTCCCTTTGCTTCATTGCCGATAATCATCGCCGTATTTCCGGTGTAATCGCTCTCATCGTAGAAATACTTTCCTCTCAAATGAGCCGCATACACCCTGCACTTTTTTTGAATTTCACGAATTGTCCCGTGAAAATCATCTGTATAGACAAACGGCACACGGTACACCGAACCCATGGTCGAGCGGATGACCTTAGGATTATAAATATCCACACAGCCCCTGCTCATCACAACTCCGGTGATGCCTGCCCCCTCTCCGGCACGCAGCATCGTTCCCAGATTTCCCGGATCCTGAATATCCTCAAGCAAAAGAAGCTGTGCCGGTTCCCGCTTAAGAATATCCTCAAGCGTATTCTCCGGCTGCCGTACCACAGCCAGAATGCCCTGCGGCGTCTGTGTATCGCTCATCTCGCAAAGCACCCTGCTGCTCACCAGTTCATATTTCCGGTTTTTCAGTAAATCCGCATACTGTCCCTCAGACTCCTCCGAGACATAAAGCTCCTTCAGAAAGCCCTCCGGTATCTCCGACACCATTTTAGGCCCTTCCACCAGAAAAACTCCCTGTTCTCTGCGAAGCTTCGCTTTTTTCTGAAGTGCTATGATATTTTTTACTGCCTGATTATTTGTACTTGTAATCATTATTTTCCTAAAATTTTGCTTACATTGAACTGATACTCCGAAATATCCTTCTTCATTGCAAGCGCCTCATTGATGTCATAATCTACATACTCGCCATGTGCATATGCCACGATTCTCTTGCTCTTTCCCGCACACAGCAAATCAACGGCATAAGAGCCCATAATAGACGCGTATACACGGTCCTTACAGGTCGGACTTCCGCCTCTCTGAATATGTCCGAGAATCGTTGCTCTGGTTTCCACACCGGTAGCAGCCTCAATTCTCCTTGCCATACTTGCCGAATGTCCGATACCCTCTGCATTGACTATAATATGATGCTTCTTTCCATATTTTCTGTTGGCAATGATATTGTTAATCAAAGCCTGCTCGTCATTGTCATAACGCTCAGGAAGAAGAATATCCTCGGCACCATTGGCAATACCACACCACAGTGCAATATAGCCGGCATGGCGTCCCATAACCTCGATGATACTGCAGCGCTCATGGGAGGTAGAGGTATCTCTTACCTTATCAATCGCTTCCATTGCCGTATTTACTGCTGTATCAAAGCCAATCGTATAATCGGTACATGCAATATCCAGGTCAATCGTACCCGGAATACCGATCGCATTGATTCCCAGATTTGCCAGCTTCTGCGCGCCGCGGAAGGAGCCGTCGCCGCCGATGACTACCAGTCCGTCGATTCCATGCTTCTTACATATATCAGCGCCCTTTTTCTGACCTTCCGGTGTGGTAAATTCCTCGCAGCGGGCTGTACCAAGAATCGTACCACCCTTCTGAATAATACTGGAAACGCTGGATTTCTCCATATCAATAATCTCTTCATTCAGCAGACCCTGATATCCCTTCAGGATACCCTTTACCTGCTTACCATTGGCAAGGGCTGTTCTTACTACGGCACGGATTGCCGCATTCATTCCCGGTGCATCACCACCGCTTGTCAGTACGCCTATTGTTTTAATCTCTTTTGCCATAATGCTCCTCCATATCTATCGCAGAATTTCTGCGGATAACAGTCTTTTCCGACACATCTACATTCAGCATTATTCTAATTCATTTTAGAAATGTTTTCAATACCTTTATCAAGAACTTTGATATTTTTTTCACTAAATTCCTGATGCAGCTTTTCCAGCAGCTCTCTGCCGATTTTCACACTCTGGCTTGGCGGAAGAATTTTCTGAGCCTTCTCCTTCGCCAGAAAAATTCCCACTGAATCATTTCCATCTGAATCCCGGATAATATCAATCAAAGTCTGGTAACGTGCCTTGTACTCCTCCATATCAGCAAACTGAACCCACAGCTGTCTCGGCACCTCGTCGAAGCCTATGATTTTCTCACAGATGAGCTTTCCGTTCTCCTCTTCGTTGGCGGACACTCTCCCCTGAATGTACACCTTATTTTCCTCCGTCAGCTTATCGCGGTATTTATCATAATCCTTCGGGAAAATCAGTACTTCGACAGAGCCTACCAAATCCTCCAGCGTGATAAATGCCATGAGCTTATTGGTCTTAGTCGTCTTTACGGTCTTTCCGGTAATCATGCCGCCTACCCGGACCTTCTCTCCATCATGTAGCTTCGACTCCTGTGTTTCCTCATCAATCACAAAATCAGAGGTCATCGCCGTGATATTCTTTCTCCATGAAGCCTCATACTCCTCCATCGGATGACCGCTGATATAGAAGCCGAGCACCTCCTTCTCAAAGGCGAGCAGAAGCTCCTTCTTATATTCTCCCACATCTGGCATTTTTATCTCATAATCCTGTTTTTCTTCCTCAGAAGCAAAATCAAACAGGCTCATCTGACCTTCTACCGATTTCTTCCTCCTGTCATTCACCTGCTCCATAATTGCAGCATACACACTGACATACTGCTTTCTGGTGCCGCCCATGCTGTCAAAGGCTCCCGCCTTGATAAGATTTTCCACCGTACGCTTATTATTATCCTTTCCGCTCATACGGTCAATAAAATCCTCAAGACTCTTATATCTGCCGCGTTCCTCTCTTTCCTGCACAATAGCATCCACCACACTTCTGCCGACACTCTTTACCGCACTAAGCCCATAGCGGATAGCCCCGCCCGATACCGAAAAAGAGCCTTCGCTCTCGTTAATATCCGGCGGAAGAATCGGAATATTCATCTGCTTACAGGTCAGAATATACTCAGACACCTTGGAAGTATTGTCAATGACAGAGGTCATCAGCGCCGCCATGAACTCTACCGGATAGTAATATTTCAGATAAGCAGTCTGATAGGAAACCACCGCATAGGCCGCCGCATGTGATTTGTTGAAGGCATATTTGGCGAAATCAATCATCTCATCATAGATTTTATTCGCCGTCTTTTCATCAATCCCGTTTGCGATACAGCCCGGCACGTTTTCTTCCTTATTTCCGTAGACAAAGTTCTGACGCTCCTTCTCCATGACAGCCGTTTTCTTCTTTGACATGGCTCTGCGGACCTCGTCGCTTCGTCCCATCGTATAGCCTGCCAGGTCACGCACAATCTGCATAACCTGTTCCTGATAAACGATACAGCCATAGGTCGGCTCCAGAATCGGTTTCAACTGTGGGCAGTCATACGTGACCTTATCCGAGTTATTCTTGCCCTTAAGATACTGCGGAATAAAATCCATCGGTCCCGGACGGTACAGAGAGATTCCGGCAATTACATCCTCCAGGCTCTGCGGCTTTAATTCCTTGATAAAGCTCTTCATACCGGAGCTTTCAAGCTGGAACACTCCATCTGTCTTGCCTGTGCCCAGAGATGCCAGCACCTGTTTATCATTATAATCAATATCGTGCATATCCAGCTCAATATTCCGGCTTTTTTTCAAAAGGTTCACGGCATTCTGGATAACAGTCAGAGTTCTCAGACCCAGAAAATCCATTTTCAGAAGTCCCAGATTCTCCAGTATCGTCATCGTAAACTGTGTCGTAATCGAGCCGTCTGACGCCCGGGACAACGGCACATACTCATCCACTGATTTCTGGCTGATAACAACGCCTGCCGCGTGCATTGAGGTATGGCGTGGAAGCCCTTCCAGACGCTTCGCCATATCAATCAGATAATGTACCTCCTCCTGCTCATTGTAAATCTTCAATAAATCCGGATTCATCTTCAGTGCCTTATCAATCGTGATATTCAGTTCATTCGGCACCATCTTGGCTATCGCATCGACTGTCGCATACGGCATGTCCAGCACACGCCCGACATCACGGATAACACCTCGCGCCGCCAGTGTACCAAAGGTCACTATCTGTACCACCCGGTCTTTGCCATATTTCTCCACGACATAATCAATGACCTCCTGCCTTCTCTCATAGCAGAAGTCAACGTCAATATCCGGCATCGACACTCTCTCCGGGTTCAGGAAACGTTCAAATACCAGTCCATACCGGACAGGGTCAATGTCTGTAATCTCCAATGTATATGCCACGATACTTCCTGCTGCCGAGCCTCGTCCCGGTCCTACAGGGATTCCGTTTCTTTTCGCAAAATTAATAAAATCCCACACGATGAGGAAATAATCCACATATCCCATGGTTTTGATAACATCAAGCTCATAATTAAGCTGATCGGTTAACTCCTTACCTGCCTCGGGATAGCGGCGCTTAAGACCCTCAAAGCACAGCTTATTCAGATATTCCCAGGAGGTATAGCCCTCCGGCACATCATATTTCGGAAGCTTGGTAACACCAAATTCTATCTCTACATTACACCGCTCCGCAATCTTATGGGTGTTCTCTATCGCCTCTTTCGCATAAGGGAACAGCCTCTCCATCTCCTCCGGAGCTTTGCAGTAATACTGCCCGCCCTCATAGCGCATACGGTCCTCATCACTCACACGCTTTCCTGTCTGAATACAGAGCAGGATATCATGTGCCTCCACATCCGTTTCATAGGTATAATGGCAGTCATTCGTAGCCACCAGCTCCATACCGGTATCTCTGCTTAAACGCAAAAGCTGCTGATTTACTGTTTTCTGTGCAGGAATTCCATGGTCCTGTAATTCAAGGAAGAAATTCCCCCTGCCAAATATCTTTTCATAGCGCAATGCTGCCTGCTTTCCCTCTTCATACATGCCGCGCTCCAGATAGCGCGGTATCTCACCGGCAAGACATGCACTCAACGCTATAATTCCCTCATGGTAAGTCTCTAATACTTCATAATCTACACGCGGCTTATAGTAAAAGCCCTCCACAAAGCCCTTGGACACAATCTTCATCAGATTCGCATAGCCTGTATTGTTCTCAGCCAGCAGCACAAGATGATAATATCTGTCCTCACCGGCATTTGCCTCCTTATCAAAACGGGAGCCGGGAGCTACATAAACCTCACAGCCAATAATCGGTTTTATATCTCTCGCCTTACAGGCACGATAAAAATCAATCACACCATACATGACACCATGGTCTGTAATGGCAATGCTGTCCATACCAAGCTCCTTCACTCTGTCCACAAGCTCGTCTATCTTACTGGAACCATCCAGAAGACTATATTCTGTATGCACATGCAGATGTGTAAATGCCATCTCTGGTTTCTCCTTTTCTAATTGCTGCTTTCCTCTGACTGCGTGTATCGTTCATTTTCTTCCCGCTCGTCCCTGAGATTCTCTGCTATCAGGCTGAGCTTTCTAAGCCTGTGGTTCACGCCGGATTTTCCCACCGGAGGATTGAGCATGATGCCCAGCTCCTTGAGAGTAGCCTCCGGCTGCTCCAGACGCTTCAGGGCAATTTCCTCCAGTCCCTCCGGCAATGTGCCAAGTCCCACCGTGTCGCGAATATACATGATATCTTCTAACTGCTTCACGGCTGCCGATACCGTCTTATTGATATTGGCTGTCTCACAGTTTACCTTACGGTTTACAGAATTTCTCATTTCTTTCAGAATACGCACATTCTCCAGGTTCATCAATGCAACATGTGCCTCCATGACATTGAGAATGTCCACTATCTGTGATCCTTCTTTTATATATACCACATAATATTTCTTGCGCTGTATAATCTTCGCCTCGATATCAAATGCAGCTATAATGTCCCGCAGCTGCTCTGCCTTCGGCATCGTCGCACACACAATTTCAAAATGATAGGATTTCTCCGGGTCACTGATAGACCCTGTAGCCAGAAACGCGCCGCGGATAAAGGCACGCTTACAGCAGCTCTGCTGAACTACCAGATTTCCCACTACCGACAAATTCTCCCCTATCTCCTGATGCTCATCTATCAGTCTGGTTGCCTGCAATACCCGCATGGAATCCTCATGGTCAGGAATTGTCACCGTATAGGTTCTGCTTTTTTTCAGGTACGCATTCTGGCGAATGGATATCTCTGTGTTCACCCTAAATGTCTCCCGAAGCAGCGTAAAATATTTTCTAGCCACCGCTATGTTCTCTGTGTGAACTTTAATACAGTATTTATCATCACTGGATATCAGAATCCTGCCGCACAGGCTGATGATTGCCGCTGCCTCGGCTATCTGGCAATGTCTGGCCTGTGACATCTGGCGGGACAATTCATCCTTTACTTCACTGGAAAATGACATAGTTTTCTTCCTTCTGCTCCTATTTTAACGCTTTTCTCTTCGCGTCCTTTTCAATATCTCTGTGTTCAATCTTAACTCCGTAGCCCGCCTCTTCCGCCTGAAGACGTTGATATATTTCATTTGCCAGCGTGACAGAACGGTGCTTGCCGCCGGTACAGCCAATCGCAATGACGAGCTGATTCTTACCCTCCAGAATATAATTCGGTATCAGAAACCTCAGCATGTCCTCCAGCTTATCCACAAAAATATGAGCCGGCTCAAAGCCCATCACATAATCCTGAATTTCCTTATCATTTCCCGTCTTATACTTTAATTCTTCGACATAATACGGGTTCGGCAGAAAACGGACATCAAAAACCAGGTCTGCATCCTGCGGAATGCCATACTTGAAGCCAAAGGACAGTACCGTGATAAACAGATTCCTGAAATCCTCATCCCTGACAAAAATCTTTTCCAGTTCTATCTTAAGCTCTCTGGTCAGAAGCTGGCTGGTATTCAGGATATAGTCCGCCTGCTTTTTCAGAAATTCTATTCTCTCGCGTTCCAATGCGATTCCCCTGTCGATTCTTCCGTCTACTGCAAGGGGATGGCTTCTCCTCGTTTCCTTATAACGCTTTACCAGTGTTTCATCCGATGCCTCCAGAAACAAAATTTCATAATTATAATTTTTCGCCGTCATCTCCTCCAGAACCTGCTTCATGTCCTCGAGAGCCTGTCCGTTTCTAATATCGATTCCCAGAGCCGCCTTGCTTATCTCACGGTTCTGGGAAAAAATCAGGTCTGCAAATTTCGTAATCAATGCAATCGGAAGATTATCCACGCAGTAATATCCGGCATCCTCCAGCATTCTCAATGCCGTACTTTTTCCAGCTCCGGACATTCCTGTCACTATCACAAGCCTCATCTCTTACCTCCAAAGCTATCCTATGCTTTTTCAAAATCGTCCTGCAAGCTTTACCTCCGGCTCCAGTACGACAGAAAACTTCTCCATTACCGTCTTTTTTACATGCTCCATCACATCCACAACGTCCTGCGCAGTCGCACCGCCGGCATTGATGACAAAGCCGCAGTGCTTCTCGGATACTCTGGCACCGCCAATCTGGAACCCGGCAAGTCCGGCATCCATAATCAGCTTGCCGGCAAAATATCCCTCCGGTCTTTTAAAGGTACTGCCTGCACTGCCATATTCCAGCGGCTGCTTCTCCCGGCGCCGTCTCGCAAGCTCCTGCATAGTACTGCAAATGCTTTCTGCATCGCCCTGCTTAAGATCAAGCTCTGCAGAAAGCACCAGCAGCTTTCTGCCCGGTATGATGCTGTGGCGGTAACCAAACTCCATCTCCTCGTTTGATATGGTCTGTACCTGTCCGTCCTCCGTAAGAACACATACCGTTTTCACTATCTGCTTCATCTCTCCGCCGTAGGCTCCTGCATTCATGGTGATTGCCCCGCCCAGACTTCCCGGAATACCTGCTGCGAACTCCAACCCGGTAAGTGCTTCCTTCGCCGCTCTGTTCGCAATCACAGACAGCAGCGCTCCTGCCTGTGCACTGACCTTCATTCCCTGCACACGAATTTCACAGAAATTCTTTCCCAGATGAAGCACGGCTCCCTCAAGTCCCTTATCTCCCACCAGAAGATTACTGCCATTTCCTACTGCCATAAAAGGAACCGCATATTCTCTAAAGAGATTGATTGCTGCCTGTATCTCCTCCACAGAAGACGGCATCAGAAAATACTCCACTTCCCCGCCCACGCGGAAAGTAGTATGATTTTTCATCGGTTCATTGTACAGAATCCTGTCTGCCCCGAATACCCTTGTCAATTCTTCCTCAAATCTCTTCTTCAAACCACGCCTCTTTTCTGCAGCACCTACAGCAGTCTCGCTGCGCCATAAATTCCGGCATCATTTCCCAGCTCTGCCAGCTTAAAGCCGGCTTCTCTCGTTCCTTTAAATGCCTTTTCTTTATAATATTTCTTAATCGTTTCGATTAGAACCTCTCCCGCTCTGGACACGCCTCCGCCGATAACAAATACCTCCGGGTCAACAACGCAGGCTATGTGTGCCGCAGCGATTCCAAGATATTCTCCCAGCCGCTCCACTGCCTGTCCGGCAAGTGCATCACCCTTCTTCGCCTCATCAAAGACATCTCTGGCTGTGAAATCCTCCCTGCCCCTGAGTGTTGATTCCTGCGATGACTGTGCCAGCAGCCTTTTTGCTGTTCTTACGATACCGGTAGCTGATGCCGCCTGCTCCAGACACCCTTTCTTTCCGCAGTTACAGTATTCCGTCTCATCATACACAACCGGCATATGTCCTATTTCACCGGCAGCGCCATGGACACCTGCCAGAATCTTTCCGTTAAGGACAATACCGCCGCCCACACCGGTTCCCAGTGTTATCATCACCATACTGCCGCAACCTCGTCCGCCGCCCTGCCACTGCTCCCCCAGTGCGGCAACGTTGGCATCATTTCCGGCTTTCACAGGCAATTTAAGCAGCTCACCAAGCTCCTTCTCCACAGAAAATGTCTGCCAGCCGAGATTCACACAGCCATGCACAATACCCTCTGCATCAACAGGTCCCGGCACTCCGATGCCTACACCCAGTACCTCTTCTTTGCTGATATTTTTTTCCTTTAGCTTCTCTTCTATACTGTCCTTTATGTCTGAGAGAATCCCTACTCCATTCTTCTCTGTTCTGGTTGGAATCTCCCATTTATCTGTCAGTGTATCTGCGCGGAACAGCCCGAGCTTCACTGTCGTTCCGCCCACATCCACGCCAACGCGAATGTCCTTCATCCCTAATCATCCTCTTCCTCATTGCGCTTTGCCAGATTTCTCTGCACACGGTTATACAGCTCCTTCGCTGCATTATAGCCCATCTTCTTCTGACGGTAATTAACTGCTGCCGTCTCTACGATAACAGCCAGATTTCTTCCCGGACGAACCGGCAGAGAATGGCAGACTACCTTGTTTCCAAGGAATTCTGTATACTCTTCTTCCATGCCAAGACGGTCATATTCCTTGTCCTTGTTCCAGTCTTCCAGCTTGATGACCATATCAATCGACTGTGTGTCCTTTACACTTTCGATACCAAACAGTGATTTAACATCAATGATACCGATACCTCTCAATTCGATAAAATGTTTGGTTATCTCCGGCGCTGTACCAATCAACGTCTCATCGCTCACCTTACGGATCTCCACAACATCATCCGTTACCAGACGATGTCCTCGCTTGATAAGCTCCAGTGCCGCCTCACTCTTACCGATTCCGCTTTCACCCATAATCAGCACACCTTCACCATATACATCAACCAGTACACCATGAATAGTAATGGTCGGTGCCAGCTGCACCTTCAGCCAGCGGATAACCTCTGCCATAAAAGAAGAGGTACTGCTGGAGGTCACAAAAATCGGCACAGCATAATGTACCGCAATATCCAGCAGCTCCTGATCCGGCTTAATATCACGGCAGAATACCAGACATGGGATATTACTCGAAAGGAGCTGATTGTAAATCTTTATCTTTCTCTCTATGTCCAGATTATCCAAATATGCTGCCTCCACATATCCAATAATCTGGATACGGTCTGTATCAAAATGATCAAAAAAGCCTGTAAGCTGAAGCGCCGGCCGGTTCACATCCGGCTGTGTAATACGTATCCCGTTTACATCAATTTCCGGTGTCAGGTTCTTCAAACCCATCTTGTCAATTACTTTTGACAGTTTTACACTTTGCATACCTTATCTCCTTCCTTATATCAAGTTTTTCTCATACTTATATAATAGTATATCCGCGGAAAAGTGTAAATCTTTTTTTCAATTTCCCGATAAGCAAAAAGAACCGCCGCAAACCTTTCATTTGCAGCGGTCTTCCTCACTTTGTAATTATAATTTGAATATCTTTATCTTCTCTTCCATATTCTGTGACATATCACGAATCTTCATAGCTTCCTCAGCAAGCAGGTTAATCGTTGCATTCAGCTCCTGCATAGAAGCAGTTGTCTCCTCCGAGGATGCTGCATTCTCTTCTGAAATAGCAGACAGACTCGACATAACATCCATAACCTTATCTCGGGAGTCATTACATCCATCTGTCTTCGTCTTGATAACAGAGGTTTCCTTTCTGGACTCACCAATGCCTTCACTTACACGGGCAAACTGTCTGGTTGTCTCATCCAGCTTTTCTTTCTGTTCTTTAATAATTTCACGCATCTCTGCCATAGCACTTACAGACAATTCAGACTCGCTGTAAAGCTTATTCACAATATCCTCAATGACCTTCGCAGATTCACCGGACTGCTCTGCCAGCTTCTGGATTTCAGAGGCTACAACTGCAAAGCCCTTTCCCTGTTCCCCTGCACGTGCTGCTTCAATACTCGCATTCAATGACAACAGATTTGTCTGGCTTGCAATCTCTGTGATGGCATCCACTGCCATTCTGATTTTTTCTACGGATTCATTCGTTGCCCATACCTGTTTGCCAATACGCTCGATTGCTTCCACTGTTTTATCATTCGAATCTTTCAGCTCTCCCGCAATCTTTTCGGAAAGATTTCCTGCCTTCTGCATATCGGAAGCAGTATCATCAAGATTATCTACTCTGTTTACAATATCACTGATTTCCTCGCCCATTTTCGAAATCTGCAGGGTAGCTGTCTCAATTTCTTCTGCCTGGGACATCGCGCCCTTGGAAATTCCTTCCACTGCGGTGCCGATTTCATTGGCTGTGTTGTTCGTCTGTGCTGCCATACTATCCAGATTTTCTCCGGTTGCAGATAATTTTTCAGAAGCACTCTTTATATCTGTCACAATACCATGCAAAGTACTGCGAAGATGCTCCAGTGACCTTGCCATTAATCCAATCTCATCTTTTTTCTTCAGCAGTCTTTCAGATGGACTCACAGTCAAGTCTCCAAGCTCAAGGTTCTGAATCACCTTTTCTGCTTCCTTGATACCTCGGGCGATTCTTTCTCCTACCAAGATACATAATACAGCGCTTGCCAGAATCAAAGCTACAGTTACACCAAGAATAACACTTAATCTGGAATTGATATATCCGTTTATATCCGCACTTGGTTTTCCGGCAAATACCATACCGATAACCTGTCCTGTTGCAGAGTCCCGCAATGGTATATAATACGCATAGTATGCTTCACCATTTGCTTTTACATTTGTAGACTCATAATTCTTTCCCTGATTCAGTACCGTTTCGATAACCTCAGCTGTTGCCTGGGTTCCAATGATACGTTCTCCGGTATTATGGTCAATTAAGGATGTCACCTGACGGGTATCACCATAAAAGAGTGTGACATCTGCGTCAGAATTTGCAACAAACTTATCGAACAATGTCATATCGGCAGAAAGGTTCGTCTCCCCCTTGTATAGACCATCTGCCTCGAGATGCCAGGAGCCGGAATCTATAATCTCATAGGTTGCCGCTACACTTTCAGACAGGTCTGACAGTCCGACCAGTGCCTCGGACTGCATGCCGCTCTTAAGTGAGTTCATCGCTATAACCGATAATATCGCCGCGACAACCACTAACGGCAGAATTGCCAACATAGACAGCTGCAATGCCATTCCAAACCTTGCTTTTCTTTCCGTTCTTTCATTTGCGTTTCCCATACACTACACAACCTTTCAATATATAATACTTTCGTACAATTGTATTACTTAAATTATAACAGAATTAGCGTTTTTTTACAATATGCATTTTTTATTTTTACGTTATTTTTACATACTATTTCAGGCTGAGATGCTTTTCCACACCATCCGCAACCGCCTGCGCCACCTTCTGCTGATACTCTTCTGTTACAAGCAGCTGTGCCTCATTCCAGTTGCTTAAAAACCCGCTCTCAACAATAACTATCGGGCAGACAGCTTTCTTTAGAAGATAATAGCTGTCATTCGGCTTTGCCGTCCTCTTTTTCTCCGGTGAAAGCTGGTCAATCAGCTCATTCTGAATAATAATCGCAAGCTGCTGTCCCTCTGTAGAGGTCGCATAATAAAATACCTGCGGTCCCGACACGCCTTCCTCATGGTAGCTGTTCTGATGGATACTGACCGCAATGCTGCACTTGCTTTCCGCGATAATTTCACATCGTTTCTGCATATCGGAACGTTTTTTATTCGTATCACTCTCCTGATACAGTCCGTCCTCTGTTTCTCTGGTCATCACCACGGTAATCCCTTTTTTTTCCAGTATATCCCTGACCTTAAGGGCAATGCTCAGATTAATGTCCTTTTCCAGCGCATCATTTACTCCGATTTTTCCCGGGTCAGACCCGCCGTGTCCTGCATCTATAACCACAACCCTGTTGTCGACCGAGTCCGACATACTCTCTACTGTGCCCATACCTCTGGCAATACAGGACACTGTCACAATCAGAATAAGTGATAAAAAAAGCTCCCATTTTTTTTGCATAAAATATCCCCGCACACTTGCAATTACTACAATGTATGCGGGGAAATCCATATCATTCCAATGACTCGCACTTACTCCAGATGCTCTGAAATGGTTGTCCATATCGCAGATTTTGCCAGATTCAGACTCCATTCTGCAATACCGGCAAGCTCATAGTCACGAATCAAGTCCACCTTCAGTCCGATAGAGGTCTCATTTTCCAGCCAGATCATATATTTACAGCCATTTGCCTCATATTCACCATAATATTGTCCAAGCGCCTCATTCCAGACAGGCGTAACATTATTATCTCTTAAAAGCTTCTCTGCCTGTGCAATCGACACAGCCGTGCTGTCCAGCAGATATCTGCCATATTCTGAGTTTTTATCCTCTACCAGCGGAAGGTACTTTTTCTGTTCCTCTGTAGCTGCCGTCTCTGGAATCTGTTTAAAGACACGTGTATAAAAAGGAACACCATTGATTACCTTTTCCTTCGGTACCTCCTCCAGAGTTTTCTGGATTCCGTCCTTCACAAACCCAATTGATGCTGTTGAGCCTGCCTCACTCATTCCGGCATAATGCTCGTCATATCCCATAATTATTACATAATCTGCCACAATTCCCTGTTCGCGGCGGTTATAATGGTCGCTGGAAGCTGTAGGAACATAGTTATCTATAGAAAGCACCAGACTGTTTGCACGACACTTTATCGAAAGCTCTCTGATAAACTGGATAAATGCTTCCTCTGCGTCAAAGCTCAGCCCCTCAATATCTACATTGATTCCGTCAAGCTTGTATTCCAGCGCATACCGGATAAGCTCATCCACCAGATGTTCACGGCTTTCCATGCGGGAAAGTATTTCATAGGTGCTGATGTCATAGGTCATATTTTCCACCAGTCCCCAGACCTCGAGCCCCATCTCATGTGCACGGTTTACATAATCTGCACTGGCAAGAGAAACCAGATTTCCATCGTTATCTGACATATAGAACCACGTGGGAGCAATGACATTTACACCTGTCACACCTCGCATTGCTTCCTCCAGTACACTTCCGTCACAGCCTGCATAGACCTGATGCCACGCCATGTTGACCTTATCCTCACGCTCAAGAGCAAGCGATGGATATTCCGGCTCTTCATACTCGGCATTAGAAATGTCCACACTGATTTTGTTTTCCCCAAGCACATTCTTCTCGATATAGCCCTGCACACCGGACTCATTCTGCACACATGCCCATTCCTCCATCTCATAACGTACCAGCAGTCTTTCTCCTGCTGCCACATCAGTCAGAATCTCACTCTTAATTCCGCCGAGCACACGGATTGCTCCCTCTTTTGCTGCCTCTTTATAGCTTTCAATCGTACCCCACTTATTATAAAGCATCAGCCGCGCAGGGTTCTCATAGTATTCATAATAAATATCCGAATATTCCCCGACATAATCCAGGCTCATGTAAAGCTCATCCCCTGCTTTTTTAACAATCTCACAGTCATAGCTTTGCTCCTGTCCGTCTATGGTATAGGTACTGCTTCCCAGTGGAATCTTATATACCTCATATGCTGTGGTAAAAACCATCATCTGAGCAGACTCATCCCAATAAAATCTGGCATTGCACTCTTCTGTCACCAGGCTGTACGGAATATACAGCTCCCCATCCAGAAGCTTTACGAAATGCTCTGTGCGTGTCTGCATGAGTTCCTCATCCTGCAAAAACAGAATCACATCTTCACTGTTGCTTTCTTCTATATTAAAATATGTATACAGGTCTGTCCTCTCCGTTGTCGGGCGGTAACGCTCCGCCAGCATACTGACTGCTGCACCACCGGCAATACCCAGTATCAGTACAAGTACCACTGCCGTCATTATCAATTTCTTCTTCAAAGCTTATTCCTCCTGTATACACTCTCTTGTAACTATTTTTTCTTTAGTATAGCATATCTTATTTTCCCTGTCCATAAGCAGAGTTTTCCGTCAGGCAGCAGTCTCTTCGCATCGGGTTACATAGAGGGGAACTCTTCTCCCAGAAACCGCTGCCTGCGGATTTCTCCTGACTACTTGTTTTATTTTACTCCCTTATTTTATCAAATGAAATCTGTATCAGCCTTCCATCATCATCTCCGACGTAATCACGCATATATCCACCCTCCTCCGCTGCCATACAGGCATACGTGATTTCGTACGGCGTACTCTGTCTTCCATTCAGCATCAGGCTTATATGTTTTGTCTGGTAGGCAAGCAGCTCCTTCAAAAGCCCCTCGTACTTCTTCCATTTTTCCTGATAGCTGAAAAATTCAATATCCACCCTCAAGTACATTCTCCTTTCTGCAATCGCGAACCTGCGCGCGGCTGCGCCTTGTGCGCTTTAGCCGCGCTCCTTTTCGCTTTAGCCGCGCTCCTCGTGTGATATATTATAATTTCCAGGTCGATGCTTCTTTCTGAATATCGGCTCTTTGTCTATAAACGGGCGGCCAGCCAACATATGCTCCGATATTTCAGGATACTGCCAACGCAGCAGAAGAACGGTTGATGTCAAGAGATGTGTTCTGAAAGAATCAGTCTGTTTCCATTTTTTTATAAATACAGAGTACAAATGATATTTTCTGAGTTTCAGGATATCCTATTGTAGAATTCCTTTTCCTGCATGATAAAATAATTCAAATAAACTCATGGGATATTGTCAGCGATTCGCTCTGACGTAAGATTACCAGCCTGCGGCTGATATATGATGAACAATGAATGGTCCTCCTTTCCGAAACAACTGACTGTTCTTCGGAGAACTCATCTCTTGTTATACAGTATAACAATTTTTTCAGTATAATTCAAGCTGTTTTCTTTCAACTTGAATAGTTATTTTTCGACAAATAGTGATTTTAACTTTACGGGAGAACGTTTATCGGTTATACTATAGACAGGCCAGTAAATGTCTGTGCTTCGATGACAGGCACCAGAAACAGTAAGGAGTATATTATGAAAATCGAAAAAATTAGCGATAATCAAATCCGCTGTACGCTGAATAAAAATGATCTTGCATCACGAGAGATTAAAATCAGTGAGCTTGCCTATGGCACTGAAAAAGCAAAAAATCTTTTTCGCGATATGATGCAGCAGGCGGCTTACGAATTTGGTTTTGAAGCGGATGATCTTCCACTTATGATAGAAGCCATTCCTATGTCTGCTGAATCCATTGTTCTGATTATTACCAAGGTCGATGACCCGGAAGAGCTGGATACCCGTTTTTCCAAGTTCACTCCTTCCTATGAAGACATGGACGATTTGGGCGATCTAGATACAATAGGCGGTGCTGAAGATTTTTCTAACGCAGATGATGTTCTGGAGCTTTTCTCTGTCCCTGACGGAGACAGTTCTTCCGCTCTGTATGCGGGAACAGACGGTTCTGATGGAAAGCAGTCCTTGGCAGACACCGAAAAAAAGCAGGAAAATCAGAATGTAATACGCTTTTATTCGTTCGACAACTTCAGTACAATCGAGCAGCTTGCACGGGTTTTAAACAACATTTATATGGGAAGGAATTCTCTGTACAAGGATTCCCGGCACCAGATTTATCATCTGGTATTAACAAAATCCGACCACACCCCTCAGGAATTCAACAAGGTACTCAACATCGTATCTGAATACGGCACTAAAGAGAATGCCTCTTCCGAAAAAGAAGAATTTTTCCGGGAACATTACCAGATTATGATAGACGGCTCCGCTTTACAAATCCTCGGGGATGTATTATAATGTTCGGTGAGGCAGAGAAAAGTGGAAAGAATGCAGATGCCAGGCTTGCCTGGTCAGATGCAATTATTTCCATTTGGCGAGCGTAGCGACTGAGGAAAACCGCAGGTTTTTCGAAGTTCTGCCGGAGTACTTTACAACAACTTTAGGAGGTTATATTATGGCACAGGTATCAAAGGATATGATTATTTACGACATTTTAAAGATAGATGCTAATCTTGCACCGGTTCTTATGGCTGCAGGCATGCACTGCATCGGCTGTCCTTCTGCTCAAGGTGAATCCCTTGAAGAGGCTGCTATGGTTCACGGACTTGATGCGGACGAGCTTGTAAATACCCTGAACGAATATCTTGCAGCTAAAGCATAAAAAGAGAAACCGATAGATGCAATTCTATCGGTTCTCTTTTTATATACTGTTTTCTTTAAGATGCTGCTCAATCGTTGGTTTCAGCTTAATAAATACCTCCACTATCTCCGGGTCAAAATGGGTTCCGGCATCCTGTTTCAGTATCTGCATTGCCTTTTCCACAGGCATCGCATCCTTATATATTCTTTTTGAGACTAGTGCATCAAACACATCGGCAACCGCCATAATTCTTGCACTCAGAGGTATTTCTTCCCCCTTTAATCCATCCGGATAGCCTCTGCCATCCCACTTTTCGTGGTGATAACGAGCAATCTCACTTGCTATCTGAACTAATTCCTCATCCGCATTTTTTCCCAGAACATCTTTTACTATTTCTCCTCCATATGCCGCATGAGTCTTCATAATTTCATACTCCTCTGGAGTGAATCTGCCCGGCTTATTTAACACAACATCCGAAATCTTTATTTTTCCGACATCATGAAGTATTGCTGCGCTTTCCATCTTCGCTATAAAGCTGTCTGTAATCTCCCCCTCATGCATCTTATTCTCATGCATATACTTTAATATCATAGATACATATTGCTTTGTATTTCGTACATGCTCTCCGGTATTTCCGTCACGGCTTTCAATCAGAGTTGCCATTCCTTCAACAGCATCCTCCTGAATCTGCACCATCCGTACAACCTGTCCCTTAATCTCTTCCGTCTGCTCCTCCACCCGTTCCTCCAGAGTAGACTGATATTCCTTCAATTCATCCGCATACTGCATTGCCACGGTTCTGTTCTGATAGCTTAATCTGACGAAATATGCAACCACTGCAAATATAAGCATAGATAATCCTATATTAATCACAAGATTTGTTTCAACCTTTTTAAACAAATCGTGAACATTGATTATCATCACTACATACCAGTCTTCCTGAACCATCTTGGAAAATACTCTGCTGTCTTCTCCATTTATTCTGACACTAATAGTCTCCCCTCTGCCATCAATAACCTTTTCTATAATTTTCTGCATTTCAGTACCCTGACACGCTTCATCTGACAGATAATTTTTCCCTTTCTCCTTCTCATCAGAATGGGCAACCACCAGTCCCTCTTCATCAATAATAAATCCATATCCCTTGCCATTTAGATTGATATTCTCGGCAAACCTCTGCATCTCATCCATAACAATATCAAGGGAAATAACACTTTCACCATCTGACAGCATCTGGCTCACAGAAATCATAACGCTGTTTGTCTGTGCATCAACATATGGTGATACAATAACCGGTGCGCCATTTGCCTCTACTGCAGCAATATACCATGGACGGGTCTTTGGATCATAATCCTCGTCCGGTATCCAGCCTACACCATCCAGATACTCCCCCTTAAACAGCCCATATATTCCGGTATAATTTCCATCTATTTTTTCAGCATAATCCCTCGTCTGACGTGTCAGATATTCCAGTATTTCCTCTGAATCGGCTCCCTCATCCAGCATGTAATCCACGGTAATGCCTGTAACCTCAAGTACATCTAAACCCTTTAAGAGAAAATTATTCAGTCTTTCCGACTGTTCTGCCACCGAGCCCTCCCCTATTGCGACTGCATCACTTCTTGCAATATAATAAAAAGACAGAAATGTAAAATCCACAATTAGCAGTATCGCGACCAGAGTACAGCCCAAAGTCATAATGTATTGTCTCTTCGCATTTATTATTTTCTTTTTTGTCATATTTCCCCTCAACAATATGAATATTTTGCTCGCTTTAGCATAGCATAATTTTATTGCTTTATCACAATAAAATTATGAGTATTATACCACATTCACACCAGAAAATAAATAGTACGGAAGCCGCATTGCCATACTACCAAAGAGTTTACCGCTTCACTACGTTAAAATGCCGCTAAGGCTTGTAAATACTGCGTTTGTACTAAAAAAAGAACAAGAAATCTACATCTTTTGTATTGACGTGTATACAGTATTCAGATATAATACATACTGTAAAGAGAAATCAGTAAACACTCCGGCTTGCCGGAGAAAACTATAAACTTTTTTCATAACAGGAGGAAACAACTAATGAGACCAGAATGGAAAGATTTTGTTCCTGGAAAATGGGACAAAGAAGTCGATGTCAGAGACTTTATTCAGAAGAATTATACACCTTACACAGGTGATGACTCCTTCCTTGCAGGTCCTACCGAGGCTACCAGCACTCTTTGGGCACAGGTAATGGATTTAGCAAAGCAGGAAAGAGAAGCAGGCGGTGTTCTGGATATGGATACTAAGGTTCCTTCCACAATCACCTCCCATGCAGCAGGCTATTTAAATAAGGATTTAGAGAAAATCGTTGGTTTCCAGACAGATAAGCCTTTTAAGCGTTCCTTACAGCCATACGGCGGTATCAACATGGCTAAGGCAGCTCTTACAACAAACGGCTACAAGATTGACCCTGAGATTGAAGAGTTCTTTACTATCCACAGAAAGACACACAATGCCGGTGTATTTGATGCTTACACTCCAGAGATGAGAGTATGCCGTTCCAACCATATTATCACTGGTCTTCCTGATGCTTATGGACGCGGACGTATCATCGGTGACTACCGTCGTGTTGCATTATACGGTGTTGACTTCTTAATCAAGGATAAGGAAGAGCAGAAGGCTACTACCTCTACAGTTATGACTCCTGACGTTATCCGTGACAGAGAGGAGCTTTCCGAGCAGATTAAGGCTCTTAAGGAATTAAAGAAGCTGGCTAATATCTATGGTCTTGATATCTCCAATCCTGCAACAAACGTACAGGAAGCTATTCAGGCAGTTTACTTCGGATATCTTGCAGCAGTTAAGGAGCAGAACGGTGCAGCTATGTCCCTTGGACGTACCTCCACATTCCTTGACATCTACGCTGAAAGAGACTTAAAGAACGGTACCTTCACAGAGGAGCAGATTCAGGAATTTATCGACCACTTCATCATGAAGTTAAGACTTGTTAAATTCGCACGTACACCAGAATACAATCAGTTATTTGCAGGTGACCCTACATGGGTAACAGAGTCCCTTGGTGGTA